>CALMMG010000177.1 GCA_937868185.1 uncultured Pseudomonadota bacterium
ACCATGGTCATGGTGCCGTGCTGGATGATGGCGTTGCGTTCATTGCGGGTCAGCATGCCGATATAGAAGAATCCCTTATATTCCGCGTAACACATGGCCTTGAAAAGGTTTTCCCCGTCGTCCCGGTAATCCTGGGGCGCCTGGGCAATGGCCAGGGAGGGTTTGGCAAACTGGGGAGCCATATCCCGGAGCCAGTCCGGGGTTACCAGGTAATCGCTGTCAATGACCGCGAGAATCTCGGCCTCTGGCGCGGTTTTTTCCAGGGCGAAGTTCAGCGCTCCAGCCTTGAATCCGGCCAGCGGGGCCACATGAAAGAAACGGAACTTGGGCCCCAGTTTCTGGCAGTGCGCTTCCACCGGTTGCCAGACTGCGGGATCCTTGGTGTTGTTGTCGATGACCAGGACTTCATAGCGGGGGTAATCCAGCTGGGCCAAGGCGTTGAGGGTTTCGATCAGCATCTCGGGCGGTTCGTTGTAGGCCGGCACTTGGACGGAGATCATGGGCAGCTGGTCATCTTCCAGGTGTTGCGGGGTAAACGGTCGGCGCCACTGGGAGAGCCAGGTTGCCTCCGCCCATTCATGGGCCTCGGCGAGGAGAACCACCACCACCCCGATCATGCCGATCACCATGAGGATGCCGATGAGAATGGTGGTCGGATTCAGGTATTGTCTGGTGTAGGTGTAAACGATCCATACCGCCCCGGTGGCGGCACCGAAGGCAATGGTGGCAAGAAAGCTGCGCCCGCGGTTGCGCAAGGTTTTGGAGTCGATCAGGAGAAAGGCGAAGGTGATGATGGCGATTATCGCCGAGATGCCGGCCAGCATCCGCCATTCCGGAATTCGGACAATGGGTTCGGTAAAAGGAAACTTTGGCTGGCGGTTGACATCGTATACGCCCCAGTAAGCGCCCACCGATCCCTCACTCCCTTGTTTCCAGGGCTGGTCAAAGGCCTCCATGATATAGTAGGTGTATTTTTCCTGTTCGGCCTTGGCTAGAAAACGGCGGAGAAAGATGGCTTCGTTGGCAGGGGAGGCCACCGCCAGCTGGCGGGTTCTGCCGTTGCTGGGCCAGCCTACCTCGCCAATGATCACCTGTTTGTCCGGGAATTTTTGCTTCAGCATGTTCATGTGCTTGACAATGTAGTCAATGGACTCGGACATTTCCACGCCTTCCCAGTAGGGCAGCATGTGGGTGGCGATGTAGTCCACATGTTCGCCGAGCTCCGGATATTTCATCCAGATATGCCACGGTTCGGCCGTGCTCACCGGAATTTCAGTGGCTTCCTGCACTTGGTCGATGTAGGCGATGAGTTGTTCCGGGGTCAGATCGCCCCGGAGTAGCGCCTCATTACCGATGATGATCCGAATCACGTTCTTGGGGTTCTCGTTGGCGACCCTGATGGCGGTTTCGATTTCCCCCTCGTTTCGCTCAAGATCGCTGGTCAACCAGGCGCCGAGAGTAACGTTGAGTCCGTGTTTGCGGGCCAGCCGTGGAATCTCCGCCAAGGAGCCTTCCTGGGTATAGGTTCTGACAGCGTGGGTTTTCTTGGCCAGCAGGGCCAAGTCCGAGTCGATTTCTTCCTCGGTGGGCAGGATGTGGTCTATGGCACTCTGATCCTCGCGGAAGGGCGAAAAGGAAAAGCCTTGGATGCGGTTGGGCCAGCGGGGTTCCTGCCCAGGCTGGTTGACAGAAGCCCAGATACTGCTGGAAATAACCGCGATTGCTATGGCAATAAGGATGTTTGCCCTGGTCATATGGTTCTCTTGCTCATGAAATGTTTTTGTCGGCGCACAGGCTGCGGGCTGAGAAAAAACAGCGGCGGAGACAGGCTTTTCCGATGCACGGCGTCTTGTCTGATCTGTGAGATGATGTGCGGGGATAACCCCATGTTTTGAATCTGTGTATGTGTGGGAAGTACTGAAAATTGCCCAAAAATAATACTAAATTATACGTCTGATCAGGGCTGCCTGTCAATCCTGTTCATGGGTGGAATTGTTTTTTTCTGCTCTGCGTCGAATCTCTCGGGAGTATTTGTGAAAAAGTGGGAATCTTCATGTAGCAGTGATAACGGTGAGGAAATGGTCACGAAGGCCCAGATTGTTTCGTGACGACCCCTAAATATGGTATGATACCACCGTTTTTCTTGATGTTGTCTGCCTTCGGAGATGCGCTCCATGTCTTTTCAGATTGAAACTGCTTACGCTCCTGCGGGAGACCAGCCGCAAGCCATCGACCTCCTGTGTTGCGGCCTGGAGGAAGGGCTACCTCATCAGGTTCTCCTCGGGGTCACCGGCTCGGGTAAGACCTTCACCATGGCCCAGGTCATTGCTAGAACAGGCCGGCCGGCCTTGGTCATGGCCCCCAATAAGACCCTGGCTGCCCAGCTCTATTCGGAGTTCAAGGAGTTGTTTCCCCAGAATGCTGTGGAATATTTTGTCAGCTATTATGACTACTACCAGCCCGAGGCGTACATCCCCTCGTCGGACACCTACATCGAAAAGG
>CALMMG010000178.1 GCA_937868185.1 uncultured Pseudomonadota bacterium
TCTGGAGATGATTCCGGCTCGCCTTTGGTCTGTTGCCAGATCGTCAGGAGTGTGTCGGTGTCAAGATCAACCATTTGCTTTCCATCTCTGGCTATATTTTTTTCAAGCATGAGAAAGCGGGTTGTGAATTTGTGCGTTGCTTCGTGCAGAACGTCTTCCCCGTCGATATCTGCCTTCCTCGCCACAACCGCGAGGGCAAAGAGAAGATCGCCGAATTCTTCCCTGATCTGTTCGTGCGACCCATGAGCAAAGGCATCCTGTAGCTCCTGAAATTCTTCGGTAACCTTGCCGAGGGCACCGGAGAGATTCGGCCAATCGAAGCCCTCGCGCGCTACCCGGTCAGCCACCCGCTGGGCCCTGCGCAGGGCTGGCAGGGTTTTGGGGATTGATTCCAGGGTATGTCTGGGTTGTTCCTTTTTTGCGTTTTCTTGTGTTTTTATCGTCTGCCACTGTTGGCGAAGATCCTGTTCTGATTCTACGGTTTTATTGCCGAACACATGGGGGTGGCGGCGGATCATTTTAGTGGAAATGGAGTCAATTACATCGAACAGGGTGAAGAGATTTTTTTCTTGGTAGAGATTGTTAAGGAAAATAACCTGAAAAAGGAGGTCGCCCAGTTCCTCGCAGATGTGGCTTGGGTTGTCCTCATTGATAGCCTCGAGTAGTTCATGGGTTTCCTCGACAAGATACTGCTTAAATGTTTGGGGGGTTTGTTTTTTATCCCAAGGGCATCCGTCTGGGGCTCGGAGGCGGTTGATTATCTCAAGGAGGGCAAGGAATTTTTCCGCAGTGCTTGTCATGGGCCTGCCTGTGTTAGTTGAAGGGAAGTGGGGGTGATGGAAATCGTGTTGTTCTGTAGCGTTTTTTTATACCAGCTCTTGGGCGGAAAGAGAAGAAGGCAGTAGAATAGATAGCGGGGTTCTGGGTGTTGTTGAGAAAATGAGGTTGTGGGTACGATTATGCTAGGGATATCGACGGAAATGGTGGCGGGTTTGCGTGGGATATTTCTTACGTCAATAATTGAAAAGCTGCCGTCTCCTACGGCTTGCAAAAAGAAACTTAATTGGATATAGATAGATTTTTCATCAAAAAAACTTGTTGTTTATTCGTTGTTATCGATGCGTGTGTGAGAAAATGGTGTTTGGCGCAGGGGGGGCCGTGTTGTCAATGGAATCATTGACCATGGTATTTTCAGTAGTTTTGAACCTGTGCGAGGTGAGTGGTCATGGCAAAGAAGGTTATACTTGAAAAACATAAGGATGTAGCGCGGATCGATCAGGAAGACAAGCGGACTCATGGCTGGTATGTGCGGGTTCGTTTTCAGGGGACAACGCATTCTAAGTTTTTTTCCGATGGCAAATGCGGAGGGCGCTATTCAAGTCTACTCGCAGCCCTTACCTGGCGGGATACCATGGAGAAAAAGATCGGAAAAATTCGAACCGACAAACATCTTGTCACGGTGAGCAACACCACCACTGGGGTTGTCGGCGTTCGGTTTAACGAGAAGTTGAATCGGTATGAAGTGAGTTGGGTGAATCGCGTTGGTAAACAGGGTAAAACTTCTGTTTCTGTGAATAAAAACGGGAAGGAAAAGGCGTTCCAGATTGCCTGCGAGATACGAAAAGTAAAAGAAGCGGAGCGGCTTAGCGCCTAGCTGATAATCTTGTTTTCTGGGGAGCCTGCCCGGGGCAAGTTGTGCCGGGCAGAATCATGGCTTTGGCGTGCTGTGTTCTTGATTACGGAGTGTGGTCTAGGAGCGGACACAGTTCCATCGGCACGGCAAGCAAGGCTTGGGCGCCATTTTCTTTTAGCTCATCCGCCGTGCGAAAACCCCAAAGCGCCCCAATGGCAAACATCTGGGCCGCCCGCGCTGTTTGCATGTCGGTGTTGGTGTCGCCTAGATAGAGAAAATCTGCCGGTTCAAGATGCAGCAGGTTGGCAATGCGCAACGCCCCGGCAGGGTGAGGTTTTCGGGGAAATGTTTCCCTCGCTCCTGCTACTGTAGCAAAATTCCATTCCGGCAGAAGCCTCTTGGCAACCTCCTGGGTTAATTCGTCGGGTTTGTTCGAGAGGATTGCCATCTGTATCCCCCGGGTTGCAAGGGTATCGAGCAACTCGGCAATGCCGGGATAGGGTCTTGTTGTGTCAGCCCAGTGCAAGGCGTATTCCTGGCGCATCTTTTGAACGCAATCTTGGACGAAATCTTGTTGCTGAGCCTCCCCGGGCAGGGCGCGTTGGACCAATTTAGTGATTCCGTCTCCGACAAAATATCGGTAGGCCTGTACTGGATGGGGAGGAAGTCCCTGGCGGGTCAGGACACGATTCATTGAATCCGCCAGATCGGTGAGGCTATCTACGAGTGTGCCGTCTAAATCAAAAAGCACACATTTGTGGCGAGTCATGGAGACGGGGAGGGTGTTTGGGATTATTTGGCTGAACCGGCCTTGGGGCCAGCCAGTAAATTCAGAATCCGCAGGCCAACCCCGAGCCTTGCCCGGAGCAACGAGGGTTTTGCAGGTTTGACCAGGTAGTCGTCCGCCCCGCCTTCCAGGGCAAGGACTTGTTCCTCGATGGAGCTGCGGGCACTGAAGATGACAATGTACACATATGGCCCGTCCGTGCGCATCCGGATACGTTGGCAGACCTGCATGCCACTGAGGCCCGGGATGTTCCAGTCCAGAATGGCCAGGGTTATGGTGGCGTCGGTTTCAAGGGTGTTCCAGGCAGCGTCGCCATTGTCCACCTCGATCGGTTCGTAGCCCCATTTCACCAGGAAATTATTCAAGCCTTTGCGCACTACGGGATTATCCTCTGCGACCAGGATTTTTGGGCGTTTTGGGACCTGGGGGGGCGCCTCTTGTGCCGCGTCTTTTTCCGTCATGGTGTGCGCTCAATTGTTTACAGGGTTAGCCTTTAAGAGAAATTACCTCTCTTTGGAATTGTTACATGAAAAGGGAGGGCGGAGCAAGATAAAACCTGGGTGGATCTCTGTCTGTCTGAATTAGAACGTAATATTAGTATGTTAAATCGATATAAGGTATGCGGTATGATTGTCTCTGTTTATCGCGTCTTTCTTCTTGACTCTCTATTCTAATAGCACTATTCTTTGCGCGTTTTAGTTGTCATAAGGTGTTGAGCATTCCGTAGGAAGTGCGCATATTTTTTATGATCCCAGAAAGGTCTTTGTTCTGGAATCATAACCGGATGTTTTTGATTTATAAAAAATTTTAAGGAGGATCACCATGTCTGTTTGCGTTACTGGCCATTCAAATCCCGATACCGATTCTGTTGCCGCCGCCATTGCTTTCGCCCATTACCTGAAGGCAACTGGCACTGACGCCATTGCCTGCATGCAGATTGAGGCAGATAAGCTGAACCCCGAGAGCACCACCGTTCTCAAAAGGTTCGGTCTTGCCGCACCCCAGACCATGATGGACGCTGCAGGTAAGAAGGTTGCTCTGGTCGATTTCAGTGATATCGGTCAGGCTCCGGCAAATATCAAGGATGCCGAGATTATCGCCATTATTGATCATCACAAGATCGGTGATATCACCACCAACAATCCGATCGTATTCAATGCCCAGCCGGTTGGCTGCTCTTGCACCGTGCTGTACGAGATGTTTAAGAACAATAACGTTGCCTTGCCCAAGGATATTGCTGGCGCTATGCTTTCCGCTATCCTGAGCGACACCGTGAACTTCAAGTCCCCCACCTGTACCGCCCCTGATAAGGCTGCGGTTGCCGCCCTGAAAGACATTGCCGGGGTTGCCGATACCGATGCCCTTTTCATGGAGATGCTCAAGGCCAAGTCTTCCATCGACGGTGTGCCGATGAAGGATCTCGTTTTTCGCGACTACAAGGATTTTGACATGAACGGCAAGAAGGTTGGTATTGGCCAGCTTGAACTCGCCACCCTTGATCAGGTTGCCGCAATTCGTGCCGATCTCTATAAGGCTCTTGAGGATCTCAAGAAAGATGGCCGTCACTCTGTACTGTTCATGCTCACCGACGTTGTGAAAGAGGGCACCGATTTGCTGGTTGTTTCCGATGAGCCCGCTGTTATTGAGCAGGCTTTCGGTGGCAAGATTGCAGGCAACTCCATGTGGATTGACGGCATGATGAGCCGCAAGAAACAAACCGTTCCGCCGTTGCAGAAGGCTTTTGGTTGCTAATGTGCTGAATATCTAGGTTGTTGTTTTGAAAAAACCCCGGACGGAATTTCTGTCCGGGGTTTTTTTTGTGCTTTGGTCATGGGAGAATTTGAACAGCGGAAGCTATTGCGTTATTTTTTTCTGGCACTCTTCTTCTGGGTGGGTTTCTTGTGCTTTGGCTTGCTCGGGACGATGGTGGCCTTGCCCTCCTCATTCGCCTCTTCCCACGGTTTGCGGCCAACCAAGTCAAGCAACCGTTTGTCCAGTCTGATGAGATGGTGCATGGCCCGTAATTTTTCCGGGGCGGTTTCTCCGTTGATGTTGATGATGATCAGGCGATTGAGTCCACGTCCGTACTGGTTATTCAGGTCGATCACCGCCCCGATCACCACCAGCCTGCCGCTTTCTATTCTCTGTTCGTACCGTTTTATGGCTGTGGCTACCTGGAAATCAACATTCTTTTCCACAAGCAGGGGCTCTGTCTGTGCCCCTACCCCAAGGCCTGTTGTGTTTTTCCCCAAAGGCAGTCGCAGGCCATCCAGGTCACGCCGTAGGTCCGGTCCCAGATGGTTATACCCTTTTGCGAAAAGCCGGATGCTGTCGCTGTTGGTATTGCCGGTGATAAGCAGAACAGGGGTGAGGAGTTCATTGACCCCGTAGTCAATAGCTCCGGCGGACAGGGAGAGTTGATTGCCGGGATTTCTAACCGTATAAATTGTGTCAATCGGGTCAGGATAGAACAGTGTTGGTTGCACCCTGGCATCGCAATCCGCCAGCCAGGTCATGTGCGGCGTACCTGGCGTCTGTAACGGCTCGTCTGCCGGCCTGCTGGCTACAACCTGCTCATTGTGTCGGACGATCTTCTCTGCCACGGCATAGGGGGGCAGCCCTGCCCGGAGCTTCTTGATTGGACGCATATCTGCGTCGCTGGCCAAGGGAAGCAGGGCGACAAACAAAGAGAGGGGAATAACTATTCCGAGGCGCATTGATTTTGGTCCTGGTGTTGCAAAATATTGGCGAATAGCGGCTACTCTCATTATCGGTGAATTCTTGAATGTCTAAAATTTTTTTCACATAGGGAAACACGTCGTCGTTGGAATAAGGGGTGTTGTTGCGTTTTAAATGCATAAAAACAGATAGTTGTCGCGGTGTATGTGTTGTTGGTCCGAATTCTTTGGTAATCGACAATTCCCACCGGTTGTCTTGACAATGAAAAAGAGCATACTTATTATTGGACACGAACTTGAAATTGTTTGGAAAAATCAAGTTATTGCAATAAGATACAGTTCGATTCATACATCCCCAATGGGTTTGTTGCGTCGGGAAGGAGATACGGGTGGCTGAGCAAGAAGAAAATACGGAAGAAGGGCTTGAGCAGGATAGCTCGGGGAGAGAGCAGGCCGAGACGGAAGATGTCTCCGCTCAGTTGGCAAAAGCTCTGGAAAAGAACCTGGAGTTGGAGGACAAGCTGCTGCGCATGGCTGCGGAGCAGGATAATTTCAGGAAAAGAATGCAGCGTGAGCGGGAAACAGCGTTCAAGTATGCGGAAGAATCCATCCTGCGGGAGATTCTCCCCTCCTTGGACAATCTCGAACGTGCCGTCGAGCAGTGCAAGTGTTCCCCTGATGCAGGGGCTCTCCTGGCTGGGGTGGAAATGACCTGCAAGGGGTTGCTCAACACCCTGGAAAAATTTGGGGTAAAACCATTGGCTGGGGCGGGGCAGCCTTTTGATCCCAATTTTCATGAAGCCGTGGCCATGGAACCCAGTGCTGAGGTGCCAGAGAATACGATTCTGCAGGAGTATCAGAAGGGGTATATGTTTAAGGACAGACTTATCCGGGCGGCCAAGGTCGTCGTTTCAAAGGGTAACGTTGAAGAATAACAAGGATGCTTCATCCCTTTATGTAAGGAGAGTTTAGATGGGAAAAATTATTGGTATTGATTTGGGAACAACAAATTCATGTGTTGCGGTAATGGAAGGCGGTGAGCCTAAAGTTATTGCCAATGTGGAAGGCAACCGGACAACGCCTTCGGTAGTGGCTTTTTCAAACAGCGGAGAACGGCTGGTGGGGCAGGTTGCTAAGCGCCAGGCGGTGACCAATCCTACCCGCACCCTGCATGCAATTAAACGGCTTATCGGGCGTAAATTCGGTGATGCGGAAGTGAAAAAGAGCATTGAAATTAGCCCATTTCAGATCGTCAACGGTAAAGATGGCGACGCAGCGGTTGAGGTTGACGGCAAGGTTATGACCCCTGCCGAGATCTCTGCCATGATCCTTACCAAGATGAAACAGACCGCCGAGGAATATCTCGGTGAGGAAGTTACCGATGCGGTTATCACCGTGCCTGCTTATTTTAATGATTCCCAGCGCCAGGCCACCAAGGACGCGGGCCGAATTGCTGGTCTCAATGTGCAGCGGATCATCAACGAGCCAACAGCCGCAGCCCTAGCCTACGGTTTGGATAAAAAAGGCGAGGAAAAGATCGCCGTGTTCGACCTGGGCGGCGGCACCTTTGATATCTCCGTATTGGATATCGGCGATGGCGTGTTCGAGGTGAAATCCACCAATGGCGACACCTTTCTCGGCGGCGAAGATTTTGACATGCGCATCGTCAACTGGATTGCCGATGAGTTCAAGCGGGATCAGGGTATTGATCTGCGCACCGACAATATGGCCTTGCAGCGGTTGCGGGAAGAGGCGGAAAAGGCGAAGATGGAGCTTTCCACCACCATGGAGACCGACATCAACCTGCCCTTTATCACAGCGGATGCCTCCGGACCCAAGCATTTGCAGATGAAGCTCTCCCGGGCCAAGCTGGAAAGTCTGGTAGAAGATCTGATCGAGCGTACGGTAAGGCCCTGTCAGATTGCCCTGAAGGATGCTGGGATCAGTGCGGCGGACATCGACGAGGTGATCTTGGTCGGCGGCATGACCCGGATGCCCAAGGTTCAGGAAAAGGTGAAGGAGATCTTCGGCAAGGATCCCCATAAGGGTGTGAATCCGGACGAGGTTGTGGCCATCGGCGCTGCAGTGCAGGGTGGGGTACTCAAGGGTGATGTCAAGGACGTGCTGCTCCTCGACGTTACCCCGCTGTCCCTGGGCATCGAGACTCTGGGCGGGGTGATGACCAAGCTTATCGAGAAGAACACCACCATCCCCACCAAGAAGAGCCAGGTTTTCTCCACTGCCGCAGACAGCCAGCCTGCGGTTTCCATCCATGTGCTCCAAGGTGAGCGTGAGATGGCGGCAAACAACAAAACCATCGGCCGTTTCGAATTGACTGATCTTCCCCCGGCTCCTCGCGGGGTGCCACAGATTGAGGTCACCTTCGATCTTGACGCCAACGGTATTCTCCATGTCTCTGCTAAGGACCTTGGCACCGGCAAGGAGCAATCCATCCGGATCACCGCCTCCAGCGGTCTTTCCGAAGAAGAAATCAAGCGGATGCAGAAGGACGCCGAGTCCCATGCCGATGAGGACCGCAAGCGTAAGGAGTTGGTCGAAACCAAGAACCAGGCTGATTCCATGATCTACGCCACGGAAAAGAGTATGAAGGATCTGGCTGACAAGGTTGACAGTGAGACCAAGAACAAGGTCCAGGTCGAGATCGATAGTCTCAAAAAACTCATGGAGTCCGACGATGTGGAGGCGATTAAGAAGGGTCTTGAGTCTTTGACTCAGGCCTCCCACAAATTGGCTGAGATGATGTATGCTCAAGCCACAAAGGACAAGACTGGGGAAGGTGCCGAGGGCGCTGGGCAGGCCAGTGGGGCAAAGAAGGATGATGACGATGTGGTGGACGCGGATTTTGAAGAAGTGAAGTAACTGCCGCGTTGTGCAATGATTTTAGGCCAGGAGACGCATGTCTCCTGGCCTTTTTTATGCCCAAAAGTCAGTGTGTCAGTCGGAGCCGCAGCGAAGGCGGGAGAGCGCCTCGGAAAAGTTGAATCTGTCATCATGTCCGCCGGTGTGGCAGAGTTGGCAGGTGGCCATGGTTGGCTGGCCAGCTTTGGCACCCGTTGGCTGAAGGGTATGCGCGCGGGCCGGGCCATGGCAGGATTCGCAGCCGACCTGGCGCAGGTCATGGGCAAGGGCGAGCATTTCTTGTCCTGTCTGGGAGGCAGGGCCGGTGATGTGGCAGGGAAGGCATTGCACATTGAACTGTTGCCCCTTTGCCTCCAACGTATCATAGGCCGTAGCATGTTGGGTGCCGCGCCATTTTGCAAACTGGGGGGCATGACAACTGGTGCAAGCGGTGCTGCCGGCGTAATTTGCCGTAGGCCCTTCGTGGGGCTGGCTGCTAATCCCTGAGATTCTCGCCTGTACCGCAACCTTGCCGATCCGGTTCACCTCGCTGGTGGTTGCATCAACAATGGCTCGGATCGCCGGGTTGTCCGGAAGTTCCTTACGCATGGCTTCAAAATGGTTGTTGTATGAGGAGAGTTGCTGTCTGTTCGCATCCCGTGCGTTCTGCGCGGTGGTGAGGCGGACAATTTCTTCTTCCAGCAGTTTCCGTCTTGCAAGCATGTCGTTATATGCGGCAAGAACCTCGGGCTGGTCCTTGAATGCCTGTTCCGGATCGCCATGTCGGAGGTAGCGGTTGATCTGCCATCCCAAGCGGTCCATTTCGTTTTTTTTGTCTGCCAGTAAATTTTCGGAACCGGGCTCTGCCCATCTCTTGGTTTGTGCGTTCCACTGCACTTCTAGAATGCCCACTGATTTGCCTTGGGCTTCCACCTGAGTGATCAGGGTATTATTAACCCGCTCCGGGGGGCTGTTTCCTTGGCTGTTTCCACCCTGTAAAATCAGGTGAATCTCTGGATGGGCCTCCGCAATCTTCCGGTTTATTGGCGCAGGAAAGCTGGAAAGCAGAATGGTCATATCGGCTTGGTCACGGAGTTGGGCGATTTCTTTGGGCAAAATCTCTTCCCAAGGAGCAATGACCGCGTTGTTTTTTTCCGTAAAAATAGAGTCGGGCCCTTGAGCGGTGAGGCCGATAATCGCGATTCGCAGACCGCTTATTGTGATCAGGGTGTGCGGTTTGAACCAGGGCTTTCGCTCGGTGCGGTTGAGCAGATTGGCGCTCAGCCAAGGGAAATTTGTTTTTTTCTGGACAGCGAGGAGAAAGGGGAGGCCTGCTGCGAGATCTTGTCTGGCAACGCCAACGGCGGTAAAAGACATCTTGCTGTAGGCTGCGACAAGTCCCTGTGCCGTAATGGTGAGTTGTTCGCGCTGATCCTGCGGGAATTTTTCATCCTTAAAAAGTAATGCTCCGCTGTCTAAGGCCAGCACCGGAGATTTTTTTCCCCGTACGGCTTCAAGCTGCTGCGCTTTTTTGGGCAGACCGCCCAATTGGTTACTTTTTCAGCCGCACGGTTCTGTTTCTCCTCGTACATCATTGGAAAAGAAGATGGTCAGATTGTGCAGTGTCCCAGCATGTTGTTTTGGCTTGTCAGCACCTCTTCTTGAGGGTGCCCCTAATGAGGGTGTGTTCATGCAGAGCAGGGCAAAAAAGGAAAGCAGCAGAAATGTGGCCTGTTTATTCATTGTGGTCATGTGCTCCTAAACTAATAATTGCCTGAAAGAGGGTCAATCGGGTTATTTTTTTCGATCCCGTAGCAGCTGCCGCCATTTGCCCAACCGGTCCCGGATGACCGCTTCATATCCCCGGTTGGTGGGCTGATAATAGGTTTTCCCCTCAAGTTCAGCCGGCAAATGATGCTGATCCACAAGGGCATGGGAATCATCGTGGGCATATTGGTAGCCCTTGCCATAGCCGAGATCCTTCATCAGCGCGGTTGGGGCATTGCGCAAATGGAGCGGGACCGGCAGGCTCCCTGTGCGCCGGATGTCGTGCATCACCGCGTTATATGCGGCATAGACGGCATTGCTTTTGGGAGCGGTGGCAAGATAGGTGGTGGCCTGAGCCAAGGCCAGTTCTCCCTCCGGGCTGCCCAGGGTCTGGTAAGAGTTTCTGGCGTTTATGGTAACCATGAGGGCTTGGGGGTCTGCGTTGCCGATATCCTCCGAGGCGAAACGGATCAGGCGCCGGGCAACATACAGGGGCTCCTCCCCAGAGGCGAGCATCCGGCACAACCAGTACAGGGCTCCGTCCGGATCGCTGTCCCGCAGGCTTTTGTGCAGAGCCGAGATCAGATTGTAATGCTCCTCGCCGTCCGCATCATAACGCAGGCTTTTGCGCTGGATAGCTTCTTCCACCGTGGCCAGGGTTATCTGCCGTTTGCCTGTGGCATCCGGTTCGGCGAGATTGGCGGCGATTTCCAGGCTGTTCAGGAGGCTGCGGGCATCGCCGTCCGCGATCCGGGCCAGGTGTGCTCCAGCCTCCGGTTCCAGGGATATCTGCCAAGAACCCAACCCCTGCTCTTTGTCTGTGATGGCCCGCTGCATAATGGTTTGCAGATCATCCGTGGTCAATGGCTCAAGGACCAGAACCCTGCATCGGGAGAGGAGGGGCGCGATAACGTGGAAAGAGGGATTTTCGGTGGTTGCGCCGATGAGGGTCAATAGGCCGCTTTCCACGTGGGGAAGAAAGGCGTCCTGCTGGCTTTTGTTGAAGCGATGGATCTCGTCGACGAAAAGAATGGTGGCGGCGTTGCGCTCTTTTTTGGCGTTTTGGGCTTGGGCAACAATTTCCCGAATCTCCTTGACCCCAGACAGAACTGCGGAAAAGAAAGCAAAATCAGCGCCAGTTGTTTGGGCCAGGATCCGGGCCAGGGTGGTTTTGCCGGTACCAGGGGGGCCCCAGAGTAGCAGGGAGGGCAGGTATCTCTGGTGAATGAGCCGCTTAAGGAGCTTATCCTCACCCAGCAGCTGTTTTTGTCCGACAAAATCGTCTATTGTTTGCGGACGCAACCGTTCTGCAAGGGGGGCGATGTGAGGGGCAGGTTGTCGGGGCATGACTCTTTATCTGGCTATGGTGAGAGGTATAGTCTTTGCCGTTCAGAAAAGGCAGTATGACAGGAATTGGCTGGAATGTCATCAGCTGATCGTGTGGTAGGACGTGTGGCGTTTAGAGGCTGGAATACTCTGAGTTGTTCATGTCAGTAGAATGGTAAGGCGGTCTGCCAGGCGTTCCGCCGAAAAGATCAGGGATTCTAGGTCAAGAAAATTCAGAACCTGACGGTCGAAAAGAACCTTGACCTTGGCGGGAAATCCGTCTTCTGGCTCTTCCGCCCAGTAGACAAGATATTGTGGAATTCTAGGCAGGACCGGGATGATGCAGCCGAGTGTGGCGGATGGCGCTGGGTGCGCAACGCCTCCTAATCGGTTGCAAGCCGAAATGATTGTCTCGACAGGAAGATGGGTGAAGAGTTCGGCCAAGCGGTTTTCGCAATAGGTGGCAAGGGTTCTTACCTTGGAAATGGAGTTTGGCAGGGTCTCCAGTCCGATCCAGTCCAAGGTAGGATCAGCTCCGCCCTGGGAGTGGACATAATTGTAGATCAGAATCTGGTCTCTGGGATCATTTGGGGGGCAGCCGTCGAGGAGAATCCCATGCCGGCTCAGGAGCACCTCTTGGGCAAGAAATTGAAACGACAACGTCTGCTTGTTCTCGCCACAGAGGGTGGCGCCCAAGGGAGCAGCAATAAGGGCAAAATCCAGGGCGGATATTTTGTCTTTAAGATGCTCGATAAGGGTAAGATCGCGTTGCCCAGGAAGGTCCTCAAGAGCAGGGCCTTGTTTTTGCACAACATCCAGGCCGGTGGTGTCAAGATAGGGGCATTTGCCAAAGGCCTCACCACTTTTGGCGACAGCTGCAGCAAAGGCAAGGCAGGTTGGGTAACTGCATTGGCCGCAATTGTTCTTTGGGGTTCGCTTGACAATCTCAAAGGGGTTCATGGGAAATGCTATTTATGTTTTTTATGACAGGTCTTGGTGAGGGCGTTCACTTCTGCGGCATATTCCAAAGCTTTGGGTATATCTCCTTTTCGCGCACAGATCAGGGCTTCCCGTAGGGCTGTGAAGCAAGCAAGCCAGTCTTCATGCCAGGTCGGTTCTGAGAAAACGGTATAGTTCTCAAAGGCGGAAACAAGGGATTTCTCCTCGGCAAGGGTGGGAGCCTGCCCCTGTTCCAGTTTTCTGGAAATGGTTTTCCAGAGGGTGGAAATATTTTTTTTTATTTTTTTTCCCTCAGGCGGGTGCCCCTGCAATCGCAACCCCTTGTCATGTTTGTTCTCGCGGCTTTTTTCCGAGGGATGTTTTGGGTCGTCAGTTGACATGGAATCATTGTTCGAATCCAGTAAGGGTACTTGAAAAGAAAGGGTGCAATATGCGGTGTTGCCCGTGATTTTCTGTTTGGTTTTTATGAATAATGGGTTGCCGATAGCGACAAACCGGCTGCCAACCCGAAATTTTCCCTGGGCTAGGTCGCGGGCCAATGCAGTAAGGTCGGCGGCGATATCTTCAAGGGTGTTCGGGGCGTTGTGCTCGAGAGACATTGTATTTCCCTTTAATAGAAAATTACCAGAGCAGTGATGTTGTCCCGTCCGCCTTGCTCGTTGGCAGCCGTGACCAGGGCCTCGCTGGCTTTTTCTGGGGAGGAGGCATTGAGGAGAATTTGCTCGATCCGGGTGTGGTCAACCATATTCCACAGGCCATCGGAACAGAGAAGTACTCTGCTTCCAGGGCGTAAAATGTTTATGTGGTATTCAGGTTCGTCATGGGAAAGAAAGCCGATGGCTCTGGTTACCACATGGCGAGGGACCTGAACCTCTTTGTTGTTGGCATCTGTTTTGTGGATGTAGGTCACAGAGGCATGATCAGTGGTGATCTGTTTTAGTCTGCCATTTTCAGAGAGATAACAGCGTGCATCTCCGACGTGGCAGGTGTGGAGACGGTTTTCGTCAAGAAGGCAAGCAACCATGGTGCAGCCCATGCCCTGCATAGTCTCATCGGTGGCGGCTTTGGTTACTACGGCCTGATTGGCATGACTGAAGGCTGCCAGCATACTGTGGTGAATTTCATCATCGTTGCCTCGTATTTCTTTGATTTTTTCTTCCGAAAGAAATTCGAGCAGGGATTCGATGGCCAGAAGGCTGGCGATCTCGCCTGCTTTATGACCGCCCATGCCATCAGCGACCACGAAAAGGCGCCGATTGCGGAGAGAGCAAAAGCTGTCTTCGTTATGGTCACGGACCATTCCGGTGTCCGTGCGTCCATAAAAAGAGATGTTTCTGGGTTTACTTTTGCAGATTTTCTTTAAAAAACCAAATATCATGAAGGTTCCGTTGAATTCCCGGTCGGGGAAATTACTCAAAAACAAGTTGGTAGATTACCATCCAGAAAACAATGGCCCCATCTTTTCTTCCTGCAAGAAAAGTGTGGGGCTTTGGTCCGTGGGCAAGACTGAAGATACCATCGCCTCTACCGTCAAGAATGGCAATGCATTCGGCACTATTGCTGTCCCAGAGTTTGATGATGTCATCTTCACAGCCAGAAATCAGGGTCTGGTTATCCTGAAGATACAAAGCGGATGAAATGGTCTCGTCGTGGGCTTTGATCGATTTGAGGCAACGCCCGGTTTTGTGCTCCCATACTTTCAGATGACGGTCGGTGCCAGCGGAGATAAAGCGCTGGCCATCAAACGAATTTTCCAGGGCAATCACCGGCATAGCATGCGCTTCGATAATTCTTGTGCATTCTTTTCCGTTTGGGTCCCAAAAGCGGACAGAGCCATCTTCGCTCCCGGTTACCAGATTTAAGCCGGTAGTGGTAAAAGTAATGACACGGATAGCACCGCCTTCTTTGATAGAGGTGGTCATTTCTGGACCGGTACCAAGTTTGCGTATTTTCATGATGCCGTCTGCTCCGCCAGAGGCAAGGTAGCGGCCATCGTTGTTGAAGGCTAAAGCATGCGTCGGGCCATTGTGGGCAGTTTCGCTTGATTCCAGAGTTCCGGTTTTAGTGGAAAAAAGGCGGACGGTTCCATCTTGGGTGCCTACGGCGAGATATTTTCCCAGGGGGCAGACAGCAAGTGCTGAAATGGGGCTGCCATCTTGCCCCAAGACAATGCCCTGCTGTGATGAGGCGCCCAGATCGTGCAGAATTATTTTTCCCGCAGGACCGGCAGCAACAAATTTTTTTGTATTCGGGATATGGGCAAGATGTGTTGTCGGCCCTTTGTCGCCTTTTAGGGTGAGAAAACGCTGGACTCCCAGTACATTCTTCTTTACGCTAACCCCTAGCAGTCTATCGTAGACCATGTTGAAAATTTTGTTTTTTTTGTAGCTGCTGTTTTTCCAAGCCGTCATTAGGATGTCATGGCAAGAGGCATAACGCTTGTTTTCCAAATGATCGAGGATATTGCGCTGCACAGAGAGATGGAGTTGCCCTTCTCGGAAAATTTCCAGGGAGTTTTTGGGTGTACACAGTCGGAATTCTGGAAACTGCTGTTTTTCAAGCTCTACCTTGTCAGCCACCATGCTGCGTTTGACCGCAGCCTCCATTTCGGTGAGCCATGGCGTATTGACCCCGCGTTTTTTGGCTGTTTCAATCTGACGTATAATTTTCCCTACTTTTGTTCCCGAGCGCCAGTTGAGCAGGATCATATTGTAAACTGCTTCGGGAAGCATCTCATTGATTTCAAGGGTTTTGTTGAGGCATGCGGCAGCTTCTCTACTTTCCCCCAGTTCAAAAAGGGAGACGGCTCTGTTGTTAAGGCCGTCTGCTCGGAGATCGATGTTGCTGAGTTCCGCATAGGGGCATGCGGTGTTAAAGGCCTCGGTATAGGCTCCGTTCAGGGCCTCCCGCATTTCGGCAAAATTGTGATAGCGGTCGTCTGGATTGAAGGCAACGCTTTTGCGTAAAATATTTTTAAGCGCTGTGGAGAATTTGATATCCGGGGCCGCGGCAGTTGGGGTGGGTATCTTATGTTCAACAGCGTTATTGATAAATGGCTTCTTGCCGCAAAGCATGACCCAAAGGCATAAGCCAAAGGAGAAAATATCCGTCCGCAGGTCAACTGCGTGAGCGTTGCGCAGTTGTTCCGGGGATGCGTAGCCAGGAGTTCCCCGAAAACCGACAGTAGCTTCATGATCTGCGGGGTCACCGCCAGGAATTTGGCCATCTCCATTTTCCTTATCTCCATGGGCAAGGAGGATGCCAAAATCAGTTATTTTCAATAAGGAATTTTTGGTGATTAGGATATTTTGAGGTTTGATATCGCGATGGATAATACCACGCTGGTGGGTGAATTCCATGCCGTGACAGAATTGAATAGCAAGAGACAGGGCAGTGCGGAGATTCCTGCAACGACCAGCTTTAATCCAGTCGGAAAGATTTCCTCCATCGATGTATTCAATGAAAAGATGGGGGATTTTGTTGATGCCAAGAACGTAAAAACAGGAGGCGACATTGGGATGCATACCCATTCGAACCCAGCTGTTAGCTTCCTTGAGTATTCGCTGCATGCCCTCGCGGTCCGCAAGGACTTCAGGGCGGGGGGCTTTGATCGCGACCTTTATTTTCCAGCCGAGATGTTCGGAAATGTATACATTCCCCATGGAGCCGGACATAATTTGTTCGATATGATACCGGTTAAGAATGGTATCACCGGGGGCCCAGACAGGCACCTGAGGCATTTCAGGAGAGAGGAGTTGTGGCTTGGTTTGGGCGGAGACATCACCTGGGATGCCGGGGAAGGCGCCTTTCTTCCACTTATTTATTTGGTCAAAGAGTCTGGAAAGCATCCGGAAGATTAACTGAACCTGATTTTCACGCTCTTGATTTGGATGGTGTCGCCTTTGCGTAGAAGGCGTTCTTCTTTGATAATGACATCGTTAAGTCTGGTGTTCGCCCACGATCGTTGGGGCACGACGTAATATTTGTCTTTTTTACTCACCACGTAGCATTGGGTCTTGCTGACAAGCCAGCCCGGAATGATCATGTCGCAGGAAGGGTCTTTGCCGATTTTCACACTGCTCTTCCCGTCAAGAGAAAGCGTGTTTGGTGTGGCTTTACCTTCAATTATCATGAGCCTGTAAATCTCGTTTGGGGAAGTGGGCGTGGTCTGGTTTGGAGTCTGGTTGGGTTGGGCGGTGACCTGCTGCCGGGGAGAACTGACAAAAACTGTTGCTTCATCATCAATATCCATGGCTGTGGCGTAGGATGACGAAGCATGCTGGTCATCTGCCATTGCCTGGATCAGGCGGAATTTCCCGATGAAAACAACGTCTTTTTCCGTTATCGGCACCTTGGAAGAAATCTTTTTTCCATTTACGGTGGTGCCGTTGGTGCTTTTTAGGTCTGCCAGATAATGGCGGCCATCACGGAGTTCAATGGATGTGTGGTGTCGGGATATGGCGGTGTTGTCGATAACCACATCCGCATCAGGGCTGCGGCCAATAATGAGCTTGCTGCCTTCATGGGTGGTGAAGTGGGTGATAACCCGGTCACTGAGCATGATGGTCCAATCTGATTTGGTGTAATCTTCAAGATTGATCGTTCCGTCCTGCATACGCATCCTTTTTAGGGGACTTCATTTTATTGTCAGTCGTTTGCCTGGATCTGCAAGAGCGGAAACATGACAAAGAGATACTGGATACTTTCTGCTGTTTGGCGAAATGTCTAAAAAAACTATTTGTTACACTATATCGGAAAGTTGCATGAAATCAACTTGCTTGCTATGAACGTATCATATATCACATAAGGGTGTAATAAAAAACGTTACGATTTTGGATTTTTTTATAAATATTGTATAATTATAGTGGTACGTTAAGGGCAAGAAATGCTGGGGTATGGGTTTTCTGAATCTTGGGTGGTTACAAAAAAAATCATGAATGAGACTTCACCGGCGTCAAGCGGAAAACTTGCTGAAATATTTGCAAAAATGAACATGGGCGAGCTCCCGGCCATGTCTCATAATGTTCAGGAGTTAATTTCCCTAACTCACAGTAGTCAGAGCTCAGGCTATGAGCTTTCCAAAGTAATTCTCAAGGATTATTCCCTCACTAATAAAGTTTTGCAGGTGGTCAACTCTGCCTATTACTCCCTCGGTCGCCCGGTTAATTCCATATCCAAGGCGGTCACAATAATTGGTTTTGACGCAGTACGTGATCTTGCCACGGGTATCGCCCTGTTTGAGGATTTTGTCAAAAACGGCGTTGAAAAAGAGGGGATAAGTAAACTTCTTACTCGGTCATTTTTGAGCGCTTTACAGGCCCGAGATCTGGCAGTTGAAAAAAATCTCAACATTGTGCCTGAAGAAGCATTTATTTGCGCACTTCTCCATAATCTTGGCAAGATTATTGTCTGTCTTTACATGCCGGAAATCTCCCGGGAGATTGAAGAAAATGTGGCAGGAGGTATGTCCGAGGATGCCGCTACCCGCCAGATTCTCGATGGGTTGACTTTCGACCAGATAGGGGTAGAAGTTGCAACCTTTTGGAATTTGTCCGACAAGATATGCGCGTCCATGGATCCTGATCCTCCGTATCCCCAGAACACTTACGATACTCTGGGATATCTGAAAAATGTTGCAAACTTTTCCAATAAACTCATTGAGTATGTCTGCGATGAAAAGGAGATAAGCGGTCTCGTCAGTCGGTATGGCGATATGCTCTCCGTGAACACGGAAGAGGCTGTGGAACGGGTCAACAAGACAGTCGATGCTTCTGAGGATATTTCAGACTCCATTCGCTATGGACTGTCCAAGCTGAAAATGCGCAGTCGCCTTCGTGGGTTAGATGAGGCGATGAAGGAGCCGGCAAAAGCGGCGCGAAAGAAGAAAGAGAAAAGTGAGAAAGTTGAAGCCGGGGTGGAGTCCGTTCGAGGAGAAGGACCTGTCTTGGAAGGAACAGGTATTCAGGATTTGGATGAGCTGCCGACCAGTCCGGATAAATCCATCAACGATTTCATCCATGACATTACCGAGACGCTCATGGGGCCATTCAACCTCAATGATTTTTATATCAACCTGCTGGAGGGGCTTTACCGGGGGATTGGCTTTGACAGGGTGCTTCTTGCCGTGATCAGCGTGCAACCAACCCGCCGGGTTTTGGTTGGCCGGTTTGGCTTGGGCGATATTGATCCGGCTGGAATCGCTCGGTTTGAACACGATCTCGCCCCGAGTGATTACATCATTCCCAAGTCTCTCAAGGCGTGCAAGGACATGGCCATTCCTCCTAACACTCCGGATGCCTTCCCTGAAAGCCTTAAATTCTTTGTTAAAGACCGGACCGTGTATCTTTTTCCCATCTGCCTTGATGATAAACCCATCGGTTTGATCTATCTTGACCGAAAAAAAGGCAGGCCAAAACTTGATTCAAATCGAGTCAAGGCAACCCGGTTATTTCGTGATTTTGCGGTGATGGCGATTCGTAAACTCCGTAGCCGCAAGCAGTAGTGTCGTGCCTTTCCCGTCGTTTCCCTAGCCACCCAAGGTTGTCTTTTCCGCGCTCACATCTTGTCGATTCGGACGATTTTATCTTTCAGTTCTTTTATCTTGGGCAAGAGAGGATCTCTCTCGGAGAGGCCTTTAAGCGCCTGATCGAGGTGATAGCGGGCGGAGAGGCTTGATCCTTCATAATATTGATACAGGGCGAGATTGTAGTGTCCGAGGGCTGTGTTCCCAAGGGCGGCTCGGATTTTTCCGATCTCTTGGTAGAGTTTTGCATAGGTTGGCATGCGTTCTGTCAGATTTTCATAGATAAGAACTGCCTTCGCTGGTTCTCCGCTTTGCTGTAAGGCTTTGGCTAGATAGTAGGTGTTGTATGCCTCGTCGGGATCCTGTTTCTTTATTTCCTGAAAGATTTCCAGGGCTTTTTTCGTTTCTCCTGCCTCAAATTTTATCCTGCCGAGATCTGTTTTGAGAATAGGCTTGTCTGGAAAACGGGTTATGACTTTTTGAAGAGACTCTTCAGCTTTTTGGTAATCACGATTTGCCAGGTAGATTTGGGATAGGCCGAAGAAAACCATGGGATCATTTTGCAGGATGCCTGGTTCTTCCGCCTTGTTTTTCAGGATTGGCAGAATCGATTGTGTGTCCCGGGTGAGGGCCTGTACCCGGTATTTGAACCTCTGGTAGGCGAATTCATCTGGGGCTTGGATTTTCTTCTGCTGATCCTGTAGGATGAGATCGTCTATGTAGCCGATTCTGTTTTCCGGCTCAGGATGGGTGAGGAGATAGGTGGGGACCTGTTTTCGGTGATAACGGCTGACCCGACGCATTTTTTTGAGCATGCTCACCATGTCCGCCGGGTCACGTTTTTCTTCTTTCATCCATTTGTAGGCCAAGCGATCAGCCTCTTCTTCGTCCTCACGGCTGAATTTAAGGTTTGCGGTAAGGCCACCGGCCATGGAGCCAGTAACAACGGCCTGTGCCAGAGCCCCTTGGCCGAGGAGCAGGCCTGCTAGCATCAGGGCTGTGGATGTGGCATTGACTTTGCCAGATTTGCTGATTCGGTCCGCGATATGACGGCTGGCTGCGTGGCCGATTTCGTGGGCGAGAACGCTGACCAGCTCTCCTTCGGTATCGCAAAGATCAATGAGGCCTGAATGGATAAAAATCAGGCCTGATGGGGCGGCGAAGGCGTTGAATTCCTTGTTGTCGATGATGAAAAAATGATAATCAAAAAACTGTGGTCCGGCGAGCAGTAAGGTCTGTCGCCCGAGATTTGTTACATATTCGGTAAGGTCTGGATCATCAAGGAGGGGAAATTCTTTGCGGATAATGGACAGGAGCTTTTCGCCAACTTCTCGCTCCTCGCCAACGCTGAAAGCCTGGGCCGGGGGAGGGGAAAAACTAGCCAAGGGCAGATTTCCGAGCAATAAAACAGCGCAGAGGATGTATGCTGTGAGGCGTTGGTAGGCTTTGTTATGATTCATGTGAATATTCAGATAATATACAAAAAGGGACTTGTTTGAATACAGCTCCGTTTGTTTTTTAAGTATAGTGATGATCATTCATTTGCGCTACCATTTGTTCAGCTTTCCCACCACGCGGAGTGGAGCAACCATTGCAATCTCCAGATAATCCTGTATAGAGAGCCATATGCTGAAGGAACTTATCATCACCAATCTTGCCCTCATCGAGAAACTGCATGTTTCTTTCGACGAAGGGCTCACGGTTCTTACCGGTGAGACCGGGGCCGGGAAATCCATCATCTTGCAGGCTATTCATCTGCTGGGAGGAGGAAAGGCTGCGGCTACCTGGATTAGAAGCGGGGCTGAGACGGCAACGGTTGAGGCGCTCTTTGAGCTTGATCCTCAGCATGGGCTCGTCCTGGAAAAACTGGCGGAAATGGGATGTGAGCCTGAGCCTGAGCCAGAGTTGGTGGTCAAACGGATTATTTCCCTCAAGGGTTCCAGTCGGTATTTCATGAATGGCAGTCTGGCCACGGCCAAAGCGGTGGGCGAGGTGATGGAGAATCTGCTCAGTGTTGCCAGCCAGCATGATCACCAGCAACTGTTGCAGCCTCGCAGTCATCTTGATTATATTGACGCGGTTGGCGGTCTTTGGCCGCAGCGGCTCATCGTTTCCCATCGTTATGATAAATGGAGGGAGGTTAAGGAATTATATCAGGAGCTTGTGGACAAAGAGAGGGATAAGGAGCAGCGTCGTGATTTTCTCTCCTTTCAGTCCAAGGAGATCGAGGAGGCTGCGGTCAGCCCAGGTGAAGATGTGGCCCTCGTTTTTGAGCGTGATAGGTTGCGGGCCTCTGATGACCTGATCGGTCTTGGGAAAAAAAGCTGGCATCTTTTGGCAGAGGCGGTCAATACCCCCCTCTCTGTGGTGCGGAAAAATCTGGCCCAGATGGCTGCCTTTGATCCGAGCTTGGCTGGGCTTGCCGAAGAGGTGGCTGGGAATTGCTTTCAGTTGGAAGATCATATTCAAGTAATCCGGAACTATGTGGAGACCCTTGCCAGTGATCCGGCTCGTCTTGATGTGGTAACAGCACGTCTTGATCTGTTGCAGAGGCTCAAAAGAAAATATGGTGGTGAGCTTGACGCAGTTATTGCTTTTGGCCAGGAGGCGAAGCAGGAGCTTGCCGAAATCGAGGCGCTGGATGAGCGACTGGCTGCTTTGGAGAAAGAAGTGAGTCAGGGTGAAGCTGCCTTGAGTGAGGCTGCGACCTTGCTTTCCGAAGCTCGCCACGCTGCGGCTCAGGAATTGGCTGGCAAGATTCGTGTGTCTTTGGTCTCTCTCTGTTTTGAGCAGGCGGTTTTTGAGATACGTTTTAAGGGGGAGCCGGGTCAGGAATTGGGGAGTATCTCCAGACTTGGTTGGGATCGTCCGGAATTTATGTTTTCTGCCAATCAGGGCGAGGAGCCAAAGTCTTTGGCCAAGGTTGCCTCGGGCGGTGAGTTGTCGCGGTTGATGTTGGCCTTAAAGACACTTCTGGCCGAGAAGGATCAGGTCGATACAGTTATTTTTGATGAGATCGATGCCGGGATTAGCGGTAAGGCGGCAGAGGCTGTGGCCAGGAAGATCCGTGAGCTGGCCGGGCATCACCAAGTTTTTTGTATTACCCACCTCCCGCAGATTGCCTCCTTGGCGGATGAGCATTTTCTGGTGCAGAAATTCCTGGTCGAAGCCCGCACCCAAACCTCTATCATTCCTTTATCCGTCGAAAAACGTGAGCATGAACTTGCCCGGATGCTGGATGGAGATTCGGTCAGCGAGCAAACCCTGGCCTATGTGCGCACGCTCATGGAGCGGAAGGCAGCTTTATGACGTGCGCTTTGGCTCTTTTTTCCGGTGGGTTGGACAGTATCCTGGCTTGTCGGGTGGTGGCGGCGCAGGGGATTGCTGTGCAAGCGGTCAAATTTATCACTCCATTTTTTGGTTATGAACTCCTGGCACAAGAGCAGGAATATGCCGATAAGGTCAGGGATAGTTATGGTATCGAAGTTGTCCTTAGGGATGTGAGTGAGTCCTACTTTGCGATGCTGCGCAATCCTCCTCACGGGTATGGCAAGAATTTCAACCCCTGCATCGATTGTAAGATCCTCCTGTTCCGGGAGGCAAAAAGGCTGATGCCGGAATTTTCCGCCTCTTTTTTGATTACTGGCGAGGTGATCGGACAGCGGCCAATGTCCCAACGCCGCGATACCCTAAGGGTGATTGAGCGAGACAGCGGCTGTACTGGTATCCTTCTGCGGCCATTGTGCGCCAAAACACAGGAACCGACGTTTGCGGAGCGTGATGGTCTGGTGGATCGGGAGCTTCTCCTCGATTTTAACGGCAGGGGACGGCAACCGCAAATACAGCTGGCCGAACAGTTTGGCATCAGCGATTATCCTCGGCCTGCCGGTGGCTGCGTTCTTACCGAGACGGACCAGGCAAAACGGATTGCCTGGTATTATTCCCGCTATCCCAAGGTCAGGCTCAATGATATCCGGTTGCTCCTCTTTGGCCGTCATTTCCAGCTGCCGCATGGCGGTTGGCTGGTTCTGGGTCGCGATGAAGCTGAGAATGCACGGCTTGAGGCGCTTCATGATCCGGGTGATTTTCTGGTGCATATGCCGGAGCGGTCGGGGCCAATGGGGGTTTTGCATTCAGGGCACCAGGATGAATTTGCCGCGGTAGCCGGGCTTGTAGTTCGTTTTGGAAAAAAAATGGTTGGGGAGTCAGCTGCGGCGACGGTGTTGTTTGCCTCTGGGGGAGAAGAGCACCGTCTGGTAGCGGAGCCTCTTGCCGATGAACTTTTTCAGGGGTGGGCTCTGTAAACGGAAGACCGCTAGGTTAGGCCATATTTGTGCATTTTGCTGAGCAGGGTTTTGCGGGTGATGTTCAGGCGACGGGATGCTTCACTTTTGTTGCCCCCCGTTTCCGCCAGGATGTTTTTGATGACGATCTTTTCCGCCTCTTCAAGCGAGCCAGGGGGAGTAACGGTAGAAGCAAGTGAGGTCTCGTTTTCCATGGCAAAACGCCGCACTGGGATGGGCAGCGACTCCTCATCAAGGTAGTCGCCGCGCATGAGGATGATACCGCGCTCGATGGCGTTTTCAAGCTCCCGCACGTTTCCGGGCCAGGGGTAGTTGAGAAGCAGGGTCATGCAGTGTGGCGTAATGCCTGAGACCTGCCGGTTGTTTTTCTTGGCAAATTTTCCCACAAAGTATTCTGCCAGGGTCGGGATATCCTCTTGCCGATCCTTGAGTGGGGGGACGTGCAAGGGCACTACGTTGAGCCTGTAGTACAAGTCCTCCCGGAAAGTGCCTTGCGCTACTTCTTCCTCAAGTTTACGGTTGCTGGCGGCCAGGACGCGCACATCAACGGCAAGGGTTTCTTTCCCGCCAACCCGTTGGACCTCATGTTCCTGCAAGACTCGAAGGAGTTTTGCCTGCATGCCCGGCGAGGTTTCGCTTATTTCATCAAGGAAGATGGTGCCTCCATTGGCCTGGACGAATCTCCCCTCCCGCCGCCGGTCAGCCCCGGTAAAGGCGCCTTTTTCGTGGCCGAACAGTTCCGATTCCAGGAGATTTTCAACTAGGGCCGCACAGTTGACCTTGACAAAGGGGCCATTTCTTCTGGCACTGTTGTGGTGCAGGGCTGCAGCGATCAATTCCTTGCCCGTCCCGGATTCTCCGGAAATAAGAACGGTTGCCTCGGTTGGCGCGATGTAGGAAACCATTTCCATAAGTTCACGCATCGGCCCTGAGCTACCAATAATTCCCCCGACGTTCATGGTCGAGACTTTATTGGTGCGGGAAAAATCCTTGTTTTCTTGAACTTGCCGGTGCTCCAAGGCACGGGTCAGGGTGAGTTTGAGCCGGTCAAAATCAAGGGGTTTAGTCAGATAGTCGTGGGCTCCGATCTTGATGGCCTCTACGGCGGCATCCACCGAAGAGTAGGCAGTCATGATGATCACGGGAATGGCCGGATTGTACGCATGAATCTGCCGCAGGGCTTCGATGCCGTCCAGCTTGGCCATACGGACATCCATGAGGATGGCATCAAAAGGTGTGCTGTGGACAGCCTCGATAGCGGTTGTTCCGTCATCCGCCTCTTCTATCTGCCATCCCCATTGTTTCAGCATGGTTTTCAGCATGATACGATGGGTTTTGTCATCATCGACGACAAGAATGGAAACTGGGTGGTTTTTTTTCATTGTTGTCAGCAGGCCTAAGGTGAAATTTTAGGTATTTTGCCGCTTGGTGTACGGGAAGGGCTTGACACTTTTGGGTAAAGTTGATAGATGCAGAGCATCGTTTAAAATACGAAAAATATCGTTATCCTGCAAGGTATAACGCCAACGTAGCTCAGTTGGTAGAGCAACTGATTCGTAATCAGTAGGTCAGCGGTTCGACTCCGCTCGTTGGCTCCAGAAAAATGAAAGGCTTACGGATAAATCCGTAAGCCTTTTTTGTTAGCTTGGCCAGAAAATGTCTAAAAAAAAAGCCCCGCCGGAGCGGGGCTTTAAAATATCATTCAAGAGGCTTTAGCGTTGAACGACATTGGCTGCAGAGGGTCCCTTGGGGCCATCGACAACGTCGAAGGTAACCCGGGCGCCTT
>CALMMG010000179.1 GCA_937868185.1 uncultured Pseudomonadota bacterium
ACAAAGCCGTGGGTGAGCACGGACTTATAAGGGGGGATGCCTCGGGTGCCCATGGAGGCGAGCAACGCGCTCTGGAACCAGCCGCGATGCTGGTCGCTTCCTTCGAGATACAGATCAGCCGGCGCGGCCAACTCTGCCCGTTCCTCCAAGACGGCAGCATAACTCACCCCCGAATCGAACCAGACATCGAGGATATCCTCCTCCTTGATGAACTCACTGCTGCCACATTTCCTACATTTGGGGTCACCCCCGATAAAATCAGCCAACTCATGGCTGAACCAGGCGTCTGCCCCCTCTTTTTCAAACAGGGCGGTAATCCGGCCCATGATGGTCTCGTCATTGAGCACCTCGCCGCAGTCGCTGCAATACACCACGGTAAGCGGCACCCCCCACGTGCGCTGGCGCGATAAGCACCAGTCCGGCCGATTCTCCACCATACCGAGGATGCGCTCCAAACCCCATTGGGGGATCCATTTCACGTCCTTGATCGCGGCCAGGGCCTTATCACGCAGGTCGTTGGCTTCCATGGAGATGAACCACTGCTCGGTGGCCCGGAAGATGACCGGCTTCTTACAGCGCCAGCAATGGGGGTAGCTGTGGGAGAGCTTGGCTTCTTTAATCAGCGAGCCTTGCTCTGCCATGTCTGCGGTGATCTGCGGATTGGCCTCAAAGATAAAGAGCCCGGCATAGGGTCCTGCCTCCTCGGTGAAACGGCCGTCGTTACCCACCGGTGAAAGGATCGGGAGATTGTAGTTAATCCCGGTCAGATAATCTTCCCGGCCGTGTCCCGGAGCGGTATGCACGCAGCCGGTACCGGTGTCCAGGGTCACGTAATGAGCCAAAACCATGAGCGACTCACGCTCCAGAAAAGGATGCTTACATTGTTTGCCTTCCAGCAGCCGGGCGGAAAAGGTGGCGAGAACCTCATATTCGTCGATACCCCAAGCGGCTAAGGCCTGCACCATCAAACCCTCGGCCAGGATCAATACCTCGCCACCCACCCGCACCGCGACATAGGGATAATCGGGATGGAAGGCCACACCCAGATTGGCCGGCAAAGTCCAGGGGGTGGTGGTCCAGATCACAGCGGAGACCTTCTGCCCAGCCAGGGCGGGAATAACCCCGCCCAGATCCTCGGCCACCTGGAACTTCACATAGATCGAAGGCGAGGTGTGGTCGTAATACTCCACCTCGGCCTCGGCCAGGGCGGTTCGGCAGGAGGAGCACCAATGCACCGGCTTCTTGCTGCGGGTCACCGCGCCGGAGAGAAGAAAGCGGTTGAACTCGCGGGCAATGCTCGCCTCGTACTTGTAATCAATGGTCAGATACGGGGCATCCCAATCTCCCAGCACCCCGAGACGCTTAAACTCCTCCTTTTGCTTCTTGACCCATTTCCCGGCATAATTCCGGCAGGCGCCCCGGAAGGCGAGCTTACTGATTTCCTTTTTCTTCGGGCCGAGATCTTTGTCCACGTTGAGTTCGATGGGCAGACCGTGGCAATCCCATCCCGGCACGTAAGGGCAGTGAAAACCCGCCATGCGCCTCGCCTTGAGGATGATATCCTTGAGGATTTTATTCAAAGCGTGGCCCATGTGGATATGACCGTTGGCATAGGGAGGGCCATCGTGCAGGATATAGAGGGGCCGGCCGGCAGTCTGCTCCTGCACCTTGGCGTAGAGATTGGACTCCTCCCAGGCCTTAAGGACCTCCGGTTCCCTTTGGGACATGTTGGCCTTCATCTTGAAATCGGTCTGGGGTAGGTTCAATGTCGCCCGATAATCCATGGGTGATCTCCATCTCTTCTAAGGACTTGAGGATTGCGTGGTGAGGACTGAGGTCAAGCAGACAAACATACCAGCTCACCCGCAAGTTGCAAGGGTAAAATCGCCGGGATTTCGGGAGGTTCGCCACCCCAACCGGCTTTCCCTTTGACATTCCCGGCCCTGCTTCCTATATTGGATGGATTCGTTGCAAAAGAAAAAATCAACGCGAAGGCGTCGCACTACGCGCGCTTCTCTGCGAAAAGAATCCGTTTTTTATTGGAGAAATCAGATGCCGAAGATTATTGCCCTGGCTGGCAAAGGCGGGGTTGGCAAGACCACCATTTCCGCTCTGCTCATCAAATACCTGACCGAAAAGGGCATGACCCCCATCCTCGCCGTGGATGCCGATGCCAACGCCAACCTCAACGAACTGCTGGGGTTACGACTTGGCACCACCATCGGCCAGATCCGAAAGGAACTCAAAGGCGACATGCCGCCCAACATGACCCGGGACCAGTACATGGAGATGAAAGTCCACCAATCCCTGGTGGAATCCACCGGCTTTGATCTCATGGCCATGGGCCAGCCGGACGGGCCGGGCTGCTATTGCGCGGCCAACCAGCACCTGGCCATGACCATGGATCATCTGGCCGAGAACTACCAGTACATCCTGGTGGACAACGAAGCGGGCATGGAACACCTCAGCCGCATGAATCTGCGGGATATCGATTATCTCATTGTGGTTTCAGACCCATCAGCCCGAGGCATCATGACCGCCAAAAGGATTGCCGAGCTCACCGGACCGCTAGGCATACAGATCAAAAAGAAATGCCTTATTGTCAACCGGGTGCCGGAACCGGCCAGCGAGGAGTTGCTGGCAAAAATCAAGGAAGCGGTGGACTCCACCGACCTGCCCCTGGGCGGTCTATTGCCTGCGAGCAACGAGCTGGTGGCACAGGAGATCGCCGGCCGATCATACCTGAAACTCGACGGTGAAGTTCCTGTGGTGCAAAAGGCCTTCGCCATCTTCGACGCATTCTTGGGATAGCCAGAAAACGGCAATAACCTCCCCTTCCCCCTGCACTACCACCGTCGCCGGAAAAATTTTCCCGGTGACGGTGTCTGCCGCACCCCTCTCTCTGCAATTCGCAACAATCCGAAATAACAACAAATAGTTAAAAATATGCCGCGATATTTATTTTGGCATGAGTTTTGCTTCACTAGAATGCGGCAGCTCCATATCCAGAATCATCACACGAGGCGCACCATGGATTTACTGGCATCTTTCTACAACGGCATAAGCGGCGTGAACGCCATGGGCCAGAAGCTCAACGTCACGGCAAACAATGTCGCCAATGTCAACACCAATGCCTTCAAAGCCGGACAAACCCAGTTCGCCGATGTCTTTGAAACCACCCTGAACGCCCTCTCTTTTGGTCACGGTGTCCAGCTTGGCCAAATCGGAACGTCCTTTTCCTCTGGCTCACTCGAAACCACCGCCAAAGCGACGGACATGTCCATCAGTGGGCCAGGATTTTTCATGGTTCGCCGGGATGACGCCACAGCGGCGGATACCTACACCCGATCGGGAAACTTCAAACTGGTGGATCACACGGGCGCGGAGCCAAACGCCTCCAATCTGACCACCCCCACCGGCCAGTTTGTCCAAGGGTATAACTTGAGCGCCAGCACCGGATCGCCCACCACTGTCAGCGATATCCTGATCAAGAATATCGCACCCCAGTCGGCAACCAGCCAGGTGCAACTGGTGATGAATCTGCAAAACAATCCGGCGCTGCAAGAACCCGCCGCCAGCCCAGTCAACCTGTTTGACAGCTGGGACGGAACCAATACCGCCCAGCCCATGGCCACGGGCAATTATGACTATAAAACCTCGCTGAAAATTTACGGCCCTCCCGATGAAACCGCAGGATTCACTACGCCCTCGTCCACTTACGACCTGACCGTCTATTTCGATGCAACGGCAAACCCCAACGAACAGGAGTTTCTTGTCACCTGCAACCCTGCCCAGGATCAGCGGTTAAGCGCTGGCGGCACCCGCTACAACAGCGCAACGGACAAGGGGGCTGGCGCCCTGCTCTACGGGGTCCTCTCTTTCACAAATAACGGCAGCCTGAACAATATCCAGTGCTGGAACGTGCCGACAAACGGCGATGTCGCCCCAACCACCGCCACCAATCTGCTTACCCTGGCCAGGGGTGACTCCTACTACAGTTTCGATTTCAACTTTACAGGCACACCAGCCAACAACTCCTCAAGCCTGAGCTTTGGCAATACTCCGACCCCACAAACGGTGGTCAGTCCCGCCGCGGCATTCAGCTCCGCTACAACCTCAGGGAGTGTCAGCTCGACCTCCACCTGGGACACGGTTTCCGACAGCCAGGGAAACACCGTAAAAGTCGGCGACACGATCACCCTCCAAGGTACTACCGGAGTCGGAACCCCAGCCTCATACACCTATACGGTGAATTCTTCCCAGACAGTGGCGGATTTTCTTGCCGGTCTGCAGACCCAGTTTGGCTGCACGGCAAAAATCGATAACGGTCAGCTGACCCTTACCGATACCGAGGTAGGAGCTAGCCAGCTGGCGATCTCCTCGATTACCCATACCAATGCCAGCGGGGCCACCCCGCTCACCGATCCCACCCTTGCCCAAATCTTCGGCAACCAGGGAACATTCTTCACCGCTGCCGTCGGAGACCTGTATCAAGGCTCGGGCCTGACCACCACCAACTACGCAAACGCGTCAACAGTTCTGTATCAAAGCCAGAACGGATACGGCAAAGGGAGACTGCAGGATATCAGCGTGGACAGCCAAGGTTTTATCACCGGGCAATACTCCAATGGCCAAAACATCAAACAGGCCCAGCTGGTCCTGGCCAACTTCATCAACCTGCAAGGGTTGATGAGTACCGGCGACAACAACTTCGTTGCAACAGACAAGGCAGGAAAGGTAATGACCGGGACCGCCGGCCAAGCATCCTTCGGGACCGCTGGCAACTACAGCCTGGAGATGTCCAACGTTGACCTTGGCCAAGAGATGGTGGATGTCATCACCACCCAACGGGCATTCCAGGCCAATGCCAAAAGCCTTTCCACCGTCGACGACATGTACGAGAAACTGATCCAGATGATACGGTAACCCTCCTGGCTCGCCGAAAACCCCAGGAATAGACAAAAAAACCATGAAGCACATTGATAGCTCAATGGTACACCGAGCCTTCTTTTCTTTTACGGCACTTCGAAAACACCTTCCCCCTGCGGCGCTTAAGGCTTCGGCAGCAGATCTTGCAGCACCGGCAACCTGAGCTTGCGAATACCCGGCACCTGCATTTCCCCTCCCTTTTCTCTCCACCTGTTACCAGTTAATCATCCCCCATCTGCATAGGCCAACAACTCTATGCACTGTCGGCATGAAACAGCAGCAAAACCATGCCCCTCATCTATCCGATAAAAATATCCTCGCCTTCGGCCAATTCAATCCGGGCCACATCCCCTCCTTCCCTGGCGAAGATTTTTGCTCCTATGACGACAACGTTTCATGGAAGGCACCAATGGTATTGTTAATTATGCTTAGTAACGGTGAGCCACAATCTTGAGCGAGATTCTGTTGACTGGGGGTTACTGATGCTCTTTGCCTGATCGTTGAGCAGGAGCGCAGACTTACCCAAAAAAAATCCGGCGGTCCGGAAACATCTTCCGAACCGCCGGATCAGGTAAGAGACCTGGGCTGAAAAAAATTATCGCTTGATATTGATCAGATCCGACAGCATCTCATCGGTGGTGGTGATGATCTTGGAGTTGGCCTGGAAGCCGCGCTGGGTGGTGATCAGCTTGACAAACTCCGCACCGAGATCCACGTTGGACTGCTCAAGCGAGTTGGGCGAAATGGAACCCAATCCGTTGGTGCCGGGGGCACCCGTTACCGGTGCGCCGGAGGCAGTGGTTTGCCGGAAGATGTTGCCACCCTCCTTCATCAGGCCAGCCAGGTTATTGAAGCTGGCCAGGGCCACCTGGGCCTTTGCCAGCACCTGCCCGTTGGAATAGTTGCCTGTGATGGTGCCCTTGGTATCCACGGAGACCGACTGCAGGAAGCCAGCGGCATACCCGTTCTGGTCCTGGAAAATGGTGGTGGAACTATTGGCATACTGGGTGGTGGACAGAGCCTCGGTACTGAAGGCAAGACTCGTGGTGTTCCCAGCCAGACTGCCGTCCTCGCCACTGGTATCGGCCGGAATAATAGTGAAATCGTTTGCCGCTGTGCCAAAGGGGATTTTTGCCGCCGTACTGCACGTACAATCAGTTACCCCAAGCGCACTGGTGTAAACGCCGCCGACCTGATCAGCCTTCCGGTCAGTGAGCACCAGGCGACCCGCACCGTCAATACTTGCTTCGGCATTAAATGTCTCTTCCGCCCAGGAGAGCAACTCCTGCACTGTGGCGTTTACTCCACCACTCGCGGTGAGTGGCGGACCAAAGCTGCTTCCCACAGTAAAAACGGCGCCAGCCACTGTCGTGCCATCACCACGCTTTCCATTAAAAGTTAGGGTATCCCCGAAAGCAAGAGCAGCGGGGGTCGTATCGTATACGCTGGTTAACAGGGTATCGGCAGTAATCGGCGCGGCACCAGCCACATTACTGCTCACTGCCCTCCCGGTGGAGACAACCTGACGCTTGGAGGTGGTGATATTGAAGGTGTTCGTTCCGGGAACACCGTTGTTGGTGCTGACGCCAAAGGGCTGCACCCCGGCGCTGAATGCAAAAGTAGTCACAGCCATTCCGCTGGGGCCACCGGTGTTGTCGGTCATCCGAATCCGGCCAGCGGCGTCAATGGTGCAGGTACAGCCAAAGCCAGTCGTACCGACACTAGTATTCATCGCATCCAGCAGATCCTGAACCTTGCCGCCGGCTGTCAAGGTATAACTCCCGGCGACTGCGGCGCCATTGTTCTTAAATCCTGTCCAAGTAACTGTTGACAGAGGGGTAACAGCTATTCCTGCGCTATCCTTCACATTTGCCCAAAGGGTCTCCTTGGTAATCGGTGTAATACCGGCATCCGTGTACCCACCGCTACCGCTTACCAGTACTTGAGAGATGGACGTGCTTTGCCCGCTGTACCGCGCGCCAAGGTTCAGAGCAATCGTCTGGTTGGTGAGAGCGCCGGTGAAGTTGGTATCAAAGGAGTAGTACTGGTCTGTGTTGGAAAGGGTCAGCCGATTGGTATTCTGGGCCGGATCCACCCGCCCGTCGGGCGGCACATCCCAGGCCGCGATCTTATCAATGGCGCCAGAGGTGGAAAAATCGATCTTCCCGTACAACAGGGCGCCAGCCCCCTTATGATTTACATAGTTGTAGGTGGTGTCCGGTGTGTAGATGGAGACCTGATCGTTGGTGCCGTTCAAGTTTCCGGCAGCATCAAGACCGTTGCTCAGTACCCGCTTATCTTCCACGGGGTTGCAGGTCACGAGGAACTCCCACTGATTGTCCTTGGTGGTACGATCGAAATACACCGTAAGATCATGGCTTGCGCCTTTGGCATCATACGCCTTGATAGCCGTAGTGTACTCGTAGGCCGCAGCGTCGATGGGAGGGGTGGGCACTGACAACGCGGGGTTGGTGCCATTCCAGGCGTCGAACAGATTCAACTCGGTGGTTTCGTTATTTTTCCGGGAATCCACGTTGGCAATAACCTGGACATTGGTGGTCGGCACCGGCGGGGTGGACTTGCCCAGATTAATGTCGCCAATGGTCCCCTGCACCTCACCGGAGTTAGGGTCGATGGTCCAGCCTTGGACAAAGTTGCCGGTTGGGTTGACCAGGTTGCCCGCATTATCAAAACGAAATTCCCCGGCCCGGGTGTACATGTCTGACTCAGCGCTGCCCGGAGCCCGGAGCATAAAGAAGCCCTGGCCGCCGATGGCCAGATCGGTGGGGGTTGAGGTGGACTCAAACGAGCCCTGGGCAAAGATGCCGTCAATGGTGGTCATGGTCACACCGCGGCCAACCTGAGCCGCACCCGCCGCCGTGGCCACACTCTGAGAGAGTACGTCCTGGAAGGTTGCCCGGCTCGACTTGAAGGCGATGGTATTAACATTGGCGACGTTATCACCCAAAACGCTCATGGCGTTGCCCATGGTGCTGAGACCACTGATACTTGCGTACAACGAACTTGAAACACCCATATCCCTACCTCCTGTTTTCTTGCTCTGTAATTTTCACGGGTCTCACTTCACCGTCAAGATATCTGCGACATTCATGGCTACGGAGCTATCCACCGTTACCTGAGCCGTGCCTCCATCAAATTTCACGCCGGTGACCTTACCGGTTGACCGATAATCAACCGCGACCTCCTGCCCCATGGCGTTCAGGGCCGTCACTTTGTATGTGTACTGCCCGTCCGGAACAACCGTGCCGCTGGGCGTTTTCGCATCCCAGGTCAAATCATGCACGCCGGAGGGGACATAGCCCAAGTCAGCGGTATCAGCCAGGTTGCCTGCTGCGTCATAAATATCCAACCTGCAGGAATCGGCAGCATCGGCCAGAGTGTACTGGGTGGTCGAAACCTTCCCAGCCACCACGCCCATGGTGTTCCCGGCCCCCTGCACCTCTTTGCCAATCAGGCTCAGAAGCTGGAGATTATTCTGCGATACCTGGTAGCCAAGCAGCTTCTCCAGATTGTCGGACATCTTCATGGTGGCTTCCATATTGGAAAACTGGGCGAGCTGCGAGGCCATCTGCGTGCTGTCCATGGGTGCCAACGGATCCTGATGCTGCATCTGGGTAATGAACAACGTCATAAAATCGCTGCGATCCAGGGTTTTTTTGCCTACCGCCTTCACGGCCGTGGCATCCGGGGTCGGAATGGTCGAAGTGGCGCTTGCTGTGGTCGTCATTGCTTTTTCCTCTCTCGTTCTCAGGCAAACAGATCAACGCCGATTTCACGGCCAGTTCCGGGCTGGGCCCGCTGATAGAGTATATCCTGGGGCAGATCCGCCAAGGTTACCCTCCGCTGGCCCGCCCCATTTTCCAGCGAAGCCGTCTGGGCCTGCTGCCAGGTTTCGTTGCTGTCAGAGTTCTGATTCAAGGACACATTACATTGCCCAAGGGTAAAACCTTGCTTTTCCATGTTTTCCTTAAACTGATCCAGGTTGCTTTCCAGCACCTCTTTGACCCGAGAATTTTCCATGGCAAAGGAAACCGCCACCTGATTGTCACGCACCGTCATCTCTACCTTGACCTCACCCAGTTCCTTGGGGTAGAGCTTAAGAACCAGATGATGCTCCTGGTTGCGCAAACCCTGAAGCACACCCTGGGAAAGCTGGGCGAAACTCTGCTGCTGGAGACCAGGGGGCATATAGGGGATATTGACAAAAGGTCTTGCCGCCTGAGAGGTAGCAGTAGCGGTGCTGACGGTCTCAACCTTAGCCGCCATAGCACCCTCGGTTTGAAAAATGGAGCTGTTCTCGGCAAAAAGTTCGCCGCTAACAGAGGAGTTCTTGCCGTCTTTTGCCGACTGACCTTCCCGGTCCATGGCAAGAACCGGTTCGGCGGTTTTGCCGTCAAGAAACGCCGCTGTATCCGCATCCTGGGCGGCAAAAAGATCCTGCGTCTGACCCAGTTTCTTCTCCAGAGCCGCATCCGCCGCAGCAGTTCCCTGCTGCACCTTGACCTTGGAAAGATCAATGCTTTCCATAAGTTTTTCAAAAATAGCGACCACCGAACCCTGAACAGCAGAAGAAAGACTCGGCCCCTTGGTTTCAAAACCGGATCTGGTCAGCACCTCCTGAAGATCCGCGAGAAAGGAAAGCGGGTCCGCCTGAAGTCTGTTGGCCTTCACCTCTTGAACACTCTGCTCCAGCATATTTTTTAGCCGATCCAGGGTGAGCGTTACCGGCGAACCATCCTTAACCAGACCTTCCACAACCGGCACCTGCTCGGGCAACAAAGCGCGCTGCAACTGTTGAGAAACCCCGGCGCTGGCAAGCAGATTCTGCAGCTGCTCCGCCTCCACCGGAGATATATCGGTAATTCTTAATTCAGGCACTTCCTGCAACCCGGCGAGAAATTTTTGCAGATCAAGGGTATTATCCCCCCGCACCGCCGCCTCACTGATCTTAGTCACCTCGGGCACAGACATGCCAAGGCGCTCAAGAAAGCTCTGGAGAAGCGGCAGATCGGTTTCCGGCACGGTCACGGGCACGTCGTCTTGCAGGGTCTGGAAATGTCGGGAGAGCGAAGCAAGAAAATCAGGAAGGGACAACTTGCCGTCCTGGTTCTTCATTTTATCCATGAGCGCGGACAGCTGACTTTCGTTCATCCCCGCATCCTTGGCTATCTTCTGAAGAAGATCCGCATCAGGCACCGAAAACGACCATTCTCCTGGCCCCTGTTTTTGGTCGCCCGCGCTTTTCTGAAGATCCTGGACAAACTGCCCCAACAGAGCAGCGATGGTGGTTGCCTCAGCAGCCCTTTCCTTCTGCTCTGACCCGGCAACAGGCGTCTTCTTGTTCGCGGTAGCAGCTGCGGCCTTGGCTTTTTGCTGGCCGAGAAGATTGCTATTGCCCCGACGTTCCGTGGCCATCTTCTTTTCCATGTAATCGGAAAAGTTCGAGCCGGTTTTCTGGCCAGCGGGGCTTTTCGCTTCAACCGCCGTCGTTACCTGAGCCTTGGAGGCCTGCACAATGGGAATCATGAGTGCGTCCACAGAAAACTCCTCGCTGTAAGATTAATCTTTAATCCTTCGCGCCCCACTGGAGCGCGCTTGCCAATCATGAATAGCAAAAGGTATGCCACGCCGCCACAGCACAACCACAAGCGACACTACAATTACAACAAAACAACAAGTTAGATGATCAAAAAAACAGCTATCCACCCCAGAAATGAACGCCAAAAACCACAAGACGGGAAAAGAATTCCCCACAAAAAACCGAGAGTGGGATGAAGAAACAGTATGGGGAAAGAATTGCCGGGAGTTGGCTAAGAGGACCAAAAAATCCCATTGTCACGCAGGCGAACACCGGAGAGGCTGCCGAAAAATGGGCTTGCACTGCTTGAGGCGTAGCCGAGTTTGCAAACTCTCGGCAACTCGATGAGCACATGATCTCCAGCCAACGGCGGGGCAGCCGTATAACTTGATCACACGGCGAGTGCTGGGGGGCATTCTTGTTTCTTCTTTGAGGCACACAAAAGAAGAAAGATCAACGAAAAAAGCCCCTCCGGCCAAACGCCGAAAGGGCTAAAAAATCAAAACCGCACAACTCTATTCAGGGCAAGCCAAGAAGCCTGCTCACCCGCACCGCCTTGTCCTGGCCCAGCTTGGGGATGATCTTCGCCACCGCCTCCGTCTTCATGGCTCGCAAAATCTCCACCGTTTCGACATCTTCCATCTTGTCAAGCAGGGGAGCCACCTTAGACGGACTCATGGCGCTGTAAATCTTGATCAAATTTTTAAACTGCTGGTCTTTACCCTTGACCGCACCGCCAAGCTGCCCTTTGAGCTCTTCCTGTATGGCATTGAGCTTGGTGTACTTCTCATCCACTTCCTTATTCAGGGCCGTGAGCTCCTTCTCTTTCTCGGCCATCGCCTTTTCCTTGGCGGCCAAAGCATCTTCACGCTCCTTCAACCCGGCGGCACCGGAAATCTCCTGGGGTGAAAGCCTGACCGGGGGTTTCTCCTCGGTAAAAGCGGGGATAGTCACCAACAGGGTCAAGAACACGGTGAAAATTTGGATAAGGTATCTGCGGTTGCGTTTTTTCATAATCCCATCCGGGGCATGGCGCCCCTGTTCCTACTCAGTGAAGATTGCCTTTGCGGCCAAAACGAAGCACCATCATCTCGTCCGCCTCATTCTGCTCTTTCTTCAATCCGGCCAAGAGAAATTTCTGATAATCCCGCTCCCTGGCCTTTTCCATCACCTTTTTATCCTGCACCTTAACGGTAAGCTCCACTCTGGCCTGGGCAACAGCCCCCAACTGGGCCTCCACCTGGGCTTGCCCAACCTCGACCTCCTGCTCCTTGCGGAAGATGCCTTCCACATAAAAAGCAAAAACAGGGGCCAGCATCTGTCGCTGTTTTTCTTCTTCAAATTCGGCGATCAGTTGCTGCCGCTGCTGCCTCAGCGTGGCAAGGCGCAATTTTTGCGCCTCTAGCAGCGTGAGTTCCCTGGCCAGTTTCTGCTGGGCAAGCTCTTCCAGGTTCCGCCGCAGACCAAGGACTGTTTCAAGCCTAAAATGATAAGCCATTGTTCCCTCTCATCATTGGGCCGTACCCGGAACGGTCTGGCCGTCATTGGCAAAAATCGCCGCCAGCTGCCGGGCGCTTTCTTCAAAGGAAACCTTTTCTTCCACCTGCTGCTTAAGATAGCCGTTCAACCGGTCAATCATGACAATGGCGTTGTCGATCTTCGGATTGCTGCCCTTGGCATAGGCCCCGATATTAATCAAATCTTCCGAGCGGCGATAGGTGGCCATAACCTCCAAGAACTTACGGGCTACGAGTACCTGATCCTTAGGCACCACATCGGTCATGCACCGGCTGACGCTGCCCATAACCTCAATGGAGGGATAATGTCCCTGGCTCGCCAGATCCCGGCTCAGAATAATATGGCCGTCCACGATGGAGCGCACCGCGTCAGCGATAGGCTCGTTCATATCGTCACCCTCAACCAGCACTGTATAGATGCCAGTGATACTCCCCTTGCCCATGCAGGTTCCCGCCCGCTCCAGCAACTTGGGGAGCTGGCCGAACACCGAGGGGGTGTAACCGCGCGAGGTGGGTGGCTCGCCGATGGCCAAGCCAACCTCCCGGCTGGACATGGCAAAACGGGTGATGGAATCCATCATCAGGATCACATCGCGGCCCCGGTCCCTAAAAAACTCGGAGATGGCCGTGGCAAGATAAGCCCCGCGCATCCGCACCAGAGGCGGCTGATCCGAGGTTGCCACCACAACAACCGAACGGGCCAACCCCTCAGGGCCGAGATCCCGCTCGATAAAATCCTTCAACTCACGACCACGCTCGCCGATCAGGGCGATAACGCTGATATCGGCGGCCGTATGCCTGGCAATCATGCCCAACAGGGTACTTTTCCCAACCCCAGAACCGGCGAGAATCCCGATACGCTGGCCCTTGCCCAGGGTGAGCAGACCGTTGATCGCCCGCACCCCCACGTCCACCGGCTCAAGAATCCGCTCCCGCTCCATGGGGTTTAAGGGCTCGGCGTAGAGGGGATACTGGGTCTCGGGCTGCAACGGACCTTTGCCGTCCATGGGATTGCCCAGGCCGTCAATAACCCGGCCCAGCAGAGACTCGGCCACCGGCACCCCGGCCTGCCCGCCCACCAGCCGGATGGCACTGCCCGGCTCAACCCCGCGCATCTCGCCCAAGGGCATAAGCAAAACCCTCCCCTCGCGAAAGCCAACCACCTCGGCCAGCACCGTACTCTTCCCCTTAAAAACCGAAACCTCGCAGATGCTGCCCACCGGAATCCCAGGCCCCAGGCTCTCCAGGACCATGCCGATGACCTGATTCACCCGGCCGCCCACGCTCACCAACGAGGTATCTTGGGCAACCTGAAGACATTGGGAAAGATTCATGAATCATCCTTAAAAAAAGCTGTAAGTTATAGCTATCAGCTTTCCGTAGTATCCGCAGCCATTGCCGCGAGAAAGGCCTGCTCAACTGCCGCATACAGCCTTGCTTTGCACGTTTCCATGGTGGCGTCGATCTCGCCAAAGTCTGTCTTCAGGAAACAGCCGCCCACGGCAATATTGGGGTCCTCGACAAGCTGGATCCGATTCTTGCCCTCAATCAGCCGAGAATTTTCCAGACTCGCCTTTTTCAACCGGCTGAAGTCATCACTATGCAAATGGATTGCCACCGTGGAGTTTTCCACCACAAATTCCATGGCCTTCTTGAGACAGGCTTGGATCACCAGGGGATTCACAGAAACCTCGTGGTAGACCAACCGGTCCACCATGGTGGTAATCAGGGCGAGCATGCTCTCTTCGTGCTGCCTCAGAAGCGCTTCCCTTTCCCCATCCAAGGCCGTAAGCAGCGCAGCAAGTTCTTGCAGCTGCTGCTCATGCTGAGCCAACCCTGCCGCCTTGCCGGCAGCCTCGCCCTTGGCAAAACCCTCGTTATAGGCCTCATCCTTGAGCTTATCCGCCTGTTCCCCAGCCTGGCGAAGTATCTCTGCGGCTTCCTCCATGGCAATCTCCCGCGGAGACATATGGTGCCTTTCAAGCCGTTTGGCTTCAGCACTGCCAGGCTTAACCTGCCAGAAATCCTCAAAAGAGAGGAAATCTTCCGTTTCCAGGTTTGGCGCGGTCTGCACCACACGATCCTGCTGCAACTTGATAACCTTAGACAAATTCGTCCTCGCCGCCGCCGCCGCTCATGAGCTGGATCTTGCCTTCCTGCTCCAAACGCTTGGCGATCTTGATTATGGACTGCTGGGCGCCCTCGACATCTTTCACCCGAGTCGGCCCCATGATTTCCATGTCTTCCTTAAGCATTTCCACGGCACGGGAAGACATGCAGCCAAAAATCTTGGTCTTGAGATCCTCGGAAGCAAGCTTGAGGGCCAGTTTCAGGTCGTCGGTGCTGACCTCCTTGAGGATGGACTGGATACCCCGATCATCCACGCCCATAAGATCTTCAAAGACAAACATGAGGCGGCGGATTTCATCGGCCAGGGTTTCCCGCTGCTCTTCAATCCCTTCAAGAATAGACGCCTCCAGCCCCCGATCGGCATTGTTCAGGATTTCAGCCACCGCTTCTACCCCGCCGAGACGCTGGCCCTCCAAACCTTCAACGGAAAGCAGCTCGTCTTGTAACACCCGGTCCACATCCACAAGAATCTCGGGGCTTACCTTGTCGAGTTCCGCCATACGCATCATGACTTCCACCTGGACCTCTTCACTGAATTCCACAAGGATTTGGGCCGACTGGGTTGGCTCCAGAACAGAAAGGACCAGGGCTACGGTTTGGGGATGTTCGTTACGCAGGAAGTTGACCAGCACCTTTGGCTCCAGCTTGCGGGCCTTCTGAAAAAGGGTCAACTTCCAATCCGAGCGGATCTCTTCCAGAATTTCACTGGCCTTGTCACTGGACATCGCCCGCTTCAACGCAGCTTCCAACAACTCGTTGCCGGAAAGAAAGATGTCGGTGTCACCGCTATCAGACTTAAACTCATTGACCAGAGCAGTCAGATCATCTTTATCGACCTTATCGATCCTGGCCATCTGTCGACCAACATGCTTGATCTCCTCGGGATCGAGCCGCTGGAAGACCTGGGAGGCAAAATCCTCGCCCACGGTGAGCAGAAAGACTGCGGCTTTCTCCGGCCCGGTGAGGGATTCACCGCTCTTTTTTTCAGGCTTGCTCATGAATTAGGCCTCTTCACGTAACCAGCGACGCACCAGATCCGCAGCCCGATCAGGATCGCTTTGGGCCAGACGGTATATCCGCTCCTGATCAGTGAGTCCACGCGGGGCAAGGGAAAAATCTTCCTCCTCCTCGCCTTCAACACCGCCGACAGCGGGACCATGTGCGCCAGGCCTGGCCATGGCGCCACCAGCACGGGTCGCCAGCTGACTGGTTGCAAGGATTTTAAGAAACGGCTTGATGACGAAAAGGAGCACAAGAACCGCAACCAGCAGATAGACCAGGGGCATGGCCAGCCATTCTGTCATTGCCCGATATTTCTCCATGGCATCCACCTCAGGCTCGGGAACAGAAGAGAGAGCAAACGGCAGGCTCGCCACTTCAACCTGATCGCCCCGCTCTTCGCTATAGCCAATGGCATTCTTAACCAACTTGTCCAAATTCTTCATTTCTTCCGGGCTACGCGGCTGATATTTTAGACTTGTCTTTCCATCCTTGTCAACGCTCTTTTCGTAGGAGCCATCGACCATGACGGCAATGGACAATTTCTTGACAGCCCCGCCCTTATCTTGAATATGCTTAGTCTGCTTGCTGATTTCATAATTTCTCGTAACATTATTGCGATTGTATCCGGCTGCAGCCGTTCCTGCCGCCCCACCCTCCTCGGCAAAGGTGGCAAGTTCGCCCTTAACCCCAGGGATTCCTTCCGCATTGGCGCCACCACGCTGATCGTTTTCGGTAAGCATCTGCTCGCTACGCACCACCTGAGCCTCAGGATCAAAGGTTTCCTCGGTTCGATCAGTCTTGTTGAAATCTATTTCCGCGGTGACCCGTGCCCTGGCCCGGTTAACCCCCACCACCTCCTCCAGCATGGTTTCGACTTTCTGTCGGAGGGTGTCTTCAATCTTTATCTGGTACTCCAGCTGATTTCCGGTGAGCACCCCCTCGCCATCGCCCTGTTTCCGGTAGAGCAAACGACCGCTGGTATCGACCAGGGTAATATTTTCCGTGCTAAGCCCAGGAACCGCGCTAGCCACCAGATTGACAATGCTCTGAATCTCATGCTGGTTAAGTTTTTCCCGACCACGCAGTTTGACACTGATCGAGGCGGTGGGAGGTTTTTCATCCTCAATGAACACCGATTCCTTGGGGGTGGCAATATGGACCCTGGCCTCAATAACCTGCTGGAAGTTCCTGATGGTTCTAGCCAACTCTCCCTGCAAGGCCCGCTGATAGTTTAAGCGTTGAACAAAATCGGTCTGGCCGAAGCTCGTCTGGTTGAAGATCTCAAAACCAACACCGCCGCCCCTGGGCAACCCCTCGCCGGCCAGGGTCAACCGAACCTCATACACCTGCGAGGACGGAACCAGGATGGCCCCACCATCATCGGACAACTTGTACGGGATACGCTGATCCTTGAGTTTGGTCAGGACCTCGCCAGCATCTTCTTGATTCAACCCAGAAAAAAGAACCTTGTAGGAGGTTTCCTTACTGGCGGTGGTCAGGCTCAACAAGCCGCCAACCACCACAGCGATCACCACGGCTCCGAGTATTCTCTGGGTCATACTCAGACCCTTGACAATGGAAGCGATCTGCTCAAGAATTTCTTTTGGGGTAGCCATGTTTTGTTCCTTTGCCTAAAAATTTAGAAGCCGTTACTGAAAAACCACCGCCGCTTACGCTGCTTCGTTACGGCTTCTTACGCCGTTAACACTGCTGCCGCTCACGGCCTTCCATACCCCTGCTAAATCTGCATCCTCATAATTTCATGGTACGCGTCAAGGACCTTTTGCTGCACTCGGGTCATCATCCGAAAGGAGATCCCCGATTTTTCCATGGCGATCATGGTTTCATGAATATTGGCGTGTTCGCCGGCGGCAAGCCCTTTCACCAGCATATCAGCCTCTTGGGCCTGGCCGTTCACCTCGGCAATCGACCGACTGAGAATATCGGAAAAACCCGTACCCGCGACCCCTGGCGCACCAGGAGACTTGAGCGGTGACGATACGGGCATACTGATCGGCTGCATGGTTACTTCTTTCATCTATATACCTCCAGTTGCACAGGGTTTGCTTGACAAATAAGCCCCAACCATCTTCACCCAACAATTATCTGCCGATCTCCAGGGCCTTAAGCGCCATATTTTTGACAGCATCCAGAGCGGTGACATTGGCCTCATACGAACGCCGAGCGCTCATCATGTCCACCATTTGCTCGGCCACATTGACATTGGGAAAACGAACCACCCCATTGGTATCGGCATCCGGATGGGAAGGATCATAGACCTCCTTGAACGGCGCCTTGTCTTCGCTCACCTGCACCACCTCAACCTTGCGGAGCCGCTCGGTGGTGGAGTTGAGCGTGTCCTTAAAATTTACCCCTTCCAGAGGCTTGGCCGCGAAAACCACGGACTTGGCCTTGTACGGCCCGCCTTCCATGGTCCGGGTGGTATTGGCGTTGGCCAGATTCATGGCCGCAATATTGAGCCTGGCCCTCTCCGCCTTGAGCGCGGAGCCGCTGATCTGCATGGCTGTTAAGGTATCCATTTTTTATTTGCCTCCCTCGTCAATGGCATAACGTAATGCATCGAATTTTTTCCCGATGGTCTTGGCGAGCACCTGAAACATCAACTGGTTTTCCGCCATCTTCACCATCTCTTGATCCAGGTCCACCGGCCTTTTCTCGCTGGCGAACTCCCTGGTTTTGCTGGCTTCCATGGCATCAAGCTGCATGTGCCCCTTGTCGGTTCTGGCCAACTCTCCCTGGCCGCTCATCGCACTTTGCATGACCTTGGCAAAATTAAAATCCTGCCCCGTATAGCCCGGGGTTTCCAGGTTTGCGACATTGGACTGGATCAGCCCCTGCCGCTCCTGACGCAAGGTAAGCGCCTGACGCATGGTTTCGATATTGCTGTCGAACAATTTATTTATGGGCATACCATTCTCCTTTTGTGAACCAAACAACCTGCCTGATTATCATGCAAAAAAAATGCCACCCGCCCACAAATTTCTTCCAACAAGGACGAAACATCAAAAAAATAGTCATTTTCGCAGATAGAAGGGAATTGCAAAGAAGGATACAGCCGGAGAAAAAACAATACGGAACGGAAGGAAGACAACGTAACATATTGGAATAATAAAATAAAAAATACCACAGGCACCCAAAAAGCTGCCGCCACCGACCACAAGAGCAATTTTAATCGATCATGCCCTGAGAACGGTATTCATGCAGTTTATTCCGCAGGGTACGGACACTGATCCCGAGAATCTCGGCGGCATGTGTCCGATTATTGTCATTTGCCTGCAAGGCCTGTAGGATCATTTGACGCTCCACCTCCCGCAAGGTCTGCATCCCGACGTCCATGGCCGCAGAAGTATTGGCCATCGCCACTGCGGACTGACCACAAGCTTGGGAAACAACAGTCGCTGTGGTTTCAATCCTGGATGGGGGCTCAACATCGTCCCAAAAATCCCACAGCTCAAGTTCATGCCCCTGGGAAAGGAGCATGGCTCGCTCAATCAGGTTCTCCATCTCACGCACATTGCCTGGCCAACCATAGTCGGCAAACCTGGCCCAGACGGCAGAGGAAGGCTTTTTCACCGGCTTGCCATATTGAGCCGCGTACTTCCGAACAAAAAAATCAACCAGCATCCCGACATCTTCCCGCCGTTCGCGCAGGGGAGGCAGCTTCAGGGGGATGACGTTTAAGCGGTAGTACAAATCCTGCCGGAACACACCTTCTTTCACCGCCTGCTCCAGGTCACGGTTGGTGGTGGCCAGCACATGCACATCAATTTTGAAAGGGGCTCTGCCTCCCAGGCGATCCACCTCTTCCTCTTGGAGCACCCGCAGGAGTTTGGCTTGGAGGTGCAAGGGGAGCTCCCCGATCTCATCCAACAGTAGAGTACCGCCGTCGGCCAGCTCAAATTTTCCCTTCTTGGTGATAATGGCTCCGGTAAAAGCCCCTTTTTCATGGCCAAACAGCTCGCTTTCCAGAAGCCCTTCTGGTAGAGCAGCACAGTTCAAGGCGACGAACGGCCCGTTTCGCCGGCCGCTTTCTTGATGGATAAAGCGGGCAAAAACCTCCTTGCCCGTTCCAGATTCACCGAGGATAAGCACCGTGGCCTTGCTGGAGGCCACGCTTCTAGCTCGGGCCATGAGCTGCAACAGTTTAGGGTTCTGCCCGATGATCGGTTTTTCAAGGGCAACCGCTTCCCCGGCTTTCTGCACCAGCGGTCTGGTGCTTGGTTGCACCAACCTGCGCGCCAAGGCGAACACCCTGGCCACCGTCTCTTCAATGACCTCCACCGGGAACGGCTTTAAAAGATAATCAAAGGCCCCCTGCTTCATGGCCTCTACCGCCGTATCCACCGTGGCGAACCCTGTCATGATCACCACCGGCAACTCAGGACGCAGCACCTTTATCTGCCGCAAGAGTTCAAGGCCATCCATACCCGGCATCTTTATATCAGTAATCACCAACTCAGGCGGATTTCTGGCAATCATCTCCAGGGCCATTCCGCCATTTTCCGCAACCGCAACTTCGTGGCCATTGCGGCTCAGCGCCTCAAAGAGGGCGACGCGCATGTTCTGCTCATCATCCACGATCAGTATCTTATGGGTCTGTTCAGACATCGGCTCTGGCATCTTTTTCCCGACTGGTTCCTGTTGCCGCCCCGGACTCCGCTGGCAGCAGCACCCTGAAGGTGGCACCCCGACCCGGTTCGCTCTCTACCTCGATCAATCCGTGATGCGCCTCAGCAATGGCATGGCTGATAGCCAGGCCCAACCCGCGATTTCTGCCCTTGGTCGAAAAAAAAGGATCAAAAATCTTGTGCCGATTTTCCGGGGCAATCCCCGCCCCGCTATCCTGTACCCTGATTTCCACCAAGGCGCCATGCTCCCTGTCCGACGGCAATGTCCGCAAGCCCACGGAAAACGTCCCACCCACCGGCATACTCTCAATGGCATTCAACCCGAGGTTGAGCAGGAGCTGCCCCAGCAGGGCCTGATCGCCGAACAGATAGGCCTGCTCCGCCTCAATCCGGCTCTCGATGAGTATACCATGCTCTCCGGCTATTTCACGGAGAGTTTCCATACTTTGCTTGAGCACCGCGACCATATCCAACTCCTGCCTCTGCGGGAGCGGGAACCTGAAAAAAGTTACAAAATTATCCAGCAAATGATGCATGGTTCGCACCGCCCCCAGCATCCGGGACGCAACCCGTTCATTGTCTGGGTCGCCGGCCAACTCCCGCCGGAGAATCGAGGCATACAGTTCAAGGCTGCCCAGGGGATTCTTCAATTCCTGACTCATGGCCTCGGCCATCTCCTGCATGGCGGCAAAACGCTTGCTCCGGTCAAGATGCATCTCCATCAGGGCCGGAAAGGTCACGTCCTCCAGAGAGAGAAAAAATCCAGCCACATGCAGGAACGGGCTTTGCAAATCGTTGCGGCTGATGAGGATGCAACGTTTTTCCGTCCCGCCGGTCAGAGCCGGCATCTCGCAGAGCAGGCGGCCCCCGGAAAGACGTAAGGCAGCAAGCTCATGGGTCAGGCCTATTTTTTGAGCAAGCAACCCCCAGCAGGTTTTGTTCTGGAGAGAGTTGCCGACAAGATCGAGAAGCTGGGCCCCCTTCTGGTTTACCGCCAACAGGTTCCCCTGCCGGTCGGCAAGGAGAATCCCGCCCGGCAGACTTTCAATCATGGCAAAAAAGAATTCCCGCAGATGCTCTGGGGTATCGAAGGTCGCCTGCGCCATCAGACAGCCCGGCTTGGACGGCATCTATCCGTCATCGTTTTCACCGGGAGGCCCTCCTCGGTTTTCGCCCCAGATCAATCTCAATCTGGTTCAGGATAGTTTTCGCCTTTTTCTTGAGAAGCTCGTCCGGACCGGCCTGCGCCTTCTGAAGATGCCCGCGCCCCTTCTCAATCTCTCCGGCCTTGCGGTACAGATCACCCAGTTGCAGATGAATCTGCTGAGCGGCCTTGCTATCCTTGGGCATATCCCCGTTGACTCCGGCCAGGTAGGCATCAATGGCCGACTTGGCATCCTGCCCGACCAACCCGTCACCGAACTCCCTGTACCAACCCTGCAAGGCGTCAGGCCCCAGCCATTGCTTCTGCCGGGAACGCGAAAGAACCTCAAGCCCCTCGGGATACTGGCCAAGGGTGGCAAGCATCCGCAAACGCGCCTCCACATAGACCTTTATTTTTGCCGGCACAGGCGAAGCTGCCGTGGCCTTAGCATACCAAACAAGCGCCTCTTTCTTTTTCCCCTGGATTTCATAGAGCTTGCCGGTCAAGTAATCGAATTCACCAAGATATTCGGTGTCTTTATAGATACCCTGAGCATAACGAAGCACCCTGTCAGCGGCGGGCAGATTTTTCTGAAGAAGATAAACCTCGGCCCTCCGGCTATAAAGATCGGCCTTATCTTCATCAGACAAGGGCAACCCCTGTGCCCGAAAATAGACGACGGAAGCCTGATCAAGCAAAGACAACGATTCAAGAGCCTGCCCAACCAGATAGAGAAAACGCCCATTATCCAAAGCAGTGACATGAGGATATTCGGAAACATATAACTGATAGAGCTTCTCGTATTCTTTCCGCGCCAGAAATCCTTCCCCAAGATAGAGCAGAATCTTGCCGGAAAAATCTTCATTTTTCCCGGGAGCAAGCCCAGGCTTATCATGGTGCAGATAGCTCCCGCCAATATCAGCGGCTGACTCCGCATTATTGCGGGCCTGATACCGGAGAAACAAAGCGCGCCGGGCATCCTGGGCGATTGGCTCGTTAGGATACGCCTCAACCACAGCCAAAAATGGCTTATCGCCCTCCGGATCGGTCAGGTCAGAGGCCTGCTGCCCCTTGACCGTTCTTCGTTCCGGGTTATCCATATACTCAGCCCTACGGAACCTTGCCAGAACCGCAATCCGATCCTCGCGGGTGCCATCTTCGAGAACACGCTCATAGAGCTTCAGGGCTGTACGCCCATCCCCTCCCCGCAGATAACTCTCACCCAACTCAAAAAGGATCTCCCCCCGATCGGCAGGATTCTCGGCTAGGTTCAGATAATGAAACAAGGACTTTCGGGCCTCATCCTCCCGGCCCAACTTCAGATAAACAAAACCAAGCTTGCGCAAAAGCTCCGGGTCCCGGTAGTGATAGTCTGGATATTTTTCAAAAAGCGTGGCAAAGGCTTGCAAGGCGCCAACCGGATCCTTGTTGGCAGCCATAATCTCGCCCTGCCCCATCAGAGCCTTGGCCTTGATATCCTCATCCCCGGACTCAGAAACTTTTTTGTAGATGTCCAGTGCTTCTGCCACCTTTCCTACGGCAGAAAGGGTGTCCGCCTGCGCAAGTCGGACCCGATCCCGCAGGGGGGAATCTGGATAGCGCACAAAGAAGAGCTTAAAATAAATGAGCGCCTCGCGGTAGAAGCGCATGCGGTAATGGGCGTAGCCGACCTCGTAATACGCCTCAGCCGCTCTTTTTGCCTTTGGAAAATCAGCGCCATACCTCCGAAAAATGTCGCGAACCTTGTCCCACTCGGGCGATGCGCTCTTCATGGCCAGCTGCTTCAGGCTTTGGGCTGCCTGCCAGAGCGCCTCTTCCGCCTGCGCCGTCTCGCGAAATTTGTCATAGTACCTCTGATACGCGGCGGCGGCTTTGGCCAGATCCTGAGCCTTCGCCGCCTCAACCGCCTCCTGCCAGACATCCTCCGGTTTTTCAACAGGCACCGCCACCTTCGGAGGAGAGGGCGGCTCGGCTTCCTTAGCCTCCTTGGCCCATCCCTGTTCCGGCTGAAGCACTCCCACAAGGAGAAGGCCAACACCGAAAAGGATGAATACCGACAGGACACGAAGAGCATGAGGGAAATGGATATTTTTCATGATTTCTTTCACGAGAATCGGGGGTCAAGCGTTATTGCCGCCTACCAAAACACGCAACCAGAGAAAACAGGCGCACCTTCTTTCTACGCCTCGGAAGAAGACGAAACCAACTTGAATCGTTTCATCTTCTCAATGAGAGTGGTCCGGTTTACATTCAAAAGTTTAGCGGCCCTGTTCTTAACCCAATCCGTCTGCTCAAGGGCTTGCAGAATCAAGCGTTTTTCAAAATCAGCCAGTACCTCATTGAGGAAAAAGCCCTGCCCGGGAAGTTCTTCAACCCGCTCGGCCGGCACAGTGCCGGCCTCCAGCAAGCGCTCTGGCAGATCAGCCACGGAAAGCACATCTCCACCGGTGAGAATCACCATGCGTTCCAGCATATTTTCAAGCTCCCGAACATTACCGGGCCAAGCATAGTGCGCGAACCTGACCAAGACCTCATCCGCCACCCCCTTGATTTTCTTCTTCCGAAGCCGGTTGAACCTGGCCACAAAATGCTCGGCCAACAGAGGGATATCCTGGAGCCGCTCCCGCAGGGGTGGCGCCTCGATGGGGATAACATTGAGGCGGTAATAGAGATCTTCCCGGAAACGCCCGGCCTGGACCTCCTGCTCAAGATCCCTGTTGGTCGCGGCAACTACGCGAAAATCCGAACTAATGGTTTTGGTGCCGCCAATCCGTTCAAACTCTTTTTCCTGAAGAACCCGCAACAGTTTCACCTGGAGCATGGGACTCATCTCGGAAATCTCGTCAAGAAAGACCGTGCCGCCGTTGGCCAGTTCAAAACGGCCAAGCCGGGTCCGAATCGCGTGGGTAAACGCCCCCTTTTCATGACCAAACAGCTCGCTTTCCAGCAGTTCCCCCGGGATTGCCCCGCAATTCACCGGCACAAAAGGACCAGCGCCGCGAACCCCTTCATAATGGAGAGCCTGGGCAATAAGCTCTTTGCCGGTGCCGGATTCGCCCCGGACCAACACGGTGGTTTCGGCATCGCAAACTTTTTTAATCAGGGAAAAAACCTGCCGCATGGCGTTGCTGTTGCCGACGATGGCAGCGCACCCTTTCCCTGTTTTTGCCAAGGACGGCTCGGTCAGGGAAATTCGTCGGCTCACCCCGGCCTTGTCCAAGGCCGCATCAAGACGGCTTTCGTGCACCGGCGCCTCAAGGTAATCAATGACCCCGGCCTGCAGGGCGACAACCGCGTCATTGACCGACGGTTCACTTGCCGCAACAATAACCGCCACCGAAGAGGCAGCCTCCTGAAGATCAGCAAGAAAAGAGCGATGGGGCTGAAGCGAGGACACCGCCAGGAGGATTGCCTGGCACTGATTTTCTTCAAGCCAGCGCCGAGCTTCCGCCTCGGAACGGGCCACTTCCAGGGCCAGGTCTTTTTTCTGAAGAGCCTTAACAAGCCCAGAAGAACGGCCGGAAGAATCAAGAAGCAGAAGGAGCAGGGGATTATGCGTCATACCACCATCATGAAGTTCTTGTTTTCTTGTCGCTATCCAGCGTAATGCCGGGATTGAACGAAAACCACTAAATAACCTGTTCAGCAGTTGTGGTGCCGCGGGACAGTTACCTATTTTCTTATAATAAATTTCACAGTTTATGTTCTTTTGTATACATTATTCACAAAAAAAGTGTCAATTTTTTTTCACATG
>CALMMG010000180.1 GCA_937868185.1 uncultured Pseudomonadota bacterium
CATGGGCCATATCGGTTTCCCCGGCCTGGGCCCAGAGATTGGCCACGAGCATCTTAAGCGCCCGATGGTTGTCGCGGATCGCCTGGGCGATGCCCGGCACCTGCAAGATCGGCACAATGCTGGTGAACAGGCTGCCTGGGGCAAAGAGGATAATGTCGGCCTCAGCAATGGCCGCCAGCACTTGGGGCGGCGCCTGGGGTTGGACAGCAAACTCCACGAAAACCCGGTCCACGGGATAGCCGCGCCGGGCCTGGCCCGATTTGTATTCACCGCTCACCAATACCCCGTTACCATACAGCACCTTGAGCCGAGCCGGGGTGGTGGTGCAGGGCAAGATCGCCTCAGGATTGGCGCCGATAAACCCGGCAAGAAGAGAGATTCCAGCCATCTCGTCCTTCTCGGCCAGAATAGCGGCGGCAAGCAGGAGATTGCCGAGGCAATGGGGATGGGAGAGCTGGGAGCGTAGCTGGGGCTCAATGAAAAGCGCCTCGATCAGGCTGGCCAGCCCTTGTCCCATCCCCTCGGGCAGCGCAGCCAGATTTACGTCGGCATCGCTCAGCAAAGCATGGGGTGAACTAGGCGGGGTTTCAAACCGATGGTTAAAAAGCCGATGCAGCGCAGTGCTTACCCGCAACGCCTCCCGACCGACAAGGCCGTACTGCTCTTGCAGCTTCTCCTGCCGGATGGAAGAGAGCAGGACATGACGAATATCGCCCAGGGCGATGAGGGGTAGCTCCTTGAGCAGTTCGCCGGTAGAGCCACCATCGTCGGTGACGCAGACCACGGCCTTGATTTCAGGAAAAACCTCCTTGAGGCCCTGAAAGGGGTCGTTGGGCCAGAGTGGGTTGCGGCTGTCGCCGCCGATGAGATTGGAAAGCCCGGTGCCGCCCCCGAAAACGACCACCCGCACATCCTTGGTTTCCGTGCCATTCAGGGCCATGGTCAGGCAAGCCAATTCCGTGGCCATACCCGCCGGCGCAGGCGGCGGACCGGAAAGCGCCAGCCCGATGAGCTTCTCGGCCAGATCGCCCTCGGGCAGCAAATCGAGCAGGCCGAAGCGCACATCGCCCAGGCGGGAAATCAGCTCGTGGGCGGACAGGGTTTCAGTCAATACTGTTCTCCGTTACAGCCAGGCGGAAGGATCCCCGAAAACCCTGCCAATCCTTCCGCCTATTCATTATAATCCGGTAGCAGCCATCTGCTTACGCACCGCTACCTCGGAATCGGCCATGGCCGCCTGTTCTTCGGCGGTGAGCTTGAACTGAATGATCCGCTCAACCCCCTTATCGCCCAGCACCACCGGCACCCCAAGGAAACAGCCGGAAAAGCCGAACTCCCCCTCCACATAGGCTGCGCAGGGCAGGACCCGCTTGCTGTCGGTAAGCACCGCCTCGGCCATCTCCACTGCGGCCAGGCCGGGGGTGTAAAAGGCGCTGCCGGTCTTGAGATGGTTGACGATCTCAGCCCCGCCGTGCTGGGTGCGGTGAACGATGGCGGCAAGTTCCTCACCGGACAACAGGTCGGTGACCGGCACCCCAGCGACATTGGCCAAGCGGACCAACGGCAGCATGAGGTCACCGTGGATGCCCATGACCATGGCGTTGACATCGCGGGCCGCAACGCCCAGGGCCTCGGCCAGGAAGGTGCGGTAACGGGCAGAGTCAAGGACACCTGCCATACCGATCACCCGCTCCCTCGGGAAACCGGTGACCTTGAAGGCCGTGTAGACCATGGCGTCGATGGGGTTGGTGACCACGATCAATACGCAGTCCGGGGCATGCTTGGCCACCTGCTCGGCGCAGGACTTGACGATGGCCACGTTCTTGGCCAACAGATCGTCGCGGCTCATGCCAGGCTTGCGGGCAAGCCCTGCGGTGATGATCACCACATCGGAACCGGCCAGATCGGCGAAGTCGTTGGAGCCGGTGATCCGGTTGTTGAAGCCGTCCACCGGTCCGGACTGGAGCAAATCCAGAGCCTTCCCCTGGGGCACCCCTTCCACCACGTCCAACAAAAGGATATCGCCCAAGCCCCGGGTTGCAGCCCAGTGAGCAGCGGTGGCACCGACATTGCCCGCGCCGATGATGGTGATTTTGTTTCTTCTCATCTCTTTTTCCTCAAATTATATGTTTAGCCGTTGTTCATAAATAATCTTGACTTAAAAATCACATGAGCGGCATAAGTGACTATAAAATGAATAAACTGAAAAGCATATTTTATCCATTAACAGCCCCTAAAAAGTAGGTCCAACTCATTATTTGCCGTCTTTGCGAATCAACGCCTCCACCCGCTCCAGATCCATGGGCGTATCCACCTCGATGGAATCATGGGCCGTGAGCACCACCCGGATACGGTAGCCGAACTCCAACGCCCGCAGCTGCTCCAGCTTCTCGAACCGCTCCCACTCCCCCTCGGGCAAGCCGACAAAGGTGAGGAGAAACCCCTTGCGGTAGGCGTAAAACCCCAGGTGCTTGTAGTAGGTGGGCACTTCCGGCTCCTCGGGGTTCCGCTGAAACGGGATGGAAGCGCGGGAAAAATAGAGGGCGTTGTTATTCCGGTCGAACACGGTCTTGACGTGGTTGGGGTCGGTGATCTCCTCCTCACGCACAATCTTGTAGATCAGGGTAGACATGGGCAGGGCCGGATCTTCGAGGAGCGGAGTGGCAACCTGGGCAATCACCTCCGCCTCGAACAGCGGCTGATCGCCCTGGATATTCACCACCACGTCCTGCTCGCCGATCCCCATGATGGAGGCCGCCTCGGCCAACCGGTCGGTGCCGGAGACATGGTCGGAGCGGGTCATCACCACCTCGCCGCCAAAGGAGCGCACGCACTCGGCGATCCGCTCGTCATCGGTGGCCACCGCCACCCGGGAGAGCAACGCCACCGCCTTGGCCCGTTCATAGACGTGCTGGATCATGGGCTTACCCGCAATCTTGGCCAGGGGCTTGCCCTCGAAGCGGTTGGAATGGTAGCGGGCCGGGATGATGGCCACAACTTTGGCTTGTACTTTATGCT
>CALMMG010000181.1 GCA_937868185.1 uncultured Pseudomonadota bacterium
CAGTACGAGGAGGAGAAGCTGGAATGGATTGCCGAGCAGACCGCGCACAAGATCGAACCGTATCAGCAGATTCGGATTCTTGAGGCCTGTCAGGCTTTCAATCATACCGCAGTTTCCAAGACTATCAATCTGCCCGCCGACACCACGGTTGCCGATATCAAGAAGATCCTCCAGTATGCCCGGAAAAGCAATCTCAAGGGCATCACCATGTTCCGCGATTCTTCCATGGAAGGGGTCTTGAGCGATCATGGCTCCAAATTGGAGGCGACCTGCGAATTCTGCGACATGGACGTGCGTAGCGGCAGCACCTATAAGTTCCGGGGGCCGGCTCCCTTGTATATCACGGCCAACAAGGGCGGACAGGGACATGTGCGTGAGATTTTCCTCAACACCACCAAGTCTGGCTCGACCCTGCACGGGATGAGCGAGGCCCTGGGCCGGGTTATTTCCGTGGCGCTTCAGCACGATTATCGACTGGTGGGCAAGATCGCTAGGACCCTGGAGGATATCTCCTCCGACGGTGCCTGGATCAGCGCCTCGCTGGGTCGGGTCTATTCCATTCCTGCCGCCTTGGCCAAGGTCCTTGATAAAAACGCGGAAGATGAGGTGAAGGAAGATCCGGACCCGTATGTCGAGCCTTCCTCCTATGCCTCTTGTCCAGCCTGTGGCAAGTTGAGCTTACGGCGAAGCGGCGGCTGTAACCAGTGCGTGAGCTGTGGCTACTCTTCCTGCTGAACTGACAAGAGGGCGTTTGCATGCAATCAGGCCCGCAACAAGGTAGATACAACAAGGCGGTCATGGCGTTCATGGCCGTCTTGTTTTTTTTTATGGCGGTGGGAGATACCATTATTGCCCGCCATCAGCGGAATTTTTTGTTTTCCCGTGCGGAAGATCAGGCCCGCCGTGATTTGCAACTGATGGCGGCCAATTTTCTTGAGCCACTCCTCAAGTATGACTATGACTGGATAAACCGTTTTGTTCTGCGCTGGGGCGAGGAACATCCCGAGGTGGTGCGTCTGGCCGCCGTTGGCCCCGAGGGGAGGGATTTGATTGTCTTCCGCCGGCCCAGGGAAGGAGAAAGGGTCTTTCTGGTTGAAGAGAAAGTGCTTTTTCAGGGGAAGCAGCTGTTGACCTTGCAGATGGAGTCTTCCTCCGGCGAGGTGGATGGCCTCCTGCGCAAGCTCCACTGGCAGCTGGGACTCGCCTCGTTTCTCCTTACGGCTATCGCGGGAATTGCCCTGTGGTTTACCTTGAGGCGTATCGCTTTTGCTCCCCTGGAAAGAGAAATCGGTCTGCGTCTGCAAACGGAGCGGAAGCTGGCCACAGCCCATCATCAGCTTGAGGAGCGGGTCCGGGAGCGGACCGTCGATCTGGAGGATGCCAATTTTCTGTTGCAAAAGGAGGTTAGCGAGAGGCACGCCGCAGAAGAGCAGTTTGCTCGGCTGCATCGGGAGTACGAGCTTATTCTGAACTCTGCCGGGGAAGGGATCTATGGCCTGGATACCCAAGGGTGCATAACCTTTGTCAATTCGGCGGGTTTGCAGATTCTGGGCTATGATGAAACGGAATTGCTCGGCAAGCATCTGCATGATTTTCACCATCATGTGCGCTGGGATGGTGAACCGTATGTCCGGAAGGATTGCCCTGTGTGCGCGGCCTATGCCGAGGGGAGGAAAAATCAGGGGGGAGAAAGTTATTTCGGCAGAAAAGACGGCGCTGTTTTTCCGGTGGAGTTTGTCGGGACCCCTCTCGTGGAAGGGGAAAGGGTTGTGGGTACGGTGGTGGTGTTTGAAGACATCACCGTGCGTAAACAGGCCGAACACGATCTTCTGGCCTTGACCGAGACACTGGAGCGGCGGGTCATGGAGCGCACCTCGCGCCTGGATGCTGCCAACCTTGAATTGCGGGAAACCCTGGGTCAGCTTGAACAAACCCAGGCCCAACTGGTGCAATCCGGAAAGATGGCGGCCCTGGGAGATTTGGTGGCTGGGGTTGCACATGAGATCAACACCCCGGTGGGTGTAGGGGTAACGGCAGCCTCGCATCTAGAAAATAAAACCAGGGAGATCGTGGCGCTCTATAGGGAAGGGCACATGAATCGGGGCGATCTGGACCGGTATTTTGCGCTCTGTCAGGAGGCTGCGAACCTGATTTTTTCCAATCTGAACCGGGCGGCGGAGCTCATCCGCAGCTTCAAGCAGGTGGCGGTGGACCAGTCCGGCGAGGGGCGCAGGACCTTTCGGGTCAAGGAGTATCTGGGGGAGGTCTGCCTGAGCCTCAGGCCTGTTTTGAAGAATACCGGCCATCGCCTGGAGATATCCTGCCCCGAGGACCTGGAGTTGAACAGCTATCCAGGGGCTTTTTCTCAGATCGTTACCAATTTTATCACCAACTCGCTGACCCATGCCTATGATGAGGATGAGGTCGGCTCTCTGCTTGTTTATGTCGGGTTGGAGGGCGGTAATGTCCTTTTTCGGTATACAGACGATGGAAAAGGGATGGGCGAGGATCAGGTCAGCCATGCCTTTGATCCATTTTTTACGACCAACCGAGATAAAGGTGGAAGCGGTTTAGGGTTGCATATCGTATATAATCTTGTAACTCAAAAATTGATGGGGACAATCACCTGCAAAAGCGAGCCAGGGAAGGGGACATCCTTTGTTCTTCTTTTTCCGGCCATTATACCTGGGGGGGTATCGCATGGGGGAATCACATGAGGCAGTTTTTTTTGCGGATGAGCCGGATGGGGCTGGGTCTCTCCGGCAACAGGCCGTGGGTAAAGGCGCCTGGAAGGTGTTGGTAGTTGACGACGAAGAAGAGGTGCATGCTGTCACCAAACTGGTTCTCTCGGACTTTGCTTACGAGAACAAAGGGCTGCTTTTTCTCCACGCCTATTCCGGCAGGGAGGCCAGAGAGCTAATTGCCGAGCACCCTGACACCGCCATTATTTTTCTTGATGTGGTCATGGAGAAAAACGATGCCGGACTCGCAGTGGTCCGTTACATCCGAGAGGAGCTGAAGAATTCCTTTGTCCGGATCATCCTCCGCACCGGGCAGCCCGGTCAGGCACCTGCAGAGAAGGTCATCATTGAGTATGACATCAATGATTATAAAGAAAAAACCGAACTCACCGCCCAAAAACTATTTACCACCATGGTGGCCTCCCTGCGGTCTTACCGGGACATTCTCACCATCGAGGCTAACCGCAAGGGGCTGGAAAAGATCATCGATGCGGCCACCTACATTTGCCGTCTTCGGTCGATCAAGAATCTGGCCAGCGGAGTCTTGACCCAGCTGGTTTCGATCCTCCATCTCAGCGAGAATGCCCTCTATTGTCAGACCTCGGGTGTCGCGGTGTCCAATGTGCAGGGCAGTTTCAAGATGCTGGCTGCCACCGGGGCTTATGAGTCGTATATCGACGCCGAGATCAGGGGGGATTTTCCGGCCAAGGTTCTTGCGTATCTCGAGCAGGCGACAGCGCTCAAGCAATCCATCTGCCAGGACAATCGGTATATCGGTTATTTTTGCAGTGAGCGCGGGGAAGAAACGGTTATCTATCTTGAGGGCTGGCGCGATCTCAGCGAGCTTGACCGTCGGATGATCGAGATCTTTTGCACCAACGTGCAGGTGGCCTACGAAAACGTACTCTTGAACCAGGAAATTGAAGGGACCCAGAAGGAGATCATCTATACCCTGGGCCAGCTTGCCGAGATGCGCTCTCTTGAGACGGGCAACCATGTCCACCGGGTGGCGGAATACAGTCGGTTACTGGCGGAAAAACATGGTATGAGCCAGCGGGAGGTGGAGGTTATCCGTCTTGCTTCCTCCATGCATGATGTGGGCAAGGTTGCTATCCCTGACGCGATTCTCAATAAACCCGGACCGTTGAGCGTTGCGGAGTTTGAGGTCATGAAAACCCATACCATCTTGGCTCAGGAGATGCTGGGTCTTTCCGATCGGGAGATTGTCAAGAGCGCCATTGTCATCGCCCTGCAGCATCATGAAAAGTTTGACGGCACCGGCTACCCGAAAGGCTTAAAGGGAGAGGAGATTCATATTACTGCGAGAATCACCGCCCTTGCCGATGTATTTGACGCCTTGGGTAATGATCGTTCCTACCGTCAGGCCTGGGAGATGGATGCCATCCTTGATCTTATCCGCACGGAGCGGGGCACGCACTTCGATCCGGTTTTGGTGGATCTCTTTTTTGAAAATATCGACACCATCCTGGCCATCAGAAACAGCTTGTCCGGGTAGTCTCTATTGTGTTTTTAAGGTATTGGCGATGAGCGGCCAGACCCGGCGCAATTCTTCCCGGTTGGCAAAGGGGATGGAGAGGTGCATCTGATCCTGTTCAAATGAGGGCGAGTGGCTGAGGGTTACCGCACTGGGTAGCTTGAGGGTGGCTGCGAAGGTGCGGAATTCTTGTTCCGCTGCAGCGAGGCTTGGGAAACGCTGTTCGGTGAGCCACAGCATGAGCCGGGCTGTTTTCTGCGGGATGTTTGTCTCTTGGGGATCGAGGATTTCTCGTACTTCTGGTTGGCTGAGTATGGCCATGACCGAGGTGTTGTGTCTGGCCGCTAGCTCTCGGCAAGTGGCGGTGATTTTCTTCTGGTTGCTGACGCTGAGGCTGAGTATTTCCATGACCTCGTAGAGGGAAAGGCGGTCGGTGAAATTCAGGCTCAGCAATTCCCTGGCTACCCCATCGTGCAGCCGCCTTTCGTGGACCGCGCCCAGTAGGTGCTCTTCAAGCCCGAGAAGCTGCAGCAGGTTGTGCAGCTGGTGGCGGTGCGGCTCCAGCCCAAGGGCGGGGAGGAAGCGGCGGGCCGCTTCGTTCTCATCCAGATGATCGAGGATCTTCTGGAAAAAAATTGCCTGTTCGACCACGGTGATGTCGCCGCGGAGCAGGGTGTCTTCCAGGTTGATGGCCAAGGCTTCCGCCGGCAGGGTATCCGCGGGTAGAACCAGGCAGATGGTGGAGATGTTATGTTGGGTCTGTTGGGCCGCCAACAACCGTCTGCGTCCTGTAACGATCTCCATGGTGGTCCTCCCCTGTTCCCTGAGGATGGGGGGGTGGAGAATCCCGGTTCTGGCAACGGAGGCGAGCAGCTCCGCACTTGGTTCCCGTGCTTCTTCCGGTGTCAGGCTGTTGCTGAAATCCAGAAAATTGATGTGGTGCAGGTTGATGAGGCTTGAACGGAAGGTAGGCGGCATTGGCATTCTCATTGCGGCTGGCGGATGGTTTTCAGTATCGTGACTGCTTGACTGTATGGGAAAAAAGGTCCATCTTGTCAATGAAAACCTGTAGGGAATCTTAGAGAGGGGACGCCGTGCACGTAACCATCATTGCGGCCAGCACCATCTGCGGCCGTATCGGCCCCGGTCTTACTGGTAGCCCGGTTGATCGTCGGTTTCTTGAAAAAATGCGGGCGACAACCGATGCCAGTCTGTTGGGCGCAGAAACCCTGCGCCTGGGTGATCCGGAAATGCGCGGGCCGGAGGGGGGTCTTTTGCCCCAGCGGATCAGGGCTTTTATTTCCCTGTCCGGCGATATCCCTGTGGTCGGGAGAAAGATATTTGCGCAAGGACCGCCGCCGCTTATCTTTGCCGGCGAAGCGGCGGCAACGGGATTGCGGCACAGGCTGTGCAGACAGGGACAGGTCGTGGCCCTGCCGATCGATTCTGTCGGGGAGCTTTCCCTTGCCGCGGCTCTGGCTCATCTGGCTAAACTTGGCGCGGTCTCGGTGTTGGTTGAAGGCGGAGGCCGGTTGAACTACGCCTGCTTGCGGCAAGGGGTGGTCGATGAAATTCTCCTCACCCTGACGCCGAAACTTTCCGGAGATCAGGGGGCTGCCTCCTTGTGTGGCGGCCATGGTCCGCTGGGTGAGCCGTTTTTGTCGCTGGCCCTGGTTTCGTGCGAGGCTGCGGAGACCGGGGAGGTTTTTTTGAAATATCGGGTGTGCAAGGAGAAATAAGCATGCAGCAGGAACTGGCGATCTTGTATTCCGGAGGGACCGACTCCCTCGCCCTTTATGCCCTGGCCAGTGCTGGGCATCACCCTGGCCTGGTTAGGCCGGTGCGCATCCATCTGCTCCATATGCTCAATGGTATGGGCCGCTTTGCCGACTTCCCAAAGAACCGTTTTCTGGCTGCGCAAAAGATCCTTCTGGCCAATGCATCTGATCCTGGGAAAATTCCGGAGGCGGAGATGGTAGAGTTGGATATGGGCAGGCTGTTCCAGGGGTTATGGCTTGACCGCTATGAAGAGTATATGCCGTTGTACAACGGAAAAAATCTTGTCTGTGTGGCCTGCAAGCTTGGGATGCATGCCCGGGCCATTATCTATTGCCACGAGCATTTCGTTCCCCATTTCGTGGCCGGGTATACCAAAAAACAGGGTCATTATCCCGAGCAGACTCCGGTTTTCATGGAAAAGATCGAGGAGCTGTCGGCCCGGTTTGGAATCAGCACCACCTTCCCGGTTTACGAGGACTTTGACGACCAGATGATCACCCGGCATGTTCTCGAGGATTTTGGCCTGCCTTCCACGGGCGGGGGCGAGAGAAAATGTCTGTTCTGCCAGACTCTGACCACGGCAACGGAGCAGGAGATCGGCCAGTATCTTGATGACATGTTGCCACGAGTTGGCGAGTATATTGAACATCGATTGGCTGGCCGGGTTCGGGAAGCGGCCTTGTGTTTTCCTCCTGGCAACCGGAGTGCATAGGTTCCAGGCGGGGCGGAGTAAGGGGCTGAAGAGCAACGGTCCTCCGGAAAGTCCGCCGATGTTTATGCTAATGGTTTCCGGCGGCGACGTGCCAGGAAAATATACCCGTAGATAATCAGGTTTATTGCGACAAGGCCCAGTCCAAGCAGGTAACGCAACTTAATGGTGAGGTTCTCGGGATAGAGCAGCAGGGTAACGTAATGCTCAATAAAATCTCCCGTATATCCTACTTCGTCGCCTTTACCCCGCAGAAGATTCTCCAGCGGCGTAAGCGGACAGACCCAGTCCGCCCATTCAATCACCACCCCCCAGAGCACGGTAGCAAGATGCACCCAAAGCAGGGAGGGGCGGCGCAGCACTAGCAACCCGCCCAGCACGGTGAAAAAAGTGAAGGCGAGATGTAGCAGAAGGATACAGTCGGCGGCTATGCGGTAGATCATTTTTCGTTGTACATGGTGTTAATGTTCACGCTGTCCAGCGTGCGTCTTTGTCGGGCGAAAAATTGATTTCGATTCAAAGTTGGGCTACTGTGGGTCAGATATGAGGCGAAGCAACCGTAGCCCCAGTTCGCTTACTTCAATAGTTATTGTTCCTTTGTCTGGAGTGGGAACGGGTTCGTCCGAGTCTATGAGGCCTTGATCATGAAGATCCTTCCAAATTGTTTTATATAGCAGTGATGATTCCTTCAGTTCTGGAAATAAACAGGCAAAGCCATCATTTGCACATGATGTCGCCTTCCCCTTAATTTCCGAAAAGCGCCTTTGAAACTGAATATGTAACGGTGTAAGGCCGTCGATGAACTGTGGGTCGTTCGATAAAACAGCAAAATCGATCTTCTGATTTATATCAAGCGAGCGCAACGCTTCCGAATGTCGCATGATTCTATGTGGCAGGGGATGTAAAGTCAAAGAGAAAAGCGGCTAAGACTTGCCCGCATCTTGCATTATAGTGTAGTGCATTCCCTTTGTGTGAGCCCCATCCTTTTTTCTTTCTCCCGCCCTTGGAGCTGCCATTTTTTTTGTGTTATGCTGAAACACAGACAGGAAACAGTTCCTGCTTCTTTGTTCGCTACCAGCACAATTCGAGGCAGGTCATGAGGAACCACCAAGAGCCATGCTGATCAGTTGCGTAATTCCCACCAGAAATCGGCCGGAGATGACCTGCCGGGCCATTGCCAGTGTGGCCGCTCAGGATACCCCCGTGAGCGAGATCATTGTCGTGGACGATGGATCGACGGACCACACCGCTGCCCTGGTAGCCACGCGTTTTCCCGAGGTGCGGCTCCTGAAGCGTTTAGGTCTTGGCCCGGGTCTGGCTAGAAATGCTGGGGTTGCTGAGTCCTGCGGCGAGGTGGTCATGTTTCTTGATTCGGACGATATTTGGCTGGAGGGTCATGTCGCAAGGCTAGTACATACTTTGGCCCGTGGCTATCCGGTGGCCTATGGGGTGACCAGGAACAGCGACCAGATCGGCGGCGGGGAGTTTCTCATTCCGGAGTCGGGAGCGGCCGTGGAAGGGCAATGTTTTGCCGCATTGTCCCGTTGGTGTTTTCTGGTTCCTTCGGCACTGGCTGTGGAGAAAGAGGCCTTTGCCGCAGTAGGCGGTTTTGGAGCCGGGGACCTGGGCGAGGACTGGTCCTTTTTTATCCGGCTTGCCCAGCGGTATTCTTTTGGCTTTTGCGGGGAAGAGCCTATCTCCCTGCGTCATCTTCATGCTGGAAGTCTGTGCAATTGTGCCGATGGAGAACGGCTTGAGAGCCTGCTGGCCTCGGTGTCCCTTGCCCTGGCGGAAACAGAGGCCTTGCCTGAGGACCTAAACCGTTTTCAGGCGCTGGCCGATTGGACCCGCCGGCAGGGAGATTGGCAGACTATCCAACAGTGGTATCTTTCCTTGAAACAGGAGGAGCTTATTTGAAACCATCCATATCTCCCCAAGACCATGCACGGGTGCTGGCGGAAGGGGTTGATATCCCCCAGCAGCAACCATCCTTTGGGCTGCCCCTGTCCGAGGTCGGTATCTGCGGGAAAACCGTTTGGGTCAGGTTGCCCGAAGGGTTGATCCCTTTCTCGGCCAGGTTGGAGGTGAACCTGGCCGCTAAGGTCAGGGGTATCCATATGTCCCGTATGGAAGAGGTGATCGCTGCCTTGTATGATAAGGAGTTTGCCGATCTCCGCGAGTATGGGTTGCAGCTTGGCCGGGAGATGATGGCGCGTCAGGGAGCGAGCAACGGCAGGGTTCGCTTGGCCGGGCAGTTGCCTTTGACCAGAACGGCGCGGGTCAGCGGCAGGCAATCGGTGGATTCCATTGCTGTCACTCTTGATCTGAAGCTGGCCTGCCAGGGAGAGGAGATGGACAGTGTGGTCATGTTCGGGGTCGGCGTGGCCCACATCACCGCCTGCCCCTGCACCCAGGCCTACAATCAGACCCTGTTTCGCAAGGAGGAAGAGGATTGCCCCCTGCCTACCCATTCGCAACGCTCCCAGACCACTCTTTCCTTGCAGTCGGCAGGGCTTTCTCCAACCATTGCTGAGCTGTTGGCCTGTCTGGAAGCAGCCCTGCATGTGACCCAGGATCTGCTGAAAAGAACCGATGAGGCCCAGTTGGTCTACACTTCGCATAGTCTGCCGCAATTTGCAGAGGACGCGGTGCGGGAGGTGGCTCGGCAGGCAGGGGAGCGGTTTGGCAGGGTGCTGCCTCCAGAAACCTTGATGGTGATCGACTCGTTGAGTTTGGAGAGTATCCATATTCATGATGTTTGCTGTCGGTTGGAAACCACCCTGGCGGAAATCGTCAGGTATTTGTAAGGGGCGTCATGGCAGCAGTGTTAGCGGCGACGGAATTAACCCAGGATTGGCTGCAAACGTACCCCGCGGAGCTGCGCCAAGTCCTGGGCCAGGTTGCCCAGGGCAGCGGACGACCCATATATGTGGCGGGCGGTCCGGTGCGGGACTGGCTGCTGGGGGTTGCGGCAAAAGATCTTGATTTTACTGTACCGAAGGGCGCCGTGGCATGCGCTCGCGAGGTCAGCAGTTTGCTGGGGGGCACCTTTGTTTTGCTTGATGAGGGGGAGGACGTAGCCAGGGTTGTCTGGCAGGGGATCACTCTTGATTTTTCCGGTTTCAGAAACCAGACCAGCACCATAGAAGACGACCTTGGTCAGCGGGATTTTACCATCAACGCCATGGCCGTTCCCCTTGCCCATGGCACCGGTACCCTCGCCGCGCTCACGGTTATTGATCCAACAGGGGGCGTGACCGATCTTGCCCAAAAGCGCATCCGGACCCCGGCCTTGGCCAATCTGTTGGCTGACCCTCTGCGACTGTTGCGGGCCTATCGTTTTGCCGCCACCCTAAATTTTGCCATCGAAACACAGACAGAGAAAGCCATTGTCCTCCATGGCGAGCTGCTGACCGAGGCGGCCATGGAGCGGGTCGCCTATGAGCTTGGCCTGATCATCGCTTCACCCCGTGCCTGGCAGACAGTCAGTCGCATGGCACAAAGCGGTCTCTTGTGGGTTGTCTTTCCAGAGCTTGTTGCTGGCCGAGGGCTTACTCAGCCTGCCAGTCATCATCTCGATGTGTTGGAGCATAGTCTGGAGGCCTTGCGCTGTCTTGAAAAAATATTGCTTGAGCCGGAGGTGTATTTCCCGGGGCAGGGGGATTTGTTTCGGGAGGCCGTTCCGGGAAAACGGGCCGCCTTGTTGAAATGGGCCGCCCTGTTCCATGATCTGGGCAAACCGGAGACGCACCGTTTGGTTGCAGAAAAGATAACCTTTTATAATCACGATCAGGTTGGGGCCGCGATTTTTGAGGCCATCGCCGAAAGGCTTCACTGGCCTAAGGATGATCGTAACCGGGTGGCTCGGCTTATTGGTTTGCACATGTGGCCGTTTCATCTTAGCAACGCCCGGTTGCGGACCGGGATCAGCCGCAAGGCCTGTCTGCGTCTGGTGAAGGCGGTAGGCGATGATCTAGCCGGTCTCTTTTTGCTGGCCATGGCGGATAGCCTTGCCGGGCAGGGGGTGGGCAAGCCGGAGGAGATGGAGGAAAATCTGGCCGCGCTTTTGTGTGAGGTGCATGGAGTGTATGAGGAGTATATCCAGCCGGTCTTCGCTAACCCGCCGCTGGTCACCGGCCATGATCTTATTGGCTTTTTTGCCCTGGAACCCGGCCCGGTTTTCAAGGAGATACTTGATGGCTTGGTCGTGGCGCAGGTGGAGGGGCAGGTGACCGACCGGGAACAGGCCCTGGCGTGGGTCAAGATGTTTCTTGCGACCGGGACATTAGCAACGCCGTCATAATGGAATAAGGGGCCGTAATTCAAGGGGTAAAAAATACCGATTATTCCATAACGGTCCTTAAATTAAGTTTGACTGTTTTTTAGGCCCCGTTGTAACCTAAACAAAGCAGATATTGTAGCAGATACTGGGGGGTATCGTTTTAAAGCAGATCAACCTCAAGGAAGCAGGCCGCAATCATGAACGATAAGATTCCGCAAGGCCCGTACTGTGCTATTTTTAAATCGCTCACCAAAAAAGATTTCCTGACCACGATCAACCATCACATCCTGAGTTTTCTTGGCCGTGATCCCCAAAGGGCCGGGTGTCGGGATGTTTACAAAGCCCTAGCCTACACCATCCGCGATTTTCTAGTCGAGCGCTGGATTTCAACGCAAAAGGGCTATTACGCAAAGGGCAAGAAGCGGGTCTACTACCTGTCCCTGGAGTTTCTTATCGGGCGTTCGTTGGGCAACAGTCTCATTAATCTTGGCTTTTATGATGAGATGGCCGGGGTTATGCAGGAGATGGGCTACGATCTCGAGGAGATCAGGGAGGAAGAGGATGATGCCGCTCTCGGCAACGGCGGTCTGGGTCGCCTGGCTGCTTGTTTCCTGGATTCGCTGGCAACCCTGGGTGTTCCCTCTTACGGGTATGGTATCCGGTATGAATACGGTCTGTTTTATCAGCACATTGTTGATGGGTTTCAGGTGGAGCATCCTGATAACTGGCTACGCTACGGTACCCCTTGGGAGTACGAAAGGCCTCAGAATCTCTATCCGGTGAGGTATTACGGTCGGGTGCAACGGTACCGGAACAACAAAGGCGAGCTACGGACCGAGTGGGTCGAGACGGAAGAGATCATGGCCATGGCTTGTGATGTTCTGGTGCCTGGTTTTAATAATAACAATGTCATCAACATGCGCCTCTGGACAGCCAAGGCTTCCCGTGATCTTGATCTTGGTTCGTTCAATCGGGGCGACTACATCTCGGCCGTGCATGATAAAGTGCTGTCGGAAACGATTTCCAAGGTTCTCTATCCCTCGGACGATATCCGGCAGGGCCAGGAGTTGCGCCTGAAGCAGCAGTACTTCTTTGTGGCCGCCACCTTTCAGGACATCCTCCGGCGGCACAAGAAAAAGCACAATCATTTCGATTCGTTTGCCGATGAGATCGCCGTGCAGCTCAACGATACCCATCCCTCCATCGCCATTCCGGAATTCATGCGGCTCTTGGTGGACGAGGAGGCGGTTCCTTGGGGAAAGGCCTGGCAGATCTGCATCGGCACCTTTGGCTACACCAATCACACCCTGATGCCGGAGGCGCTGGAAAGTTGGCCTGTGGAGCTGATGGGCAAGGTCTTGCCCCGGCATCTTGAGATCATCTACGAGATCAATCGTCAGTTTCTCGAAGAGGTTGCGGCCCGATATCCTGGCAGGGACGATCTGTTGCGCTCTATGTCCATTATAGAGGAAGGGCCGATCAAAAGGGTACGCATGGCGTATTTGGCCATCGTGGGCAGCCACTCGGTCAATGGGGTGGCTGAACTTCACACCCATCTTCTGAAGACCAGGCTTTTTAAGGATTTCCACGAGTTTTACCCCGGCCGCTTTAATTGCAAAACCAACGGCATCACCCAGCGGCGCTGGCTGCTCAAATGCAACCCCGGTCTGGCTGGCTTGATCACCGACACCATCGGCGGGGAATGGGTTACCAACCTTGATTACCTGCGTAACCTTGAACCCTATGCCGACCAAGCGAAGTTTCAGAAAAAATGGGCCAAGGTGAAAACGGAGAACAAAATACGTTTGGCTGCCATCATCAGGCAAGAGTGTGGGGTGGTGGTCAACCCCAATACCATGTTCGATGTGCAGGTGAAACGGATTCACGAGTATAAGCGGCAGCTGCTCAATGTCTTGCATGTTATCACCCTGTATCACCGGATTGCTAACGGGGAGGACACGGATTCTCCCGCCCGGACCATTGTTTTTGCGGGCAAGGCCGCGCCGTCGTATGTAAAAGCAAAATTGATCATCAAGCTGATCAATTCGGTGGCCGAGGTGGTCAATAATGATTCACGGGTGGGAGATCGGCTCAAGGTGGCGTTTATTCCCAACTATGGAGTGTCTGTCGCCGAAAAAATCTTTCCGGCCTCCGACCTTTCCGAGCAGATATCCACTGCGGGCACCGAGGCGTCCGGCACTGGCAACATGAAATTTTCTTTAAACGGTGCCCTTACCATCGGCACCCTTGACGGTGCCAACATCGAGATCCGTGAGGAAGTCGGGCCTGAGAATATGTTTATCTTTGGTATGACCACGGAAGAGGTCGAGGAAGCCAAGCGGAATCCAAATCGCAACGCCTTTGACGTGTATCGCGACAACGTTGAGGTCAAACGCACCCTGGACAGTATCCGCAACGGCTATTTCAGCCGGGGCGACACCACTTTGTTTGCCCCCATCGTAGAGAGCTTGCTTAATCTCAACGATCCATACTTGCTGCTTCTTGACCTGGAGGATTATCTCCGTTGCCAGAAAGAGGTGAGCGAGTTGTATCGTGATCAGCCGAACTGGATTCGCAAGTCCATTCTCAATGTAGCCCGGATGGGCAAATTTTCCAGTGACCGGACCATTCGGGAATATGCCCGTGACATATGGGGAATCCCTGTGGATTAACTGGTTTTCGGTGCCTGGCAAGGCGCCGCTCTCCCCCAAAAGGCATTGACTTTTTGCCTTATTGTTGATAGCTAGCAGGATGTTAAAAAAGCAGGATGCCGCTTTTTTAACATCCTGTTTTACAATCGGGCGCGCAACAGCCGCGTCACTCCCCGATACTGGAAAAAGCTATGACCCAAGACAACTCGTCCTCCCGCTTTCAGGCAAATGGCCTAGCGACCCTCATTGGCAGTTTGCCGGTTACTGATCATCGGGAAGCGTTTTCCCTCATCTTCGAGCACACGCCCGATATCCCGTTGTGGCCACAATTGCCGAGCAATCCGAAGGAAGGGATGCTCAGCCAGTTCAGCGAAGGGATGCCCGGCATCATCGAAGAGGATGGTCGCACCTATTTCGATATCCAGACCGAGACCTTTGCCGAGGAGATGCTGGCCTATTTTGAGCAGTATCTTGCCGCCCTGGAAGACCCGACTCTTTTGCCGGATTCGCCCTTTGCTGTGAGCTCTGACAGAGCCCAGGGGCTTTTTGCTTTGCAAGAGGCTGTGGCCGGAAGAACGGTGGTGGCGGTTAAGGGGCAGATGACCGGACCGTTTACTCTGCTTACCGGCCTTCATGATCGGGATGGGAGGGCTGCCTATTATGAGCCCACCATCCGGGAAATGGTGGTGAAGGGGCTTTCCCTTAAGGCTGCCTGGCAGGTGCAACTCCTTTCGCAGTCGCAGGCCCCGGTCATTCTCTTCATAGACGAACCGGCCTTGGCCGGGCTAGGTTCCTCTGCTTTCCTCAGTGTTTCCCTGGATGAGCTTGGGCAGGAACTCAACGAGATTATCGGCGCGGCCCAGGTTGCGGGCGCGCTGGTGGGTGTTCATGTCTGCGCCAACACGGACTGGGAATTTCTCTTGTCCACCTCGCTTGATATCGTTAGTTTTGACGCCTACGGGTTTTTCGACAAGCTGGTTGCCTGTAAGGAGACGTTGTACGCTTTTCTGGAACGGGGCGGTATTATTGCCTGGGGGATCGTGCCCACTTCGGAGAAGGAATATATTGAAAAGGAAACGGCTGAGTCTCTTCTGGCGCGCTGGGAGGCGCAGGCCGCTCAGCTGGTCGGCGGTGCTTGGGATTATAAGTCCCTGTTGCAACAGACCCTGATCACCCCAAGTTGCGGCACCGGCTCCCTGCCTCTGTCTCATGCCAAAAAGGTGCTGGCCCTGACCAGGGATCTTTCCAAGCTGTTGCGTGACAAATATCTTTAAAAGGCGCAGATGCTGCCTGGCTATCTTTTATCCAACCACTATTTAAGAGTTTGAGTATTGATGATATGGAAGAACTGAATCAGGTATTGACGCAACGCCGTCAAAAGGCCCAAGAGCTGGCAGAGTTGGGGGTTAATCTTTATGCCAACGATTTCAAACCCGCTCACCGGATCAATGATGTCCTGGCGAAAAACGACAACCCGGACGCGCCGTTGGAAGAGGGGATCAAGTCGGTGGCAGGCCGGATCATGGCGTTGCGCAAGTTCGGCAAGGCCGCCTTTGTCCAAATCCAGGATGAAACTGGGCGCATCCAGGTGTATGTCAAGCGTGATGAGGTTGGCTTGGAGGTCTACCAGATCTTCAAGAAACTCGATGTTGGCGATATCGTTGGTTTTGGCGGCGCTCTGTTTCGTACCCAGACCGGAGAGCTCACCATCGATGCGGCAACCCTGAAGCCGATCACCAAATCACTGCGGCCTCTGCCGGAGAAATTCCACGGCCTCACCGATGTGGAAACCCGCTACCGTCAGCGTTATGTTGATCTGATCATGAACCCGGAGGTGCGCGACACCTTCCGCAAGCGGGTGGAGATCATCCGGCTGATCCGCGATTTTTTGGTAAACCGGGGCTTCATGGAGGTTGAGACCCCAATGATGCAGGCCATTGCCGGCGGGGCCACGGCCAAGCCCTTCAAGACCCACCATAATGCCCTGGGTATGGATCTCTACCTGCGCATTGCCCCGGAGCTTTACCTGAAGCGGTTGCTGGTTGGCGGCTTTGAAAAGGTCTTTGAGATCAACCGTAATTTCAGGAACGAAGGGCTTTCCACCCGCCATAATCCAGAATTCACCATGCTTGAATTCTATCAGGCCTTTGCCACCTACGAGGATCTCATGGATCTCACCGAGGAGATGGTTTCCTACATCGCCGCCGAGGTCACCGGCTCCATGGTTGTGAGCTACCAGGGTCAGGAGGTCGATCTTTCCCCGCCTTGGAAGCGCTATACCATGGACGAGGCGCTGATCGAGGTGGGTGGGGTTGACCAGGCTGTGCTCGCTGATCCGGCCCGCACCCGGCAGTTTGCCAAGGAAAAGGGCATTGCCCTTGAACCGCTGGCAGGACACGGTAAGGCCAAGACTGAACTGTTTGAACTGTTAGTGGAAGAAAGGCTGATCAATCCCACCTTCGTGACCCAGTATCCCACCGAGGTCTCGCCCCTGGCCCGCCGTAACGAGAAGAACCCCGAGGTCACGGACCGGTTTGAGCTTTTCGTGACCGGGCGGGAAATTGCCAATGCCTTCAGCGAACTCAATGATCCCATTGACCAGAAAGAGCGGCTTACAAAGCAGATTGCCGAACGGGGCAACGACGAGGAAATCTTTCCCGAGATGGATGAGGATTTTGTCCGGGCCCTGGAATATGGTATGCCCCCTGCGGCAGGGGAAGGGATCGGTATCGATCGCTTGGTCATGCTGTTGACCGACTCTGCCTCGATTCGTGACGTTATCCTTTTTCCGCATCTGCGGCCGGAGAGCAAGTAATCCCTGTAATCGCTTGCATTTTTGGCTGTAGAGAGGGGTGTTCTTTTTGGACTGATCCAGAAAAAGAGGTAAATTGTGCAATTTGAGTGGTTTGTCTGCCTGCGATACTTGAAGGCCAAGCGCAAGCACGGCTTCATCTCGCTTATTTCGCTGATCTCCATTGCCGGGGTAATGGTTGGGGTCATGGCCCTTATCGTGGTGCTTGCGGTGATGACCGGCTTTACCTCCGAATTTCGGGATAAGATTCTCGGTATCAACTCCCATGTTGTGGTTCAGGATTATACCGGCAATATCAGGGGATACGAGGAGGTCGCCGCAAAGGTTCGTGCGGTTGAGGGGGTAAGCGGGGTCACGCCCTATCTTTATAGCCAGGCCATGATCACCAGTGGCGAGGGCGGAACCGGCGCCGTGTTGCGCGGCCTTGATCCTGCCACGGCCCAGGGCGTGCTTAATCTGGAAAAGAATCTGCGCAAAGGAAAGATCGCGGATTTGTCGTCCGGGCAGGGCGTTGGCGCGAGAAGGCTGCCGGGCATTATCCTTGGAAAGGAGCTTGCCGCCCAGTTGCATGTCTCGGTCCATGACCGGGTGCGGTTGATCTCGGCGTCAGGCCCCCTTACGCCCATGGGCGTGATCCCCAAGGTCTCAACCTGTGAGGTCGTCGGGATTTTTGAAACCGGAATGTACGAGTATGATTCTGCCTTGGCCTATGTGTCCCTGCAAACGGCGCAGCAATTTTTTGATCTGCCCGGCGCAGTGCATGGCCTGGAAGTAAAAACCAGGGATCTCAATCAGGCGGACCAGGTTGCAAAGCGGATCGAACACGCCCTGGGACCCAATTATTTCGCCAAGGACTGGATGCGGATGAACCGGAACATTTTTTCCGCTCTCCAGTTGGAAAAGACGGCCCTTTCGGTGATCATGGCCCTGGTGGTGATGGTCGCTGCCTTCAATATCGTCAGCACCCTGATCATGGTGGTCATGGAAAAAAACAAGGACATCGCCATCCTGAAATCCATGGGCGCCACCTCCTCCAGTATCATGC
>CALMMG010000182.1 GCA_937868185.1 uncultured Pseudomonadota bacterium
TGAAAAAATGTCAGGTCAAGTCGCAGGAGATGGACAAACATCATCTGCCGCATCCGGTGCATGATCCTTTGCCCGGTCCATTCTAGGATCAGCACCTGGACAAAATTACCGAAAAATTCAAAGGCCATAAGACCGCAAAAAGCCAGGGCCAGGTGCTTGAGTCCCTCAAGGCGGACCTCGGCAGCGGGCCCGGTGTTGAGGATGAAATCATCCACGGCCAACCGGATCAGATAGGGCAGGGAGAGGCCGCAGCCCACCACGACAAAGGAAAGCAACACGGCCAGCAAGGCCCCAATCCAGTATGGCTTGCCCAAAAAGACAATCCGCCGCCACAGGCTGAGATCGCCGAACTTGCCCAGATGGTCTTCTTCGAAATAGCCGTAATTATCCCGCACGATTACAGCTCCTTTTCCCGGTGGCGGTGCATCTGCTGTTGGTGATACATGGTACGGTAGAAGGGGCTGGTGGCCAGCAGCTCGATATGGTTGCCCTGGGCCAGCAGCCGACCTTCCTCCAAGACCATGATCCGTGCCGCGTCCCGCAAGGGGGCGATCCGGTGGGAAACGATGAGACAGGTTCGCCCCGGCAGATAGACCGCCAACCCGGAGATGATCTCCTGCTCCGTTTCCAAATCGACTGCCGAGAGGCTGTCATCGATGATCAGCAGGGGCCGGTCGAGAAGAAGGGCTCTGGCCAGGGCGATACGCTGGCGCTGACCGCCGGAAAGCTTGACGCCCCGCTCGCCGATTCTAGTCTGATACCCCTCGCTAAAACCAAGGATTTCTTCATGGATGCGACAGATTTTGGCCGCCGCCTCGATTTGCTCCTGGCTGGCCTCTGGGTTGCCAAAGGCAATGTTGGCCGCCACGGTGTCGGAAAAAAGCAACACATCCTGGGGCACATACGCAACCCGCTCGCGCACCGCAGATAGAGACAACCGATTGATATCAATACCATTAATAAAAAGCACCCCATCCTCCACGGGATATTGCCGAGCCAGAAGATGGCATAAGGTGGATTTTCCCGAGCCGCTTCGCCCTACCAGACCGACAATCTCCCCACCCCGGATGACGCAGCTGACCTCGGTCAAGGCTGGCTGTTCCTGCCCCTCATACTGAAAATGGAGATGGCGCAGGCTGACATCGGTTTGCCCGGAGGGAAAAGAAACAGGCTGCGCAGGTTCCATTAGGGTGGGATTGGCCTGCATGACCTCGTCAAGCCGCCCCAGGGAGGTAAGCCCGCGCTGGAACAGATTGGCCACCCAACCCACCGCCATCATGGGCCAGGTCAGCAGGGAAAGATAGGAGATAAAGGCGACAAAATCCCCCACCGTGATCGCACCGCCGATCACCAATCGCCCGCCGAAAAAGATCGCCAGCACCAAGCTGGCATTGCCAACCAGCCCGGAAATGGGAAACAGCGTGCCATGCACCCTGGCCAAGCGGATGTTATCCTGCTGGTACTGGCGACCGAGACGGTTGAAGCTCTCGGCTTGCGGTCCTTCCTGGGTGTAGGCCTTGAGCAACCGAATGCTGGTGATGGTACTGCGGGCAAATTCGGTGAGGTGAGAAAACTGCTCCTGGACCTTGAGAAAGCGGCGATGCAGCCGGGCGGAGAGCACCCTGGTTAACAAGGCCAAAAACGGCATGGGAATCACGGCAATCAGGGTGAGGCGCGGGCTGATATAGGCCATGCAGGCCATGGCGGCGATACCCATGATCGCGGCATCGGCGCAGGCCACCAAACCCATGCCCCCGGCCAACTGCACCGCAGCCAGATCATTGGTGGCCAGGGCCATAATCGAGCCCACCGGCTTTTTTTGAAAGAAGGGCCGGTCCAGGGTGAGCAGGTGCTGAAAAAAATTATCACGCAGGTCGCGCTCCACCATCCGGGAAAAACCAAGAATCAGATAGCGCCAGACAAAACGACAGCCGGCAATGCCTATGGCAAGCAGGAAAATGGCAAAGGCGCTTTGGGCCAGGGCCAGCTGGCTGGCAGTGCCGTGGGCCAGAAGATCCACCGCCCTTTTCACCAACCGGGGGATGCCCAACTGCAACAGGTCAACGGCTAACAGGGCAATAATCCCGCCGACGAGACGGGAGGAATATTGCCGGACAAATGGGCGGATGAGGCCCAAAGATGAGGCGCTCTTAACTCCTGAAGCGTTCGGGGTCATTTGCTGCCCATCCGCCACACCCCGTCCCAGGTAAGGGGCGGATTGTCCAGCGCCTCGCGGCAGCGGGCGGCATAACGGGCAGCCACGCCATCGTCTGCGGCCAGGTCCTGAAACGTTACCCGGGCAAGGGCAACCTCTCCCTGATAGTATTGAACAAGGGCTGCGGCGAACCGGTCGATCCGTGCATCCTCGTTGCTTCCCGAGGCAAGGGGTTCAAACACGGTGATGGGCTCCTTCCTTCCCACCACCCCGACCCGGGCGATCTCCCGGACCCGCAGACCTTCTGGCAGCTGCAGACGGCACGCCTCGGAGATGAGGATCTCCGTGCCAAACTCCTTGTTGACCCCTTCCAACCGGGCCGCGACATTGGCGTTGTCTCCCAAGATGGAGTAATCGAAACGCTGGACCGAACCAAGGTTCCCCACCACCACCGGGCCGGTATTGACCCCAATCCGCATGAACAGATCACAGTCAAACCGCGCCTTGAAATCCGGACGCAACGCTGCTAGCCGCTCTTGGCAGCGCAAGGCGGTCTGCACCGCACGACTGGCATGATCGGCTTGGGAAAGGGGGGCATTCCAGAAGGCGATGATGGCATCCCCCTCATACTTGTCGATGGTACCCCCCGATTCCAGGATGATATCGGTCATGGCGGAAAGATACTCGTTGAGCAGCAGGGTGAGCCGCTCCGGATCCAGCCGTTCGGACATGGTGGTGAATCCAGCCAGATCGGAGAAGAAGATGGACAGCTCCCGCTTCTCGCCGCCCAACCGCAACCGCTCTGGGTTGCTCACCAACTGGTCGATCACGGTGGGATGGAGGTACTGGCTGAAGGCCCGTTTGATGTAGCGTTTTTTCCGCCCTTCGGTGGCGAAGTTGAACACCACCCCGCTGATCAGGGCCAGAAGAACCGCCACCGCCTGCACAGCCACAGGCAGCCAGACCCCTTGCCCATAGGCAACAAAACCAGCGAGAAAAGGCAGGGGGAGCAGGAGGACAAAGGCCAAGCCCGACTGCCAGGCATTGCGGCAGAAAAGAATAACCACTGCGGCCAGCCCCCCAAAAAACAAGGCCAGGGCCGGCCCCAGCCATCCCGGACTGTCACGAAGAAAATCCTGAGACAGGAGATTATCCAGCATGGTGGCGTGGATCTCCACCCCCGGATAGACCCCATCGATGGGAATAGACCTGAGGTCGTAAAGCCCTGGGGCGGTCAGGCCCAAAAAGACGTAGGCTCCCTTGAATTCCGCCGGATCGATAACCGGCTTCTCCCCTGCCTCAAGCTGGAGTTCGGACTGCACCACCGCTGCCAGGGAAATGGTTGCGACGGTGCTGGATGGTCCCCGAAAATTGAGGATGGCCTCCCCTGCCGCATCAAGCGGCACCCCGAGTTTCCCCACCTGCAGATGGTTTTCCCTGACCGACAGAGGAACCGGGCCAGGGGCTCCGGCAAGATAGGCGGCCAGAGCCAGAGAGGGCACGGGCTGGCCGGCAAGATTAACAAACAGGGGGGCTCTACGGAACACTCCGTCCGGGTCGGGACGGTTGCTGATATTGGCAAGCATAGCGGCGCTGCCGGCCAACTCCACCACCGGCATGGTCACCGCCCGGGGTTGCACCGGGGCCTTGCTTTTGGCAAGCCACGAGGAGAAACCGGAAATGGTCAGCGCAGGCGGGCCGACTCCTTCCTCCTCCGACCCCTCCCCGGGAGGGGAAAGGATGTAGCTGAGCACCACGGGGCCATTCTCCTGCATGGCCTGGCCTAGGGCCTGATCATCGGCCACACCGTGGAGCGATGGCTCGCTGAACAGCACATCGAAGGCGACCGCCCTGACCCCCGCCCGTTTACAAAAGGCGAGAACCGTTGCATACGCCTGCCTCGGCCAGGGCCAGGACAGACCGTTTTCCCTGCGCCCCCAATCGAGGCTTTGCTGATCTAAAGCGATGATCCGTAGCTGACTGGTGGCCGGGGTCGGCTTGGCAAAATGGGCAACCCGCCACTGCCAAGCAGTCTGCTCGAAGCCGACAAGCAGCCCCTGATGCCAGAGAAGAAGCGCCACTACACTGGCGATCAGGCCAAGGCCAAGCCCAATGAACCCTTTTTTGACCACGATCAGATGCTGCCCATAATGCTCTTGAACCGTTGCTGACGCTGCACCTTGCCAGCAGGAGCCTTGACCTCGGTAAACAGGGGCTCAAGTTCAGCAATCCGGTCCGCCGGATCGGGATGGGTCTTGGCAAAATCCACCCCCTGCGGGTTCAGCCGTTTCTTCATCTCAGCAAGCATCCCGACCAAGGCCCGCTGATCATAGCCCGCCCGCCCGAGAATCACCACGGCTGCGGCATCCGCCTCCCGTTCCGAAGCGCGGGAATAACCGCTGTTAACCAAGGTGGTGGTAACATCGCGGATAGAATCTTCAAAAATTCCGGTAAGTTGTGCCAGTTGCGCCCCCCCGACCTGCTTGGCACCCTCGGTGGCCATGATGGAGAAGGCGTTGGTCAGCCGGCTGGTCTTGATGGCCTGCAACCCGTGTTTTAACTGGACATGGGCGATTTCATGGGCCAGCACCGCAGCCAGGGTATCCTCGTCCTGACAGCAACGCAACATGCCCAGGCTGACAAAGATCAAACCGCCAGGCGCGGCAAAGGCATTGATCCCGTCATCCTCCAGCAACACGAAATGGTAGCCGCCATAGGTCTCCGGCACGTCGGATACCCTGGCCAGGGACTGACCGACCAGGTTCAGATATTGCACGGTTTTGGCTTCGGTGCGGGGGCGGTATTTCCCCAGCAGGGTGGCGCCCACCGCCCTCCCCACATAGTATTCCTGCTCCGGGGTGATGTCGGTGAAGGCCTTGTCCATAGCCTGGGCGGTTTTCTTGATCGCTCCCACCTGTGATTCGCTGAGGCGAAAATTGCCCACCTGGATCGCCCCGAGGCCATCCATAAGATTAGTGGTTTCACAACCGCTGACCAGCACGGCGCAGCAAAAAGACAGCAGAACAGCGAGAAGCACCCGTTTATTTCCCATGGGTGTTGCCTCCCTCGGTGCTTTGCAATCCGCCCTTGGCCAGAAACTCCCGCATGGCCTCCGGGCTCACCTGAATACGCTCCAGCCAATCCACCGAGGCATAATCGAGATTCTTTTGATGGGCCTTGTACTCGGCCTCTACCTGGGCATTGAAGCCCTTGCCACCCAAGGCCAGCTCATCCTCCGAGGCTCCGGCCTTGACCCGTTCTCCGGGTTTCAAGACAATGGGTTTAGCAAGGAGACTGGCGCGGTGCATCCAGCCTTCCCGGCCTTGCCCCTGATCCCGCACCTTGAGCCAAAGGCCCTGTTCTTCAAGCACATCGACCCGCTCGCCGTAGCCAAGACTGGCAATAACCTTGCCAAAGGGCATGGGCTGTTGACGCAGGGCCCCATTGCGCACGGCAACGCTAAGCCACTCCTGCTTGGCAAAAGCTGGCACGGTCGCAAGAAAGAGGACAAGAAACAAGATTGATTTTCCCCACATTCCCATGATAATTTCCCTGAAAAATTATTCCTACGTTGAACCACGGCCAAACCAGTATCATAGTAGCATAGGAGAATTTCTGAAACAATGCGTCTGGATTACATTTTCACTTCCGCCTCTTTGCTGATCCGCACAACACACGCATCATAACTCCTGAAACATAATCTCATCCCAATGATTGCCCCCTTGCAATCCAAACTTTATCTCCGTAGACTATTCGTACAAGACTTGCACCATTGGTTCTTTTATATGGGTGCCTTAGGCGTCTAAGAGCTATCCCCCTCTCACATCCTCTGTCTCCGCCCAAAAAATGCTTGCAAGTATTGATTATAATTACTATATAAGTTTCAGTTTAAATCGCCTCGCTCCCCCCTTCTCGCTTCGGCTCGCACGATACTGACTCTTTCAGGCACCGGACCCAATCACAGGAGTATCTCCTATGAATTTTGCAAAAACCTCTTTGGCAATGAAACTGGTGGCCGGCTTTGGCTTCTTGGTTGTGCTGTCCACCATTGGCACCAGTTTTGCCGTGTTCAAATCCGCCCAAATGGTGACCTCCGTCAAGGATCTGCAAAATACCCACTTGCCCCTTGCCTATCTCGGCGGAGACCTGGCCCTCCTGGTCAGCCGTCAACAACTTGCCGCCGCAAACTTTGTCATTCACAAAGATTCCGTATACCGGGAGCGCTTCGACAGTATCGACAAACAGGCGGATGAAGCCTTTGCCCACGCCCGGACTACCATTCAGGCCGATGAAGAGCTGGTACAGGCTGGCTGGCTTGAGAAGCTCGAGCTTATCATGCAGCTGCATGACAAGCTGGCGCCGGCGGCGCGCGATCTCATGGATGCAGCCCAAGCGAACAACCTTGCTCTGATACAGGAAAAAGCTGATGCCCAAGAGGCGGTGGCTGTCAAGATTCGCGAAGCCATCAGCGAATTTGGCAAAATTAATAGCGCCGAGGGGGAACATGTCTCCAATAATGCCCTTACTGAAGGCAAGGATCTCCAGATCCTGATTATCCTCATTGCCATCGGCATCTTCATTGGCGGCTGCACCTTGGCCTTTATCATCACCCGCGGCATCACTGTTCCCCTCAAAAAGGCGATCACCGGCCTGACCGCAGGCGCCGATCAGATCTCCGCCGCAGCTGGCGAGGTTGCCGGCGCAGGCCAGCAACTGGCCGAAGGGGCCACCGAACAGGCTGCTTCCCTGGAAGAAACCTCTGCCTCCATGGAGGAAATCTCCTCCATGACCCGACACAGCGCGGACAACGCCCAGCAGGCCAACGCGGTCATGACGGAAGTTAACAGCGTGACCAGCCAGGCGGCCGTTTCCATGCAGCAACTCACCACTGCCATGGCCGAAATTTCTTCCGCCAGCGAGCAGACCTCAAAAATCATCAAAACCATCGATGAAATCTCCTTCCAGACCAATCTCCTTGCCCTCAACGCCGCGGTGGAAGCGGCCCGTGCCGGGGAAGCAGGCGCCGGCTTTGCTGTGGTGGCCAACGAGGTTCGCAATCTCGCCCTGCGGGCCGCAGAAGCGGCCCGGGAAACCGCAGTCTTAATTGAACAAACGGTAAACAAGGTGCAGGACGGCACGGTACTGGTGCACAAGACCAATGATGAGTTCAACAAGGTCTCGGAAGGCACTGGCAAGGTTTCGGTGTTGATCAACGAGATCTCCACTGCGGCAAAAGAGCAGACAGACGGGGTAAATCAGATCAACCTCGCCCTCCAGGAGATGGATACCGTGGTGCAAAATAATGCCGCCACCGCCGAAGAATCCGCCGCCGCCTCGGAAGAACTTTTTGCCGAAAGCCACACCATGCTTGCCCATGTCCGCGAGCTGCAGAACTTGATTACCGGGGATTCCGCAAAAAATTAAGCTTAAAAGGCAGCAAAAGAGAAGAATTCCTCCGCACCAGACATTCGGCAAAACAGCCGGCCGTTGCAAAAGATAGATGCAGCACCAGGCCGCCTCTCACCACAAAAAAGTTCGACCAAAGAGGGCACGCCCTTTAACAACGTGGGATTTGAGGATTTCAAGACGGAGATGTTTGGCAGAGGAACTATCGCATTGGGGGAGAAAGCCATCGGTGCAAGCGCCCCGATGGCTTTTTTTATCGGCAACTCTACTTTATAAATGAACAACAATAGTCGGCAAGGATCCTGACCTTCAGGCTAAACTTGGAATGGGCCGCCACCTCGAAGGCCTCTCCGCCATGGATCGTCTTCCAGTCGGAAGCACCGGGCAACAGAACCTCCAACTCTCCGGCCATGATCTCCATGATTTCCTTATCCGCTGTGTTGAACTCGTACTCTCCGGGCAGCATGACGCCCAGGGTCTTCTGGGATCCGTCGGCAAACACCACCGTCCGGCTGGTGACCTTGCCGTCAAAGTAGACATTGGCTTTTTTCACGATGGTGACATTGTTAAACTCAGGCATGGGGGTTTCCTCTCGCTCGGGTTTTCAATAAAAATTCCCGCCCAAAGTTAGACGGGAAGACTTGATCCACATTGCAACCTCGTAGATTCTTTATAACCGGGTCAAATAAATTGCAAGAATTTGTTGATCGTCGTTTCACTGCCCCAGACAAGAAAAGGGCTGCCGAATGGCAGCCCTTTTCTGTTGCGCTTATTTTTTCCTGCATCAAACGGATCGACACACCCTCCCGAACCCGCCGGGAATAGAGCCCGAAGCCCAAAACGCCGTACCCTGTTTGAAATCCATAAACCAATAGCCGCCGGGTTTACGCTGATCAGCGAGAAAAACAAAGGGCTGCTCCCTGGAAAAACAGGGGTGGAGATGGGCACCCTTTTCATTCACCTGCGGCTCCAGAAGAGAGAAAGCCTCTTCCATGGTGGGCAGCCGCCAATCATCAAAGCCGGCAAAGCGCTGACGATTGAGCTCTGCTACATATTTCTGCACATTGCGAATGGCGGTGAGATCACAGCCGCCACGTTGCCACATGACCCCAGTGGCCTGGTCGGTAACGGTCAGGCCATCGCCGTTGTCCACTAAGACGTTGCTGAATTTTCCTTGAGGATTGTGGCGGCTGTCGTAAAAATTATGCTGCGCGGCCAGACCAGCCACTTCCTGCTCAGTGAGCACGACACCAACAGCACGCAGACTGACCTTTTCAAAAACTGGCAGAGGGGCTCCCTTCTTCGGCAGTCCGGTCTCCATTCCCTCCGGCTTCACCGAGTTGTCCACCAGCGCGATCCGGGAGGAATCTTCACTCTCGATAATTTTCTCCAGCAGCCACTGCTTGATCCCCTCGTCAATGGCGTAACTCTTATCGCGCATATCCGTTCCCTGCCGGGCCACGCATTTTTCCAGCATTTCCTGCGGGCAATCAATGTGGGCTATAATCTTGGCGTGCTTCACGCCTCGCTCCATCAAGCAGAGCTTGGCCGGGTAATTCCAGTTATCGATATAAAAGTAATAGTGGAGCTCCGAGTTGCTGCGGATCCGCTCCTGATCCTTGCCGCCCCAACTTTCAAACATGGCAAAGGTATCCGCGGGGGTGATATCCCAGTCAATTGCCAGATGGTTCCCAGCCATACCCAACCTGTCCGCTAATCCCATAGCACACCTCCTCGGTTTTAATTCCTTCCTTTCCCAGAAAACGATATAATACAGTAACTGCTTTCTTGAATTAGTAATCATTATCAATAATAGTTACACTTTTTCTTCTTCGCAAGGGGAATTATGCCATGAGCAAAGAAAAATTCACCACCAGCGCCGGGTACCCGCTGCCCATGGGCTCCTTCCTCAAGCCGGAGGGGGTCAATTTCTCCGTATTCTCCCGGCATGCAGAAAGCGTAACCCTGGTGCTTTTCAAGTCCGGCACCGAGAATCCCTGTGCCGAGATCCCCCTTGACCCGAAGATCAACCGGACCGGCCACATCTGGCATATCCTGCTCCATGACCTCGACACCAACCTGCGCTATGGCTACCGGATGTCCGGCCCATACGACCCCAAGGGGGCGGGTCATTTTTTTTCCGAGAAAAATCTTCTGCTCGACCCGTACGCCAAGGCCCTTACCGGAGGCTCCGAGTGGGGAGTGCCTTACTGCCGCACCGGGCTCTGCACCCCTTTGAGTTCCTTCCAGCGACGCTGCTGCATCATCGGCGACGACTTTGACTGGGAAGGCGACCGCCCTCTCAACATCCCCCTGGAAAAGAGTGTCATCTACGAACTCCATGTCCGGGGCTTCACCCAGCATGCGAGTTCCGGCGTGCCGCATCCCGGCACCTACCAGGGCGTGGTGGAAAAGATCCCCTATCTCAAAAAACTTGGCATTACTGCGGTGGAGCTCCTGCCAGTCACCGAATTCAACGAACTTGAAATCACCAACAGCAACCCCTTCACCGGGGAGCGGCTGAAGAATTTCTGGGGCTACAGCCCTATCTCCTTTTTCGCCCCCAAGGCCGCCTATGCGGTCAATGGCCGCAGCGGCAATCAGATCCGGGAATTCAAGGAAATGGTCAAGGCATTGCATCGGGCCGGTATCGAGGTGATTCTCGACGTGGTCTTCAACCATACGGCGGAAGGCGGCGGCGACGGTCCGGTCATCAGCTTTAGGGGGTTGGACAATGTCATCTATTATCTGCTGGACCCACAGAGCCGTGAATGCCTCAACTTCTCAGGCTGCGGCAACACGGTGAACTGCAACCATCCCCTGGTGAGGCACCTGATCATGGACTGCCTGCGCTACTGGGTGATTGAGATGCACGTGGACGGCTTCCGCTTCGATCTGGCCAGCGTCCTGGGCCGCGACCAGCAGGGCAACGTGCTGAGCAACCCGCCCATGGTGGAAAAGATCGCCGAAGACCCCATCCTTGCAGACACCAAGATCATTGCCGAGGCCTGGGACGCCGCAGGCCTCTACCAGGTAGGGAGTTTTTCCACCAACCGGCGCTGGGCCGAATGGAACGGCAAATTCCGCGACGATGTTCGCCGCTTTCTCTGCGGACATGAGGGTATGGTGGCCCCCCTTGCCACCCGCATCTCCGGCAGCGCCGACCTCTACCAGGACGACGGCCGCAGCCCGCGCAACAGTATCAATTTTATCACCAGCCACGACGGCTTCACCCTCTACGACCAGGTGAGCTACAACGAAAAACACAACCTGGCCAACGGCGAAGACAACCGGGACGGCGGCAACGACAATATGAGCTGGAACAGCGGCAGCGAAGGGGTAACGAACAACGCAGCCATCGAAAGGCTGCGGAAGCGACGAATCAAAACCTTTGCCACGCTCCTCATGCTTTCCCAAGGGGTCCCCATGCTGGTGGCGGGCGATGAATTCGGACGAACCCAGCAGGGCAACAACAACGCCTACTGCCAGGACAACGAGATAAGCTGGCTCAACTGGGAGCTAGCGGAGCTAAACCACGGGTTGCTCCGATTCTTCACCCAACTCATCGCTTTACGGAAAAACCACCCGGTCTTTCAGCGCACCGATTTTTTCCCCGCCAGCGAAGAGAACCCGGAAATCGAGTGGCAGTCCACCACGCCGGGGAGACCGGACTGGTCGTCAGACTGCAAAACCCTGGCCTTTGTTCTGCATGGAACCACCGCCGGAGTACGGCACGACGATGACTTCTTCGTGATGCTCAACGGCGGGCATACTCCAGAGAAATTCATCATTCCAGCGCCGCCCACCGGTCGCCTCTGGCACAGGCTGATCGACACCGCCGCCGCATCCCCAAAAGATATCGTGAGTGAAACCAAGGGGCCATCGGTACGTGGCGCCTCAGTGACTGTCGAGAACCTGGCGGCAACGGTCTTTGTCTCCAAACCCTCCTGAGCTAACAGCCATGAAGCTTCTGTTCCTTGGCGATTCTCTGATTGAATTCTACAACTGGCAGACCCGTTTTCCTGCACATACGGTGGTCAACGGTGGAAGGGGTGGAGAAACCGTGGCGGGCCTGCTTGACTGCCTTCCTCTTCATCTACGTCGCTGCCCCGATCCGGAGCGTGTGCTGATCATGATCGGCACCAACAATCTGCTCATGGGAGACTATGCATTTCTGCCAGACTACGAAAAAATCCTGGCCGCTTTGATCGACATACTCCCTCCGGAACGCATTACCATCACCAACCTGCCGCCCTTCCAGTCCCCCTATCTTGCCCCCTCCACTATCCCCCGCGTGAACAAAGGTTTACTCCAGCTCTGTCACCAGAAAAAAACCGGGTTCCTTGACCTGTTTGCGGCTTTCAACAAGGAGGCCCAGTCCGTTGGTGCCTGCTTTACCGACGATGGCGTGCATTTCAGCGACCTTGGCTACACAATCTGGACTGACTACCTTACCCGCAACCTGTAGCACAAGCCTTCGCCACCTCCTTAGCGCACCCACATTTCCAGGTGCAATATCAAACAAATTTGTTACAATGACCTGCGCATTACAAAATGGTGCATACCAAACCGTAAGAAAGACCTAAGGAAAACACATGCTGGAAAACAACCAACCCATCGATCTGGCCACCCTGTATGAGATAACTCGGGCGTTGGCCTCGTCGGACGACCTGCGCAAATGCCTGGAGGAAAGCCTCACCGTACTGGCCGAGCGCACCCGCCTGGGCAACGGCGCGGTGACCATCGCCAACCCGCTCACCGGCCAGATCGAAACAGAGGTGGCCCCCGGCATGACTGCGGAAGCCCGGAAGCGCGGGATTTATAAATTCGGTGAAGGCATCACCGGCCGAGTAGTGGCAAGCGGCTCCCCCATTGTGGTGCCACAGATCAGCCAGGAACCGCTTTTTTTAAACAAAACCCGAGCCAGGGCCGAAAAAAACCAGGAAGCGCTCTCCTTTCTCTGCGTGCCCATCAAGCACGGAGCCACCACCATCGGTGCCCTGAGCGTGGACCGCAACTACCAGGAAGGCATCGATTTTGAAAAAGATCTCCAGTTTCTCACCGTGCTTTCCGGCCTCATCGCCCAGACCGTGGTTCGCATCCAGGCGGTAAACCAGGAGCGGGAGCGATTGGTGCAGGAAAATACCCAACTGCGGCGGGAACTCTCGGAAAAATACCGGGTGGCCAGCATCGTCAGCAACTCGAACCGGATGCAGGAGG
>CALMMG010000183.1 GCA_937868185.1 uncultured Pseudomonadota bacterium
GCCTCTCCCCGTATCACCCGGCGAAACAAAGTCGTTGTGGCGTCAACGATAAAAACCCCGAGCAGGATAAGCCAGCCCCAGAAGAGCTCCGGGGTAACTTGAGCCGCCTGAATCGAGAGAAGTCCCAGGATTAGGCCCAGGAAACCACTGCCGGAATCTCCCATGAAAATTCTGGCCCGTGGAAAATTCCAAAAAAGAAAGCCGGAAACTGCAGAGAGCAGTAATGTCGGAGTCAGCCAATGCTGCCCGTCAGGAGCAGAGAGAGCACATGCAAGCCCTCCGCCCAGGCAGACAGTGATCGCCTCAATGCTGGCGAGACCATCAATGCCGTCCATGAAATTGTACAGGTTGAGCAGCCAGACAAGATACACTGCGGCCAGCAAATAGCCGGGCCAACCGAGATACAATAGGTGTCCGAAGACAGAGAGGGGCGGCAATTGCCCCAGCCAGAAAAGCCCCCAGGCAGCCCCAAGAAAATGGGCGGTCAAACGCCACCGTGGCGCTATATGGCGGCGGTCATCCAAAAAACCCACCCAGGCAACAAGTCCTCCGGCGCCAGTCAGGGCTAACAATACCTTTGTCGGCACAGAGCCTATCAGCCACAGACATAGCAGCCCTGTGAAAAAAGTTACCACAATGGCCAGGCCACCCCCGCGCGGAGTAGGAATCAGGTGTGAGCTTCGCATGTTGGGGATATCGATAAGATTACGTGATAAAGCATAACGCCGGATAATCCCGGTTAGCACAAGGGATAACCCGGCGATAAGAGGGAAGATTCCCCAAAGATGCATCATGGAAGGCATGGGTTTTTTAGTCGTGGCTGAATCGAGGTCATTGCACGCACTGCGTCTTTGCTCCGATCATGCGGAAGGGTGAGGCAGCATCCATGGCTTGCGACATGATGTCCAGGTAGCCGTCCCGTGAGGCGTTTTTGGCAACCTGGGTGTCGGGAGTTGTGAAGTTGCAGTCATGTTCCTTGCAGTATTTCCCTTTGGTCGCGTAGTTGAGAATGATGCGAGGGATGTCATAATGATGAATAGTGTTCTGCCGTACCGGTCGCCCATTTTCGATGATGTAGATTCGGTTGAGAAAGGTGGCTTCCACGGTTCCGCCAAGATAGTTGAGGTCCTTGTAGGTTTTGCTTCCCGATAGGCTCGGCAGATGGTCGCTTACGATGATTATCAGCGATTTTGGGTCTGCGGTGATCAGTCCTTTTACGTAAGCAGCGATAGCCTCGGTGCGGTAGTAGTACTGGTTGACGGCTTTCTCCAGCCCTTCGTCCTGGAATTTCCCGAGCATTTTGATGACCGTTGGCCGTTTGACGGAGTTGAGGTCGTGGGGTGTGTGTCCGTATGTTCCGATGACATAATTGAAGATGGGGAGCGTTGGGTTTTCTCGGATTCGTCTGGTGATGAATTCAAGGTTCTGGGAGAAAAGTACCCCGTCGAACATGTAATCCTCGTCTGTCACATCCCCCGTGGAGAAATATGTGTCGTAGCCTGCGGTGAATTCTTGCGGGTAGTATTTTTTTTCAAAACCAATTCCGGTATAGGCATTGGTTGAGTTGAAAAAATCAGGTTTGTAGGAGTTGGTGGCGTTGGTCTCGTAGCCGCCTTGGGCGAGAATTCTTGGAAGACAGGGGGTCTTGGCCCCGGTGAACACGTCGAATTCAATGCCTGAAAATTCCCGTAGGGCCGGAGCCCCGCAAAGAACCTCGAACTCGGCTTGGGCAGTACTCCCGGCAAACACCGGGGAGATAGAGATTCCCCCTTTTTTGGCCAGCAGTTTGCTGAAGGCGGGATGGGCGGGGTTGCGAGAAAAACAAGCTTTCTGTAAAAGTGCGGGATCCAGAAAGCTCTCCATAACGATTAGATGGATATTTCTTTTTCCGCGCTGGGCCTTGAGTTCAGCGATTACTTTGTCGGAATCAACCAGGGATGCGGGGTTCATTTGATGCCCGGCTATTTTTTCACGGGAACTTCTCCGTCTTGCCTCATTGTACAGCATCATGCTCAGGCGACCGTTGTTGCGGGCGCTGGCTGTGTCAGAATAGAAAACGATCTCTTGCTGGGTCACCTGGAAAGCTTCCATGAAGAAGTTCGGGGTTATTTCCACCATCATCAGCAGCGCCAGGAGAGGCAGCGAGGCCATGGCCATGGCTGCCCGGCGAGTGCGAAATTCAAGGGACGCGAGAAAGGCAAGTAGGGGGAGGCCAAGCAGCGTCCCGATCAGGGCGAGGGCCAGGGGGGGGAGAACCTGCAGCAGCTCCGGCAGTTCTGTTATCTCGGTGATGCGCAACATCCTGCCAAACATAATGAAGTAGACATCGAACACGCAGTAAAACAGGACGAGCGGTGCTGCAGCCACCAGCGGTTGCAAGCGTGATTTGCGGAGGAGCTGATTGAGAAAGAAGTAGAGATAGAGGAGCAGGGGGATTTCTAGCCGCCAGGCAGGCAGCAATGAAGGCAGGCCGCCCTGCTGTTGAAGGATCTCCGTATAGCCGAGAAGAAAGAGCAGGAATGCGGCATAGCGGTTTATCGTCAGGGCTTTCAGCCAGAAGAAATATGGGCGCAAGGTTGGGGGTATGGTCATGGTGTGGGTGAAAGAGGTCTCGCTGTCAGTGTAATCCCGGGATGTTCCGGATAAAAGGAGCTTAAGTCCGGAAAACAACATAATTTTTAATTATACCATACCGTCAGATTTGCTCGCACATATTCTTTTTTTTGCGGCAGGGGGCTTTCTCTTCCATCTCTGGGCAAAGTTCTGATTGCCGGGGGAATGCAGGCCTGCTACCTTTGTGAGGGCGACTGTGATTTTTTTTAGGAGAAGGCGATCATGCGCATACTCGTAGTTGAAGATGACCCTAAAATTGCCTCTTTTATCAGCATGGGGCTCCGCCAAGCTGGTTTTTCCATTGATGTTGTCGACAATGGCGAGGATGGTCTTGTTCGGGCGTTGGATGACGCCTACGACCTTGCCGTTCTTGACATCATGCTGCCCCGGCTTGATGGTCTTTCCCTGCTTGATCAGCTCCGCCGTCGACAGGTTAACACTCCGGTGATCATTCTTAGCGCTAAACGTTCGGTTGAGGATCGGATCAAGGGATTACAGGCTGGCGGGGACGATTATCTCACCAAGCCGTTTTCTTTTTCCGAGCT
>CALMMG010000184.1 GCA_937868185.1 uncultured Pseudomonadota bacterium
CTTTCGGCCATCTCCTGGGCCCGGATCAACTCAGGGAGAATCACGACCGGGGCGACAAACTGCTCCAGACTCCCCTTGCCCCGGACAAAATGCCAGAGCAGGTGGATATTATCGATCCCCTGGTCAGCGCCAAAGGCAACAATCTCGGCCAGCTCCTTAACATTGCCCCGGTTCACCGCCACGGACAGGGTGAGGGGAAAGCCAAACTCCTTAAGCAAGGCCAGACTCTCCAGCAGCCCGGCAAAGGTGCCTTTGCCTCGTAACGCTTCATGTTGCTCGACCAAGCCATCCAGGCTGAGCTGCAAGTGGAACCGGTCCCTGGGCAGGGATGCCAGTTCGGCAAGGTGCTCCTTGATCAACAAGCCATTGCTGAGCACCACCACATGGATCTTCGGATCGACAAGCAGTTTCGCCACCATGGTGACAAAACCGGGATAGACAAAGGGTTCGCCCCCGGTGAAATAGAAGAGGGTACAGCCCAGTCCCCTGGCCTCGGCAATCCCTTGGGCCAAAGCTTCCGGGGATAGGGTCGCGGCCTGGGCCGGAGAAGAGGCAAATAAACAGTGGTGACAAGCCAGGTTGCAGCGGTCGGTGAGATGAAACCAACATTCCTTCAGGCTGTGCAGGGTAAGCAGAGGATAGCGGCCTTTATACGGGGAGACGGGTCCGTCCACAAGCTGGGAGACAAGACGCTGGGTCGCCAGCATGCGCCCACCAAGATCTTTTTCAGAAGACGCGTTGCCGGCGGCAGCAGGACCTTTTCCTTGTTGCAGCTCCTGCAACAGGCCATCAGCTTCGTGATCCGGCACGAACCAGTCTGGCTTTTCCGGCTGCACATACACCGGGGTGCCGTCCTGCTCCAATCGTTGCCATTGCTCAAACATGCATGGGTCTCCTGGGATTTCCATCTGGAATTTAATGATTTCCTTCAATATAACGTAAAGGCGCAATCATCGCAAAGGACAAAACAAAAAACTTAAGCGCCGTGGCAGTGGCAGGGCGACGGAATAATGAGCATCGCCGTTGCCACAGCTGCCGTTCTTCTGATTGTAATGGCACGCTTATTTTGTTACAAAACGGCTTAGCGTCTTAGCGCCGTTGCGTTATAATTAGAAGCATAAAAATGGAGGAGCAATGGCAGAAGAGCGAACCGCCCTGCGCAGACAGACCCTAACCGCCCGCGACAGCCTGTCTGCAGAACAACGGCAACAAAAAAGCGGGGCCATTACCGAACGAATCCTGGCCCTGCCAGAATTTGCCGGAGCCCGCAATGTTTTTGCCTATGTCAGTTTCCGGAGTGAGGTAGAGACCATTTCCCTGCTTACGCATTGCCTGCACAAAGGCATAACTGTAAGTGTACCCCTGACCTTGCCTGCGGAGCACCGGTTGCTCCCCTATGCCATCAAGGATTTAAACCGGGATCTTGCCCCAGGCTATTGCTCCATTCTCGAACCATTAAAAACCCTGCCCCTGGTGGACCCTGCCTCCATCGAGGTGGTGGTGACGCCAGGCAGTGTCTTTGACGTCAGGGGTGGCCGGCTGGGGTATGGCGGCGGCTTTTATGATCGTTTTTTGCAGGCTGCCGCGCCCCAGGCCCTGCGAATCGGCCTGGCCTTTGATCTCCAGGTTGTTGAGGCCTTGCCGCTGGAAAGCCACGACCAGCCACTCGACTATCTTATCACCGAAACCCGCACTATTCATTGGGAGAGAAAACCATCATGCCCCGAAAAACCGCGGTCCTAAAAGACCCGCTCTTTCTGGAACACGACCCAGGCTACGATCATGTGGAAAGCCCAGAGCGCCTTACCGTCATCTACCAGGCTCTTGCCCAGGAGGACGATGAGGCCTATCTCTTTCCCGCATGCGAGCCTGCCAGCTACGGTGATCTCGCCGCAAACCATACCGCCGAGCACATCGAGCGGGTAGCCGAGACGGCGGGCAAACAGTTCGACGTGCTCGACCCGGACACCCACACCTCACCCCAATCCTACGAGGCAGCTGTGCTGGCGGCAGGCGCGGTGATCACCGGCCTCAAGCTGGTGGCTTCCGGTCAGGCCGACAATGCCGCCGCTCTGGTGCGCCCGCCCGGCCACCACGCCGAAGCGGATCGCGCCAAAGGTTTTTGCCTGTTCAACAATATTGCCATCGGCGCCCGCTACGGCCTGAAACATCTCGGCATGGAGCGGATCTTCATCCTCGACTGGGATCTGCACCACGGCAACGGCACCCAGCACTCCTTTTACGACACCGACCAGGTGCTCTACTGCTCCACCCACCAGTACCCGCTGTATCCTGGCACCGGCTCCCTCAAGGAAACCGGCGCAGGCAAGGGCGAGGGCTACACCCTCAATGTGCCGCTACCCGGCGGCCAGACCGACCAGGATTTTGCCCGAATCGTGGACGAGCTTGTGGCTCCGGTTGCCCGCCAGTACAGGCCGGACTGCATCATGGTCTCGGCCGGCTACGACA
>CALMMG010000185.1 GCA_937868185.1 uncultured Pseudomonadota bacterium
TGTCGTAGCCGGCCGAGACCATGATGCAGTCCGGCCTGTACTGGCGGGCAACCGGGGCAACAAGCTCATCCACGATTCGGGCAAAGTCCTGGTCGCCCTGGCCTCCCGGCAGCGGCACATTGAGGTTGTAGCCCTCGCCCTTGCCCGTGCCGGTTTCCTTGAGGGAGCCGGTGCCCGGATACAACGGGTACTGATGGGTGGAGCAGTAGAGCACCTGGTCGGTGTCGTAAAAGGAGTGCTGGGTGCCATTGCCGTGGTGCAGATCCCAGTCGAGGATGAAGATCCGCTCCATGCCGAGATGTTTCAGGCCGTAGCGGGCGCCGACGGCAATATTGTTGAACAGGCAGAAGCCCTTTGCCCGGTCCGCTTCGGCGTGGTGGCCGGGCGGGCGCACCAGGGCGGCAGCATTGTCGGCCTGACCGGAAGCCACCAGCTTGAGCCCGGTGATCACCGCGCCTGCCGCCAGTACCGCTGCTTCGTAGGATTGGGGCGAGGTGTAGGTGTCCGGGTCAAGCACGTCGAACTGCTTGCCTGCGGTTTCGGCCACCCGTTCGATGTGCTCAGGAGTGTGGTTTGCGGCCAGATCATCGTAGCTGGCAGGCTCACATTCGGGAAAGAGATAGGCCTCACCTTTTTCCTGGGCAAGGGCCTGGTAGATGGCGGTAAGGCGCTCCGGGCTTTCCACATGATCGTAGCCCGGGTCGTGTTCCAGAAAGAGCGGGTCTTTTAGGACCGCTGTTTTTCGGGGCATGATGTTTTTCTCTCCCAATGAATAGTGCGGGTTTCGGTGATAAGATAGTCGAGTGGCTGATCGTGGCTTTCCAGCGGCACGGCCTCAACAACCTGGAGATCGAAGGCCAGGCCTATTCGCAGAGCCTGGGGCGCCGCCCCCTGCAAAAAACGATCATAAAAGCCGCCGCCGTACCCCAGCCGTCCACCCCCGACGTCAAAGACACTGCCCGGCACCACCACCACCTCGATGGAGGCAGGGTCAATCAGGGGCAGGGTTTTCAATGGTTCCAGAATGGAGCAATAGCCCGGGGCAAGATCCCGGTTTAAATCATTGATGGCATAGGGGAGCAACCGGTGTTCCGCAGGTAGGGTTAGGGGTACACTTACGGTCATGCCTTTGTGCAGGCAATGCGTAATCAGGGAAATGGTCTCCACCTCACTCCGGAAACTGACATAGGCAAAAACATTGCGGGCCCCGGCAAATTCTGGCAGAGCCAGGATTCGTTCAGTAATGGCCCCGCTTTTTTGTTGCCGTTGTTCTGCAGACAGGCTATCGCGGGCGGTCAGGGTCTGTCTGCGCAGGGTGGTTCGCTCTTCTGCCATTGCTCCTCCATTTTTATGCTTCTAATTATAACGCAACGGCGCTAAGACGCTAAGCCGTTTTGTAACAAAATAAGCGTGCCATTACAATCAGAAGAACGGCAGCTGTGGCAACGGCGATGCTCATTATTCCGTCGCCCTGCCACTGCCACGGCGCTTAAGTTTTTTGTTTTGTCCTTTGCGATGATTGCGCCTTTACGTTATATTGAAGGAAATCATTAAATTCCAGATGGAAATCCCAGGAGACCCATGCATGTTTGAACAATGGCAACGATTGGAGCAGGACGGGATCCCGGTGTATGTGCAGCCGGAAAAGCCGGACTGGTTCGTGCCGGATCACGAAGCTGATTGCCTGTTGCAGGAGCTGCAACAAGGAAAAGGTCCTGCTGCCGTTGGCAACGTGTCTTCTGGAAAAGACCTTGGTGGGCGCATGCTGGCGGCCCAGCGGCTTGTCTCCCAGCTTGTGGACGGACCCGTCTCCCCGTATAAAGGCCGCTACCCGCTCCTCACCCTGCATAGCCTGAAGGAATGTTGGTTTCATCTCACCGACCGCTGCAACCTGGCCTGTCACCATTGCCTATTTGCCTCCTCTCCGGCCCAGGCTGCCACCCTATCCCCGGAAGCTCTGGCCCAAGGGATTGCCGAGGCCAGGGGGCTGGGCTGTACCCTCTTCTATTTCACCGGGGGTGAACCCTTTGTTTATCCTGGTTTTATCACCATGGTGGCGGAACTGCTTGTCGATCCCAAGATCCATGTGGTGGTGCTCAGCAATGGGCTGTTGATCAAGGAGCATCTTGCCGAACTGGCATCCCTGCCCAGGGACCGGTTCCACCTGCAGCTCAGCCTGGATGGCTTGGCCGAGCAACATGAAGCGTTACGGGGGAAAGGCACCTTTGCCGGGCTGCTGGACAGCCTGGCCTTGCTTAAGGAGTTTGGTTTTCCCCTCACCCTGTCCGTGGCGGTGAACCGGGCCAATGTTAAGGAGCTGGCTGAGATTGTCGCCCTTGGCGCTGACCAGGGAATCGATAATATCCACCTGCTCTGGCATTTTGTTCGGGGCAAGGGGAGTCTGGAGCAGTTTATCGCCCCGGTCGTGATTCTCCCTGAGTTGATCCGGGCCCAGGAGATGGCCGAAAG
>CALMMG010000186.1 GCA_937868185.1 uncultured Pseudomonadota bacterium
GCGAGTTTAGATTCAATTATCGTGATCAGAATATGTATCGGGTGATCCTCAAAATTATCCGAAAAAATCCTCTGTTCTAGTCATGACCCATGAAAAATTATTGACCTGGTGGATATCAGCTGCAAGGAAAAATGCGAATCAATTTTCAACTGTCTCATGAAGGGGCAAAAAGTGAGCCCACCGAAGCAACTTTTGTTGCAAAAGACGAGCAAAAATTTTTCGTGGAAGGCCGCTGTAATCCTAAACTCGAAGATGGAAAACCTGTGGAGCTTTTAGGCATTTTTCGTAACATTACCGAACGCAAACTCCTTCAAGATGAAAAAGAGCAGCTCATCGCTGATCTCAAGGAGGCCTTATCCAAGGTCCAGGCCCTGGAAGGTATTCTACCGATCTGTGCATCATGCAAAATGATCCGCGATGAAAATGGCGGATGGACTCAGATCGAGGCCTATATCAGGGAGCGATCCTCAGCCCAATTCAGCCATGGCATCTGCCCCGGTTGTGCAAAGAAACTCTATCCAGATCTTTATCCTAAAATCGACCAGGAATGACAGATGCCTCCTCCTAATCAAACAAATCCGCCCTGCCCCTGGCAACGCACGCCAGACATTGATGCTCTGATCCAGGTCTTTAACGGATTCATTTACATCTGTTCCCAGGATTATCGCATCCAGTACATGAACGACAAGCTACGCGAACGTACCGGCTATGACGCCACCGGAGAATACTGCTACAAGGTCCTGCATGGCGGCGAAGATATCTGCCCTTGGTGCAACAACGACACCTTGTTCCGCGAGCAGAAAACCATCCGCTGGCAATTGAAAAGCCCCAAGGATGAACGCTGGTACGATATCATCAACACCCCCATCCACAATCCTGATGGCACTATCTCCAAGCAATCCCTGATCATGGACATTACGGAGAACTATCTTGCCAAGGAAGAGCTCTCCCTGCTTCAAACCCTTATCAACCAAAGCAATGACGCTATCTTCGTCGTCGATGCCGACACAAGTGCTTTCATCTTCGTTAACGACAAGGCTTGCTCCAGCCTGGGATATAGCACGGCGGAGCTCTTGGCTCTCCGGGTTCTCGATATCGCAGCGAATATCACAGACATGCCCAGCTGGCAGAGTCATGTGGCTAATCTCCGAGAACAAAGCCGTCTCTTTGAAGCAGAACAGATTCGCAAGGATGGCAGGCTCATCCCTGTTGAGGTAAATGCCCGCTTTGTTCCTCGCAATGAGAAGAAGTTCATCGTCTCGGTGGTGCGCGACATCAGCGAACGCAAGGCTCAAACCAGAGCGCTCCTTGAGGAAAAAAACAAACTTGAGTCGTTACTCGCCACCCTGCAAGACGGGATCACCGTTCAGGATACCGACTTCAAGGTTCTATATCAAAACAGGGCCCATGCGGAAAAACAGGGCGTTCACACAGGGGAATACTGCTACCAGGCGTATCAGCACCGGGCAACAATATGCGATGGCTGTCTCCTCGCTCAATCCTTTGCAGACGGCGAGGTTCATCGCCGCGAGACCACTGCCCCCGGTGAAAATGGAGTCATCCATCTGGAAGTCACATCCAGCCCCATGAAAGATGCAGATGGAAAGATTATCGCCGGGATTGAAAGTGTCCGCGACATCACGGTGCAGAAGAAACTGGAGGAGCAACTCAGACAGGCTCAGAAGATGGAGGCCATGGGGACCTTGGCCGGAGGCATTGCCCACGACTTCAACAACATCCTGGCCCCTATTCTCGGTTATTCCGAGCTGGCCCTGACCAGGCTTTCCCCAAGCGATCCTCTGGCTACCGATCTCCAGCAAGTCAACAAAGCTGCCGGGCGGGCTAAAAATCTAGTGCAGCAGATTCTGGCCTTCAGCCGCCAGGCTCCCCATGAAAAAAAGCCTTTTCAGCCGCATCTGGTAATCAAAGAAGCGCTCACACTTCTCCGGGCTTCCCTGCCCTCCACCATTGAAATCCGCGAGGATATCCCTTTGGATTGTGGCACTATCCTGGCCGATCCAACCCAACTCCACCAGATCATCATGAATCTTTGCACCAATGCCTACCACGCCATGCGAGAGACCGGGGGTGTGCTCGGGGTGAGCCTGGCAAAGGTTACCATTGAAGATAACAGCAGTACGACAAGTTCCGAGCTTGCCCCAGGAAACTATGTGGTGATTGAGGTCAGCGACACCGGCTGTGGTATGGAAAAAAAGACGATTGCCCATATTTTTGAGCCCTACTTTACCACCAAAAGCAAGGGAGAGGGCACTGGCCTAGGTCTTTCTGTGGTCCACGGCATTGTCAAAAGCTACCAAGGACAGATTACGGTGTACAGCGAACCGGAAAAGGGTACGAGTTTTCATATCTATCTGCCAAGGATAGCGGGAACACCTTCTTTTGCTGAGGGGGTCAGTAGCGAAACAATTTCCACCGGCACGGAACGAGTGTTGGTTGTGGACGATGAGGAAATGATTTCCATCATGCTGCAACTGATCCTGCAGAGTCTTGGCTATCAAGTGACCTTTTCCTGCAACAGCCTGGAAGCGTTGGCCCTTATTGCCCAAGACCCACAGGCTTTTGACCTGCTTATCACGGACATGACCATGCCGAACCTGACTGGCTTTGAGCTGGCCCAAAAAGCCCTAGCCATCCGCCCGGACCTGCCTATTATTCTTTGCACCGGCTTCAGCGAGTTGCTCAACAAAGAGCAGGCCCAAGCTCTGGGTATCCGGACATACCTGATGAAACCCGTTTCAGTGCGGGAGCTTGGCCTGGCGGTACGAAATACCCTGGATGCATAACCTGCTAACCAGCCAATAAAGCCAGAACTGGCCACACCTGAGCCATGGGTGTTGAAAAAAATGGGCAATTCCAGGCAAATACGGTTAAAGTGCACAACATTGCAACGGCTTCCTGCGGGACCACCATCTGCACCCGTACAAGCCACCCCTCAACAAACCAGGAGAATCTTTCCATGCATCTTCCCACCAGCAGACGCTCTTTCCTTAAAGTCTCGCTGCTGACAACCCTTGCTTTTCTCCAGCCCGGAAAGGCGCTGGCCAATTTCCCCGCAGAGAAGCAGATGTCAGGCCGACTGAATCTGTACAACATCCATACCGGAGAAAAAGTCAGCACCACCTATCGCGGCCAGGACGGTCAGTACAATACGCAAGCCATCAACGAGCTGAACTGGCTGTTGCGCTGCCACTATACCAATGAGCAACACCCCATTGCGCTCCAAACCCTGGATTTTCTCGACCAAGTAAACACCCAACTGGGTTGCAACAACGAAATTCATGTCATCTCCGGCTTTCGCTCGCCGAAATACAACGAGTACCTCCTCAGCCAGGGCCACAAAGTGGCAAAACACAGCCTGCACCTAGAAGGCCGTGCTATCGACATCCGCATCCCGGGCACAGCCCTGGCCACGCTCCACCGGACTGCTCTCTCGCTCCGCGTTGGCGGCGTTGGCTATTACCCAAGCGAGGATTTCGTCCATATCGATTCAGGAGCCTTCCGCACTTGGTAGTCTGGCCGAAAAAATTATCTTCCCCCATGCCGATTGTGCTGAACCTCTTCCGCTTTTTTTGCTGCGCCCTTATCGCAGCCCTGCTTGCTGTTCCTGCAATAGCAGCACCCGACGCCACCCCGGCAACGGGGGAGCTCTGTGTGCTACCCGCACTGGAAAACGCCCTCTCCCAGTACCGGAAACTTGCCGCGGCTGGCGGCTGGCCCCAAGTTCCTGAAGGCCCCACCCTGCACGAAGACGACCAGAATGCACGCATCCCACTTCTAAGACAACGTCTTGTCGTAAGCGGAGATTTGGCCGCATCAGCGGGACAGGGAGATCATTTCGACGGGATCCTCAAAGAGGCTGTGCAGAAGTTCCAAGCCCGCCATGGCCTTACAACCGATGGGGCTGTCGGGACCAGAACCCTAACCGAGCTCAACGTACCCATCAGCGAACGCATCCGGCAACTCGCCGCAAGCCTTGAACGGTGCCAGCCGCTACCGCCTCTTCTGGAGCAGCGTCATATCTTGGTGAACATCGCCGATTTCACCCTCAAACTGTACGAGGATGGAAAACCCGTGCTCTCCATGCCCGTGATTGTCGGCAAAACATACCGGCAAACTCCGGTGTTCAATGGACGCATCTCTTCTCTGGTGCTCAATCCGAACTGGGAGGTTCCGCACTCCATCGCAATCAAGGATCTTCTCCCGAAGATCAAAAAAAATCCAGGATATCTCGGCCAGTTGCATCTGAGGGTATTCCAAGGCTGGAAGGGTGCCACAGAGATCGATCCGGCCACCATCAACTGGGCTACCCTTTCCCCAACGCACTTTCCTTACCGGCTTCGCCAGGACCCCGGACCAACCAATGCCTTGGGGCGCGTGAAGTTCCTCTTTCCCAACCCATACGATGTCTACCTGCACGATACCCCGGCCAAAGAGCTGTTCCAAAAAGATGCGCGCACCTTCAGCTCCGGCTGCATCCGCATCGCAAAGCCTCTGGACCTGGCCGTGTACCTCCTACAAGGCACCAAACTCAATTCCATGGATGCCCTGACCGGGGCAATCGCCCGCGACAAAACGCAGCAGATCGTTATCCCCTCGCCCATCGCCGTCCATATCGTCTACATGACCGCTTGGGTCGACCGGGAAGGAATTATCCAGTTCCGCTCCGATATCTATAATCGTGACCCGGCCCTGCAATAGAATAGGCTTTGAAAAATTTTGGAAAACGACGAGGTGGGGCTAAAAATCAGCCCCTGCTTGAGATGAGAATCCCCAGCACGATGAGGACTAGACCGACAACCTTGTACATGGTGACCTGTTCGCTGAGTAGGATTGCAGAGGCCAGAAACACCAGAACAAAGTTGAGCCCCATGAAGGGGTAGGCATAGCTGAGATCAAAGGCGGTCATGGCCGCCATCCAGC
>CALMMG010000187.1 GCA_937868185.1 uncultured Pseudomonadota bacterium
TGGCCCGGTCGATATTATCCTTGGGCATGTTCACGGCCCGAGCCGAAACAATGCCGGCACGCAGCCGGGGGTTGGCCTCGGGGTCACCGCCGCCCATGCGGGCAGCCACGGCAATTTCCTTGGCAAGCTTGGTGAACATCTTGCCGCGCTTGGCGTCCTGAGCGCCTTTGCGATGCTTGGTATTAGCCCATTTTGAATGTCCGGACATGATTTACTCCTTGAGGTTAAAAATTAAAAATGCAGAGTTGTAAAAAACGGCCTTCCCATCGCCCTCTGCATTGATCATTCTGCCCTATTCATTTTCTTAAATCCCATCCCCAGCACAAAGACCTCACGGCTTTCCGGACGGGAGCTTTTTGGCTTCACTATCTTGGTCAGGTTGAAATGGGGGCGAACCTCATCGACAAACGCCTTGAAATCCTCGCCCTCAAACACCTTGCAATAAAAATTGCCGCCTAGCTGCAACATCTCCTGGGCGATCTCCAAAACCCGCCGGGAAAGATCCAACGAGTGCTGCTGATCCGACCATTTGTTGCCGGTGGTGCGCGGGGCCATGTCGCTGATGATCACCGCAAACTCCGGACAGATACCGCGCACCCGCTCCAGCACCTCGGCACTCATGATGTCGCCGTGCAGAAAGGTAAACTTACCGCTGTTGCCCTTGGTGTTGATCTGCCCGAAATTGAGGTCAACCCCAACCACCAGCCCTTGCGGGCCAACGGCTTGGGCCGCGTACATGGACCAGCTCCCCGGCTGGCAGCCCAGATCCAGGACCGTATCGCCCTTTTTCAGCAGCCCGTGCTTCTGTTGGGCCTCCTCCAGCTTATACACCGAACGGGCGGGATAGCCTTCTTTCTTGGCCTTTTTGAAGTAATGATCCTGAACTTCTTTCACAGGCCTACCACCTTGGTTGGGGTCTGCACCGTTGCTGTGGTGCCCCACAAAAAAACATCGCTCAAAAACGGTTATATTTAGTCTGTTTATCCTGTCTTGACAAGCATAATCCCCAGACGCTTGAGGATAGCGTTTGCGGAATTGACAAGGGATGATGCCCGGAACAGCAGGGAATAGAGTAATATAATAAAAAGGGGTAAGGTCACCGTTACTAACGGAACTTCCATACCCCCGATCAGCGCACACCATAAAAACCGTTGGCCGTAGCCAGATGCTTTTTGCATAATGGTTATATGCCGGTTCGGCGTGTATAATTACGATGAAACCAAAAACACAAGGATTAGAACCATGGAAAAAGATAAGCAGGGCAAGTGCGAAGAATGTGGAAAAAATTATGAGGATATCCATACACTTTGTGGCCATTGCGGCTATTCACCCCATGGGGCAACGATGACTGAGGCTGCCGATCCCTATTGGAAATGCGGCGGCTGCGGGAGAACCGTCCAGGCGACAACCCCTCCTGAAAGATGCCCGAGTTGTGGCGAGGTATGTGATTTTAAAAATATCACCTGCTACGCACCTCAGTGCGGCGGGCCTGGCAATATTGATCCGCAGCTTTAGAGTCCAACGGGAAACCAGATTGAACCCCAGGCAGAAAAGATACAACCTGTTGCAGGTGGTATTACCCCCGCCCTTTCCTCACAATTACAATGAGAAAAAAGACTCGTGCTGATCGATAAGGCCTTCATCCTGGCTACTATTGTTTTTGTCGGCATGCTCTGCCAGTGGTTTGCCTGGCGGGTGAAACTTCCCGCCATTCTTTTTCTGCTTTTTGCCGGGATCATAGCCGGCCCGCTCACCGGCTGGCTCAACTCCG
>CALMMG010000188.1 GCA_937868185.1 uncultured Pseudomonadota bacterium
AGATGATCGAAGAGGTCGTAGGCGAAGACCTGGAGGAGACAGAACTCCTTGACGAGGAGATGGAGATTCTCGAAGAAGAGGATCTGGAAGAAATTGAAGAATCAACGGAACCAATAGAGGAAAAGCCCCATCAGCCGACTCCTCTAGAGGTCCTCTCAAAATACATCGAGGCAGAAGAAGCGGTGAACCAGGGGGACTTGCTCCGGGAAACCCAGGAGGAGTTTATCAATCAAATTCTGGAACGCTTCATGCCAAAATTTATCAAGATTCCGGCTGGCGTCTATCTGGTTGGCAGCGCCAGCCCAAAAGGGTTGGAACAACCCCTGCGCAAGGCCAGTCTCAATGATTTCTATCTGGGCCAATCACCCGTGACCAACGACCTGTTCGACATGTTTGTCCGGGAAACAGGATATACTACCGATGCGGAAGAAGCGGGCTATGGCGTTGTCTTCGAAGGCCGTTGCACCAACCGAACAGACCCGGAAACCGGCAGAGAGATCTTCAGCCTGACCCGGGGAACCCTTGCCCGCCATGTGAGCGGGGCAAACTGGCGCCATCCTGCCGGTCCGGGCAGCACCCTGGAAGGAAGGCACAACCACCCGGTGGTGCAGGTCAGCCACAACGACGCCATGGCCTTTGCCGCCTGGGCAGGAAAACGGTTGCCCACGGAAGAGGAATGGGAAGCTGCAGCCCGTGGCGCAAGCGGCCAACTCTTTCCCTGGGGCGACAGGTGGCTGAGCGATCTTGGCAATTTTGAGGGTGCCTGCTTCGGCGGGACAACCTCGGTCGAGCATTACGGCCGCAAGGGCATGAGTCCCTTTGGCCTTTATGATCTGCTGGGCAACGTTGCCGAATGGACCTCCACCCCCCATGCAGGGCAGACGGCCACCCCGTCAGGCCGATCAGGGGAAAGAATCTATATCCTCAAGGGCGGCTCCTGGATAACTGGCGGAATCGTGACCGCAGCCTGGCGGCAAATCGAACGGGAAAAATACTGGACCAACACCATCGGCTTCCGTTGCGCGGTGTGACAGCTGTCAGCTGGCACCCAAAACGCTATCAATCAGCTCCTCACTCACTGCATCGGTAACAACAACCTTGCCGATCTCCGTGGGCAGTACGAAAAATGGCCGTCCTCCCACGGTTTTTTTATCTGTTTTCAGGAAACTCTTGATCTGCTGCGGGGAAAATCCCGCCGGAATCTCTGTTGGCAGGCCGTACTCGGCAATAAGTCGACACACAACCTCGGCCTGATCTTGAGCAAAAATCCCCTTACCCGTTGCCAACCTGCAAGCGGCCACCATCCCCAAGCCAACCGCCATGCCATGGGCCATAGTGTAATGGGAGGCAGCTTCCACCGCATGCCCCAAAGTGTGGCCGAAATTCAGAATCCGCCGCAGGTCAGCCTCACGCTCGTCCGCCGCAACCACTGCTCCCTTGATCTCGCAACAACGGGCGATCATCTCTTCGAGCACAGCCACATCCCTGGCTAGAATGGCCTGCCGCTGTTCGGCAAGAAAGCGGAAAAACTCCGCGTCATAAATCACCCCGTATTTGATCACCTCGGCCAGCCCGTTCAACAGCTCAGCCGGCGGCAGCGACATGAGAACCTCGCTGTCGATGTAAACGCAGCGGGGCTGGTAAAAGGCGCCGACCAGATTCTTGCCCTCCGGGATATCGACCCCGGTCTTCCCTCCCACCGAGCTGTCTACCTGGGCCAGAAGGGTGGTGGGTATCTGGATAAAAGGGATGCCCCGCATATATATGGCGGCAAGAAAACCGGTGATATCTCCGGTCACCCCGCCTCCCAAGGCGATAAGCGCGTCTTTCCGATCCAGCCCCATCTGGGCGAGCTTGCTTGCCAGTTCGGCAACCGTGACCAAATGCTTGCTTGCCTCGCCCCGAGGAAAGGTGATAATCTCCGCGGCAACACCTGCCGCAGCAAGAGAGGCCATGAGCTTCCCGCCTAAAAGCTCCGCGACATGGGAATCCGCCACGACCACATACCGCTTGGCTATCCCGCGCTGCTTGAGATCCGCGCCGATTGCCGCGAGAATGCCGTTTTCGATCAAAATATCATAGGCCCTGTCGCCAAGACCAACCCGGATTGTCCGCATATCCTTCCGCCTTTCGGAGTCTTGGCTCCGCCTTCGCTTACCTGGAGTCTTGGCTCCGCCTTCGCTTGCCTGTACTCTCCGCTCCGTCTTGCAGGGCTGCCATTATCCTTTCCCTTGAACCGTGTAGCGTACGCCTTTTCCTTTATAAAGAATTGCACAATATTGCAACCTTCTTGACAACTTCCCAAGAATCGCTAAGCTAAAAAAGAGAGGCACTCCAACAACGAACCATCCATCATGCAGGAGAGAACCATGGCAGCCAAGAAAGACAAATCCGCATTGAACGAGGCAGGCAGAAAGGTGGGTAAGGCCCTGGCCAGATCAAGCCACACGGTGGAAGAAACCGGACA
>CALMMG010000189.1 GCA_937868185.1 uncultured Pseudomonadota bacterium
TAGCTTTGTTAAAAAGTTTACCGCACAAACCCGGAGATGGGTGTGCGGTATTTTTATTTAACGGGCCGGAAATACGGCGGATTCAAGTTAGGGTTCCAAGCAAGGAACGGAGGAATATCATGTTTGAAGGCACAGTGAAGTGGTTTAACGAAGCAAAGGGCTTTGGATTTATTGCACAGGATAATGGCAAGGATGTTTTTGTACATTACTCCGCAATCAACAAGGATGGTTTCAAAACTTTACAGGAAGGTGAACGCGTCCGCTTCGAGATTGTCGACGGCCAAAAAGGCCCTGCTGCTGCCAATGTGCAACCGCTGTAGACTCCACCCCGACGTTTGACCACCCAAGGGCTCCGCCTCCGCGAGAGCCCTTTTTTCTTGCCCCTGCCTCCCTCTTTTTCCCCTAAACCCATCTCCCTGTTTGCACTGGCCGGCTTTCCCCTATACAATAAAGAAAAGCTTCCCGGCTCCCTTGCCGAAAAAGTCTGAAAAATACAATCCGCCCTGGGTTCAACACCATGTTCGATTCTTCGGAACACATAAAATTCATCATCTCCCTTTTGGCCATTGTCAACCCCATCGGTGCCATCCCCATCTACATCAGCCTTACCGACGGCTACCGTCCGGAAGACCGAGCAAGGATCGTCCGGATCACTCCCATCGCCGTGGTCGGCATCCTCCTGACCACCCTGGTCAGCGGTGAGTTCATCCTCCGGTTTTTCGGAATCTCCGTCGATTCCTTTCGGGTGGGCGGCGGCATTCTCCTGCTGCTCATGGCCACCTCCATGCTCCAGGCCAAGACAAGCCGCGCCGCACATACCAGTGACGAAGCCGAAGATAGCTCGGACCGCGAAACCATCGCTATCGTGCCCCTGGCCATCCCCCTGCTCTCCGGACCAGGCGCCATCAGCACGGTTATCGTTTACGCCTACAAGGCAAAAGGACCTTTGGCCTATCTCATTACCAGCGCTGGCATTCTCCTTATCGGCCTGGCAATTTATCTTTCCCTGCTGGCCGCGCCCTACATTACCAAAAAACTCGGCAAAACCGGGATTAACATCATCACCCGAATCATGGGACTTATCCTGACGGCCATTGCCGTGGAATTCATTACCGGCGGGTTGAAAAACATCTTCCAGGATCTGACCTAAGCTCTAGGCCTTCCCCGGCCACAACCAGGAGATACCCGGCCATGAAAGTCATTGCGGCAATGAACGGCCTTGTTTCCTCAGATGTCTCTGCGCTCTATGCTCTGCGCTATGCCGCGCTCTTTGATTTCACCCTCTGCCTGCTCCATGTGCTCAACCCCTCCGACCGCCGGGAGGAGGTGGAACTGAGCATGGCAGAGGCCGAAGAGGCGGCCAGCCATTATGGGGTCAAGACCGAACGGGTCTTCCTGACCGGGGAACCGGCCGCAGCCATCCGCAAATATCTTGCCACAACCAGAACCGACACCCTCTTCTGCAGCACCCGAATGCACAGACGCTTTTTCCAGAACTCGCTCAGCGAAAAGCTGAGCCGCTTATCCCTGCCCGCCAATCTAGCTGTAGTCCGGATAGCCCATGTGAACGCGGTTTTCGTAACCGAGAACATCCTGCTCCCCATTAGGGAAGACCGCCTCTCGGCACAAAAATTCTCCTTTTTCAGCTCGCTGGCCAAAGCCTTTGGTGCCGAAACGGAGATTTACAGCATCCATCCCACAGGCAGGCGCAAGCTGGCGGCCATGGATACTCACACCGCGCGTATGCTGTTCCAGAAAATCAACACCCGCTTGAGTCACTATGCCAACACCATGAAGCTCCTGGATATTCCCCTCACCATCAAGCATGCCCTAACCGGCAAGGAGGTTGACCAAATCCTCCACCACCTGGCCCGCCATGATTTCCAGCTCATGATCATCGGGGGCAGGAGGCTTTGCTCTTTCTCGGGATTCTTCCGGGAAAATCCCATGGAACGGCTCTTTTGGCACACGCCGGTGAACACCATCGCCTTCTACGCCAGGGACAAAAAGTGATGCAACTTTTTGCTCTGGAAAAAAATGCGCTGCTCCAACAGTTGAAGACATCGGAAAACGGCCTTTCCTCCGTACAGGTTGCCCGGCGACTCATGGAGTTCGGCCCCAACGAACTGGCAACCGCAGCGAAAAAAAACTATCTCCTTGCCTATCTGGGCCAATACAGCCATTTTTTCGCCATTCTCCTGGAGGTGGCCGCCGCCCTCTCCTTTGTCGCCCACCGTTTTGACCCGGGCCAAGGCAGCGATATCCTGAGCTACGCCATCCTCGGCGCAGTGATCATCAACGCCACCTTCACCTTTTGGCAGGAATACCGGGCGGACAAGGCCATGGAGGCGCTGCTTAAGCTGATACCCACCAAGGTTTCCCTGCGCCGGGAGGGCAAGATTGTCGCAACCACGGCCCAGGCGATTGTCCCAGGGGACATCATGCTTCTGGAAGAGGGGGACAAGGTCGCGGCGGATGGGATTCTTATCGAGACCAACTCGCTCTACCTCAATCTCTCCTCCCTTACCGGCGAATCAGCCCCCGTGGCCCGCACTCTCCTGCCAGGGGAGGCAAGGCGCCCGCTGGAGGCAAAAAACATGGTCTTTGCCGGAACCACCGTGCTTTCCGGCAGCGGGGTAGCTGTGGCCAGCGCCACGGGCAATGCCACGGAATTCGGCAAGATCGCCAGCCTGACCAAAAACGTGCGCAAGGCCATCACCCCCATGCAGCGGGAGATCATCCACATCACCCGCATCCTCACGATCATTGCCCTGTGCATGGGTGGCTTCTTTTTCGCCCTTGGCCTGTTCTCCGGCAAGGGGATTATGCTCGCCTCAATCTTTGCCATCGCCCTCCTGGTCGCCAACGTACCGGAAGGCTTGCTGCCGACCATTGCCCTGTCGCTCTCTCTGGCCAGCCAACGCATGGCCCAGCGCAATGCCCTGATCAAAAACCTCGACTCGGTGGAGACCCTGGGCAGTGTCACGGTCATCTGCACCGATAAAACCGGCACCCTGACCAGAAACGAGATGACCCTCAAATCCCTCTGGTTGGCGGGCGGAGAACAGGTAGCCATTTCGGGAGAGGGGTATCACGAGCCGGGAGATTTCTCCTTTGACCGGCACAACACCACCTCGGCAGACCGCCTTGACACCGTACTCACCGCAGGCATCCTCAACTGCCGCGCCAGGATCGATGCGGACGGTCTCCACGGCGACCCAACGGAACTGGCCCTCGTCGCCGCAGCTCGCAAAAGGGGAGTCAACCCGCCGAGCATGCAAAAGGTGCGGGAATTCATCTTCACCAGCGAGCGCAAGATGATGTCATCCGTGTATCAGGGGGAAGAGAGAACCTGGCTTTTTGCCAAGGGCGCGGTGGAAGCGCTGTTACCCAGATGCACCTCCTACCTGGCGGATGATGGTACTCGCCACCCATTAAACGACGCGGGAAAGACAGCAGCCCTTGCCCAGGCCAGGGAGTTTGAGAGTCAGGCTCTGCGGGTGCTGTTGATCGCCCGAAACGACAAGGCGGAGGAAGAAGACCTGACCCTGCTGGGCCTTGCCGCTATCATGGATCTGCCGCGCCATGGGGTGACGGAGGCCGTGGCAACCTGCAAGAGGGCCGGCATCCGGACCATGATGATCACCGGCGACAACCCGCGCACCGCCGCAGCCATTGCCGGACAGATCGGCATGGATCACGACCGGATTATCACCGGCCCGGAGCTGGAAGGTATGACTGATGGTCAACTGGAGGCAATCCTGGCCAAAGAAACCGTTCTCTTTGCCCGCATGGCCAGCAGCCAGAAGCTGCGCATCGCCACAGCCCTGCAAAATGCGGGAGAGGTGGTGGCCATGACCGGCGATGGGGTCAACGATGCCCCCGCCCTCAAAAAAGCGGATATCGGCATCGCCATGGGGGTCTCCGGCTCGGAGGTCGCCAAGGAAGCGGCGGACATGGTACTGCTCGATGACAACTTTTCCTCCATTGTTATCGCCATTGAGGAAGGAAGGACCGTCTATTTCAACGTCAAAAAATTCGTCACCTACATCCTCTCCCACAATGCCCCGGAGCTGGTGCCCTATATCCTGCAGTTCTTCCTGAAAATCCCCCTGCCGCTCTCGGTGATCCAGATCATCTCCATCGATCTCGGCACGGACATGCTCCCCGGCCTGGCGTTGGGCAGCGAACGGCCAGAAAAAAATATCATGCACCGCCCGCCGGTGAGCAGACAGGAAAAAATCCTCGACCGGGAGGTATTTCTGCGGGGCTATTTTTTTCTGGGGATTATCGAGGCTACGGCAGCCATGGTCGCCTTCCTTTCCTTCCTGCTGCTGCACGGCTGGCAATACGGGACAGTGACTCTAGCCGATCCGTTGCTGCACCGACAGGCCATGACCATGACCCTGCTGGGCGTGGTCTCCTGCCAGGTCTTCAATGGTTGGACCATGCGCAGCTGGGAATTTTCCGCCTTCAGCCTCGGAATTTTTTCCAACCGCCTGATGCTGGCAGGTATGGCGGTCAATCTGGTATGGGTCTGGGCCCTGCTCAATGTGGGGGCGGTACAGAAGATATTCAACACCGCCCATGTGCCGCTGGCCGATCTCTGGATATTGTTGCCCTTTCCAATAGCGCTTCTCCTGAGCCACGAAGGATACAAATGGCTCAGACGCAAAACAGCACGGCCAGAAACCGGAGCCCCTTCTCAAGCCATGTCCCAGGACAAGGGATAAAACGATCTTCCCGCCCCCCCTCGCAGGGCGAAAAAAGCAGCGGTGGGTTCTCCTCGCAAAGGGAGAGGTCATGCTTTGTCGGATTTTGTTGATGTACTACGACCCGCGACCAGGAAAAAATCCTGAGTCGGTTACGGCAAAGAATTACCAGAAGAGCGAGCCCTGGCAAGTGAGCATACGGTTTTCTCTACCAGCCAGCTCACTTGGGACCATAGGGTTGAAACTCCTCTTTTTTCTCCACCGCTTGTTTTGTTTTAGACGAAGACTTTTTGAGCCCGGCAGGGGACTTGACACTAAAAGTGGAGAGAAACTCCTTCGGCATCTTTTTGTTGTTTTTCACCAACTCAAAGGGGATCAAAATCTGGTCATCCACCACAAGACGATCGGAGGAAATGTTGGGGTTGGTTTTGGCCAAAATCTTCCAGTTGTCTTTGTTGCCGGTATACCACTGAGCGATCATGGGCAGCGTCTCGCCTGACCACTCTACCGTATGAACATAGACATCCTCTCGGGTTGCATCAACCTCCCCGCCTGTCTCGCCGAACACGGCACAACCCGCCAAACAAGCAAGGCACAAAAGGCCAGCGAAGAAAAAAAGTAACGATGGGACAGAGAGTGTGCGCTTCATTGTTCCTTCTTTTTGCTTCTTAATTGTTCATATAATCTGGCAGCTTGGCTGTTATTTGGATTCTTCCCCAAAGCCAGTTGGGCATGCCGGATACTGTCCTCGGTTTGACCGAGCCTTTTTTCAATGAGGGCCAGGTTGAACAACGCCTCGTCCACATAGCCGGGGGCAAGCTCTATAACCTTGGCATACATTGCCTTGGCCTCTTTATACTCCTTTTTGCCACCATGGAGGCAGCCCAGATTGAAAAAGGCCTTGTCCATTTTGTTATCCAGGGCGATAGCCTTTTGATAGGCGGCCATCGCCTTGTGCACTTCCTTGCCCTGGGTGTAGAGCCGGCCGAGCTGAAAATGAACTTGAGCGGTGTTGGGATAGATAAGGGCGAGTTTTTCAAGAACAGTCCCTGCTTCACGGGGCGACTTCTCCATAAACAAAGAAACATGGCGGTCAAAGTCCGCCAACTCCCTGGAAGGCAAACTTTTTCCCGATGCCTGGGCCTGCCCCGTTAATAGCCGGGCAAAATAGCTTCGCGCCTCATCCTGCTGCGCGATCGGATTCTCTTGGGCGAGGTGAGCTCCCGCTTTCTCTTCAGGTTTGCCCAAAAACTTAACCGCCGCAACACCCCCCATCCCCAGAACCAACACCACAACCACCAGGAGAAAAATCAGTCTGTGAAACCGAGGTTCCTGCACCTTAAATTCTGGAGCCTGCTTCTCCCCTGCAAGTAAAACCGTTGGCTCCATGTCGGAATCCAGAACTTCATCGGCCGGAGGCAACTCAACGGAAACAGCTTGACCTAGTGCCGCTTCCTCATGCTCCATATCCGCCTTGAAAAATTGTGCCATGAAGAGAGCCAACTCCCTCGCCGTGGCAAACGCCCCTGTTTCTTGAGCGCATCTCTCAAGATCGCCCCACAGCTCCCCGGCTGTCTGGTAGCGATCATCGGGTTTCAGGGCCAGGGCTTTGTCGAGAATCTCATAAAGCAATGGTGTCAGAGAACCATTCAGCTCTCTGACAGGAACAAACCTGCCGTCCACCGCGAGGGCGAGTTGCTGTCCGCTATCCTCGGCGGTATAAAGATGTCTTCCGGTCACCAGTTCATACAGGATAATCCCAACTGAAAAAATATCGGACCGATGATCAATCTCCTTTCCGCTTGCCTGCTCCGGGGACATATAGGCAATTTTGCCCTTGAGCGATCCAACGGTGGTGACGGCATTGTGACTCGCGGCACGGGCGACTCCGAAATCGATGATTTTGACCTGCCCGTCATAGGTGATGAAAATGTTTTGCGGGCCGATATCGCGGTGGACAATGCCAAGGGGCTCGCCGGAAAAATTTTTCAAGTTATGGGCATAGTCCAGGCCGACACAAATTTCCGCGACGATAAAAAGAACCATGCCCAAGGGAAGCCGGGCATCGCTTTTCCCCGCAAAATTCATCAGAGTCCGCAACGGCTTACCGGAGAGATACTCCATGGAGATGAAATATCCTCCCGCCATTTCCCCGAAATCAAAAATCTGCACGATGTTGCGATGGTGCAGGAAAGCAGCGAGCCTGGCTTCATCGATAAAGGCGGAAACAAAATCCTCCTGGTCAGCCAGATGGGGCAAGATTTTTTTAATGGCGACCAGCTTCTCAAAACCCTGGGTGCCGATGATCTTGGCGCGACAAAGCTCCGCCATGCCACCCCGGGCGATGCGGTCCAGGAGAAGAAATTTCCCGTATTGTCTTGGCTGATAAGCGGGCGCGGTCTGCAAGATACGAATCCTTGTACTTCCTGTTATCCTTCCAATGGTCGACACAATTTGCCGAAGGCATTATACCAAACACGCATGGCAACACCATAACCGGCTTTCAAAAAAGTGCCCCAAAAAGCATCCGTTCCAGCGGCATTCGCAGTTGACTGTGGGTAATTGCAAGGAAAGCGAATTGACATTTTTTCCTTCGTAACCTTTCTGAAACATGCTACCATTGCCGAGGTAAATTAGTCAGCCTTCGACCACTTATGTCATTTGAAAATCGCAACGGAGCGCACATCTTGACTACCATTGATTTCAACGCCCAGCGCCTTGAGCACGCCAAGCAGATCGTTAGCAAGATTAAGCTGCCGGCTCAGCCCACCATCGTCATCGAAATCAACAAGGAAATGCGCGCCGAACATCCCGACTTCCCCCGCATCGGCGCCCTGGTAGCCCAAGATGCCTCGATAAGCGCCAAGGTCATCAACGTCATCAACTCCCCGTTCTTCGGCCTGGCCCGCAAGTGCGAATCCATCCTCCAGGCTCTCACCTATATGGGGCTGGAAAATTTCCGCAAGGTGGTGCTCACCGCCTGTCTGCAGGATGCCTTGGGCGGCGGTTCCGCGGCAGACAAAATCTTTTGGGAGCATTCCCTGCACTCAGCGGTGGCGGCAGAGTCCCTGGCCAAAACCCTCCGCGGCATTCTGAGCACGGAGGACATCACCCCGGACATGGCTTACATGACCGGCCTGTTCCACGACTGCGCCATCCCGATGCTGCTGAAACGCACTCCAGAATATCAACCATTCACCGATGCCGCCCTCAGCCATAAACGCGACATCATCCAGGAGGAGGATACAGTGGTCGGCTCCGACCACTGTGTAGTCGGGGGGTTGCTGGCCAAGACCTGGTCGCTTCCCGATGCAGTATGCAAGACCATCATCCACCACCACACCTCCAATCTCGCTGGGCAGAGCGCCATACCGCATAAGCTCATCGCCCTCACCAAGGTAGCCGACTATCTCGCGTACACCTTTGGCTATTCCATCGGAATGGCGGACCGGATTATCGACGGGGAATGGGACATGGAGGATTGGTGCGAACTTAACGGCGCCGTTCTGCATGAGTTGCATCTGGGGCCAGACGATCTCAGCGACATGAAAGATCAGATTTTCGAGCTGCTTACCGAGCAGTAATTTTCGACCGCGCTCCCATTTTTAGCAAAAAAACCACAGGCCCGCTCCTTGGCTTCGGCCACGGAACCGCTGGATTGCACGGCCGAGGCCAGGCTATGCCCGAAGGGGTAGTTCTTGGCAAAGTAATGGCTGAACTCCTTGAGGCGACCCAACCGCCGCTCCGGCAAGAAACTTTCCTCAAGCAGCTCAACAAAACGCAGATAGAGGGCCGGTTTATTCACCACCCCAACCTCCGGACCAAGACCGTACACCGCATGGGCAAGCTCGGCAAAAATCCAGGGTCGGATAGCCGCAGCCCGGCCGATCATGAGGCCGTCCGCCCCTGATTGGGCGAGACAATTTCTGGCATCCTCCACCGAAAAAATCCCGCCGTTGGCAATAATCGGGATGTTCACCCACCCCTTCACCTTACCAACCCATGGCCAGCGCGGCTTACGCACGAAAGGCTCACCCCGCAGTCTGGCATGAACAGACAGCAGATCAATCCCCTCGCCTTCCAGCATCTGACAGAAATTTCGCAGTTTTTCCTCATCAAGGGTCTCGCCCAGCCGAATCTTGGCGGTAAGCGGCAGATCGGTCTGCTTTCTGGCCTCCGCCACCAGCCCCTGCACCAAGGCGGGATCCTCCATGAGACAACTGCCGCCCCCCATGCGGCGCACGGTTGGAGCAGGGCAGCCCAGGTTGAGATCAATGGCCTGGGCTCCCAGCACATGGAGCTTGGCAATGGCAGGGGTCACCTCCGCCACCCGGCTGAGCAGCAGTTGATAGGACAGGGGGGTTTCCTGGGCACTTCGCACCAGATAGGGGGAGATCTGCGGGTTTTCCGAAGGCAACCGGGCGGCAGAGAGCATCTCGGTGGACAACAGACCAATACCCCCCAGCTCCAAAATGAGACGGCGTAGGACAGAATGGGTCAAGCCGGCCATAGGGGCCAGAAAAAGCGGCGGAGATATCTCCAGCCCCTTGAGCCTGAGGGGTTGCACCTTATCCATGCTGGGCACCCATGCAGAACGTTTCAAGAAAACAAACCATCTCTATTCTTTACCCAACAGTTTCCGGCCAAGCGCACCCAGTTTTGATTCCCGAAATGCAAGAAAATCCAGATCGGCAAGGTCGGCCAATTCCGGCCTCTGTTCAAGAATCAATCCGGCCGCGATCTCGGCCCCGCCCACGGTCAGCTCCTTGCACGTAGCGCCGTTCTTCTCTTTGCGCCGTTTGAGCAACACCCGACAACAGGTGGCGGAAAAGCGTGTCCAAAAACGGTCGTGCATCTCTTTCGCCACCTTCTCAAACTCCTTTGCCTTCATGCCCCCAACCTGCCGCGGCCCGAGAAAAAGGCTTAGCGCAACCTCAGCCCCGGCCAGCGAGCCGCAGGTGCAACCGGCGCCCCCCATACCGTGACAGAAACCGGAGCCTAGGCGAACGGCCA
>CALMMG010000190.1 GCA_937868185.1 uncultured Pseudomonadota bacterium
CGGGCGTGGACACTACAATTGACGGGACACTCCCGGCAACCAACATCGGCAACGATATAGGAAGCCTTCGAGGTGCCACCGGTGCCGCCAATCCCTTGGCCCCGGTAGCTGCGGCAGTGCCCACCGCTTACAATGAATCGACTATTACAACCACTTGGACCCTGTGTCGACAAATGTAAACACGATGCTGTTTTATAAAAAAAGCCGGGCAAGATGCCCGGCTTTTTTTATGCTTACTTACACCGTTGATTTCTACACCTGAGAAAAAGGACTAAACTAACTATCCCCGCGCAATCTTTCACCTTGAACACTCCACACAACTCTTCTTTTTACCAAAGCCGCTTTTGATAAATTGACTTTCCTTTCAATTCCTTATACTTTTAGACAATCCTAAAAATATTTATCTCGGGAACAGAAATCAATCCTGTCCCTTGGGAGCACACGCCCAGATGCCTGGTAAACAGCCCACAACGACACATAAACGACTCAGTGCCAGCCTGGAAGACTACCTGGAAACCATCTTCCACATCATCGCCGAAAAGCAGGTGGCCCGGGCCAAGGAGATCGCCACCACCCTCAAGGTCAGCCGCTCCTCGGTAACCGAAGCCTTCCGCTCCCTCTCCCAGAAAGGCTTGATCAACTATGCCCCCTACGAGGTCATCACCCTTACCCCTGCCGGGCAGGAAATGGCCAAGGATGTTATCCTCCGTCATCGGGCGCTCAAGGATTTCTTTATCAAGGTTCTCGCGGTCGGGGAAAAAATTGCGGAAGAAGGGGCCTGCAAGATAGAACATGCCGCGCCCAAGGAGATCATCGAACGCCTGACCCAGTTTGTCAGTTTCATGGAACAATGCCCACGGGGCGGCAGCGATCTGATCTCAGGGTTCAGCAAGTACTGTCAAACCGGAAAATCCGACAAGAAATGCAAGGAATGTATTGCCCACTGTCTTGAAAAATAGAAACATAACCGACTGTGGGATTACAAAGACGAAACACTCAGGAGAGACAGAGACACATGGACGGCACATATACAGACGGCTGGTTTACGCACCCCGCGCAAGGTCTTATCAGGGTTTTTAACAAAGGCGGGGAGTGGGTCTACCAGTGTTACACCCAGAACGGCCAGAAGGCGCTCTCAAAAGAGCGCCCCCTGGATAGTTGGACCTGGGCTCTGAGCGAGGCCGCAGACCGGGATTTCGGCCCAGGCTGAAACCGACTGCCTAGGAGAGTTTCCCCAAGGCTACTGCCAGCCGCTTCATTCCTTCTTCGATGGTCGCCATGGCCGTGGCAAAGGAGAAGCGGATAAAGGCATCCGCCCCAAAAGCCGCACCCGGCACCGTGGCCAGCAATGCCTCATCCAGCAGATAATCCGCCAAATCAACCGAATTCGCCATCACCTTCCCCTTGAAGTTTCTGCCATAATAGGCGGAAACATTGGGGAACACGTAAAAAGCACCCATGGGCCGCACGCAGGTCACGCCGGGGATATTGCCCAGGGCAGACATAATAAAATCAAGCCGGGGCACAAAGGCGTCCCGCATCATGGTCGGGAAATCCTGCGGCCCACTCACCGCAGCGAGCGCGGCCTTCTGGGAGATGGAACACGGATTGGAGGTGCTCTGGCTCTGGATCTTGTTCATGGCTGCAATAATCTGCTTCGGCCCAGCGGTATAACCGATACGCCAGCCGGTCATGGCAAAAGACTTGGAGACGCCGTTAAGCACCAGGGTCTGGGCTGCGAGCCGCTTGTCCACATCGAGAATATGCGGCAGCTTGCCATCGCCATAGACAATGGTGTCGTAGATATCGTCGGAGATAATGAGCCAGTTATTGGCCAGGGCCAACTTGGCCACCGCCTCCAGGGCCTTGGCAGAAAATACGGCGCCGGTGGGGTTGGACGGACTGTTGAGGATAATGGCCTTGGTTTTCGGCGTGGCATAGCGGATGAGCAGCTCTTCGCTCAAGTCGAAGTTATTGACCTCGGAAAGGGGCACCTCCACCGGGGTGGCGCCTGCCAACAGGACGATGGGCGGATAGGAAACCCAATACGGGGTCGGGATCAGCACCTCATCACCAGGGCCGAAAAGGGCCTGGGCCATGTTGTAAAGCCCGTGCTTGCCGCCGCAGCAGACCTGGATCTGATCGGGCTCATAGTTCCAGCCCTTGTCCTGGCCCAAACGGCTGGCAATGGCTTCGCGTAATTCCGGGATACCAGGCACCGCGGTGTAGCGGGTGAAGCCTTCGTCGATGGCTTTTTTCCCGGCCTCGCGCACATGGGGTGGGGTATCAAAATCCGGCTCGCCTACGCTGAAATTGAGAATGTCAGCGCCAGCCGCTTTCAAGGCCTTGGCCTTGGCGTTCACTGCAAGGGTTGGCGAAGGCTTGATCTGCTTGACCCGTTGTGCAAGACTAATTTCCGCTTCCATTTTCTTTCCCTATAATGGCGTTTGCTAAAAAGCTCCGACAGTCACGACCACGAAGCCAACGTTAGTACAAAACTCTCTTCAAGGTTAACCCCTTGGCTGGCGCGGTTGCCCCAGCCAAGGTCCGATCCCGAGCAGCTAAGATCTCCTGAAAATCAAGGGGGGTCAACCGCCCTCGTCCCACAGCAAACAGGGTGCCGACAATATTGCGCACCATATGCCGCAAAAAGCCGTCCCCAGCAATGGTCAGCCTATACACCTCTCCGTCTTTAGTCCCATCCTCGGCAAGATCAGCGACAAAGATGGTCCGCACAGCACCCCTACCCCCGGCGTAGGACAGATCGCGGGATCCAGCGGCCTCAAAACTGCTGAAGTCATGGGTTCCAACCAGCATCGGCAGACAGAGTCGCACTGCGGCACTGGCAAAAGGAAACCGAACCTGGGCGGCATACAGCCGCAAAAAAGGCGGCATGATCTCCTTATGCATAAAAGTGTACTCATACACCTTGCCCGTGGCGTTATAGCGCGCATGAAAATCGTTAGCAACCTTTTCAGCGCTCAGCACCCGGATAGCCTCAGGCAGCATGCTGTTCAATCCATTCATCAAACCGGAAAGCGGAATAGACGACTCGGTCTGAAAATTGGCCACCATCCCCTCAGCATGCACCCCGGCATCGGTACGCCCTGCCCCGTGCAAAGCAACCGGAGACTGGGTCAGACGGGCAATAGCCTCTTCTACGACCTGCTGGATGGTGAGCTGGCCGAGTTGCCTCTGCCAACCAGCATAACCAGTACCGTCATAAGCCAAGACAAGCTTGATATTATGCACTGCGTTTACGGGAAAAGGGGAACGATTCTAAGTCCGGTGTTTTCCGGAAAACCGCACATGAGATTCATGTTCTGTACAGCTTGTCCGGAGGCGCCCTTAACCACATTATCTATAGCGGACACAATAATCACCCGGCCGGTGCGCGGATCGAACTTGGTACCAATATCACAGTAATTGCTGCCACGGAGATACTGGGTTGCAGGATACTGCCCAGCAGCGCAGACCCGAACAAATTCTTCCTCCCGATAAAACTCCTGATAGAGTTCGGCCAAGCCGGGAAGCGCTTTGCCTGCCTGGACGTAAATCGTGCTGAGAATGCCCCGCGACATGGGGACCAGATGCGGGGTGAAAGAGACCGTTACAGGCTTTCCACACAACCCGCCCAATTCCTGCTCGATCTCCGGGGTATGCCGATGCTCGCCCACCTTATAGGCCTTAAAGCCATCAGCCACCTCGCAGTAAAGTGAACCTACCTGCGCTGCCCGCCCTGCCCCGGAGGTCCCTGATTTCGAATCGATGATAATGGTTTCCGGATCCACAAGCCCACCCTTAAGCAAGGGCGCCAGCCCCAGGATCACGCTGGTCGGGTAGCAGCCGGGATTAGCAACCAGCTGCGCCTTGCAGATCGCCGCCCGATGCAGCTCGGGCAGGCCATACACCGCTGAGGCCAGCAGATCTTTGGCGCTGTGCGCCTGATACCACTGCTCATAGACCTGCGCGTCATGGAGGCGAAAATCAGCGGAAAGATCAACAACCTTCTTCCCTGCAGCCACCAGTTGCGGCACGATATCCATGGCTGTCTGATGGGGCACCGCAGTAAAGAAAAAATCAGCCCGATCGACAAGCTCATCAACCTGAATGTCTTCACAGAAAATATCGACCCTCCCCTGCAAGCTGGGGAAGACATGGGAAAGCGGTTTTCCCGCATATTGCCGGGAGGTCGCCACTGTTAACTCTACTTCAGGATGATTGCACAGTATCCGGGCAAGTTCCGCCCCAGTGTATCCGGATGCACCGACAATGCCGACTCGTACCATCTTTTTCTCCACACAGTTTGCAACCACAGGATTGCCTGACCTAGGCCAAAAAAAATCAGGGGAAGAGCGATAAGCGCCTTCCCCTGATGAGATTCACAATAGTGTCCGTGATATTGACAAAGCAATACCAGGTAACGATTAACGCTTGGAGAACTGGAACCTTGCTCTGGCCCCCTTCTGACCATATTTTTTCCGCTCTTTCACGCGCTGATCACGGGTCAGAAAACCCGCTTTTTTCAAAGCACCCCGGTGCTCGGGGTCAACAACCAACAAAGCCCGGGAAATACCGTGCCGCAAGGCCTCGGTCTGGGCGATCTTACCGCCGCCGGTCAAGGTGGCAAGAATATCAAATTTTGCCGCGGTGTCGGTTAAAGCCAAAGGCTTTGAAATCTTCTGCAGGTAGTCAAAGCCGCCGCCAAAATAATCCGGCACGCTCATCTTATTGACCTGGATGTTACCGGAACCCGGTCTCAACCACACCCTAGCAATAGCGGTCTTTCTTTTTCCGGTCGCGTAAAAACTATTATCTGCCATGTTCAAGCTCCATTATCCTGTTTTCGATGAGCAGGATTTTATAATTCCAGAGACACAGGCTGCTGGGCGCTATGGGGATGATCCGCTCCGGCATAAACCTTTAATTTCTTCAGTTGATGGCGTCCCAAGGTGTTCTTAGGCAACATACCGCGAACAGCCTTACGCAACAGCTCTTCCGGCTTTTGCTCCAGGAGTACTTTCGCGGTCTTTTCCTTCAAGCCGCCCATAAAGCCGGAGTGATGACGATACATCTTGTCATCCCACTTCTTTCCGGTAAGACGAACCTTATCCGCATTGATCACAATAACAAAATCGCCGACATCAAGGAAAGTACAGTAATTTGCCTTGTGCTTGCCACGCAAACGGGTGGCAATCTCAGAAGCCAAACGGCCAAGCACCTTATCTTGAGCATCAACGATCAACCACTTGCGCTCAATGTCTTTGACCGGGGTCAAATATGTTTTCATTTCAAAGCCCTCGCAAAACTCAATAAAGAATATATCTATATAAGTCAAAATGGCCCGTTCTGCCATGAAAAAATGCAGGACGGGCTGTCAGTCAATGCAAATAGACCCAAAAAGACTCGAGCCGTAAGCAGAATATGGAGCGGGAAACGAGATTCGAACTCGCGACTTCAACCTTGGCAAGGTTGCACTCTACCACTGAGTTATTCCCGCTCATTTTCAGTATGTGAAAAACGCCAGATGTATAACAATGCGGGAAGAGGTTGTCAACAAAAAACAGGGAACCCAGGATCTTTTTGTCCCTTGGACCGTCATGCCCTCCTTAGCGACAAAGCAATCTATAATATTTTGTTATTACAATCTTTTCTCTGGGAGATACAGGGATTCCTATTGCCTGAAGCCGCTACATCTTGGTATAAACAATCATCCTTGTTTTTTTACCTATGCATTCTTTATCGATGATAATCCTGGCTGATGTGCAACTAGCCAGACAATTGCAGGAGCAGCCCATGGCAGCACAGAAGGCCCGCCAAAGCGAAGTGAAACGCAAAACCAAGGAAACCGATATCGCCCTCGCATTCGCCCTTGACGGCACAGGCAAAACTCTGTGCACCTCGGGTGTACCCTTTATGGATCACATGCTCACCCTCTTTGCCGTGCATGGTTTTTTTGATCTTACCATCCGCGCCTCCGGAGACACGGAGGTTGACGCACATCACACAGTTGAGGATCTGGGCATCTGCCTGGGCCAGGCCCTGAAAAAATCCTTAGGGGATTTTGGTGGCATCAGACGGTACGGCTTCTGCGCACTGCCCATGGATGAGACTCTGGTTCGGGTAACTCTGGATTGCTCTAATAGACCGCACCTCCATTATGGCGTACCTTTTCTGGAACAAAAGGTCGGCGACTTTGACACCCAGCTGGCCAAAGAGTTCCTCCGCGCCTTTGCCCTGCACGGCGGGCTGACCCTGCATGTTGAATTGGCCCACGGCGAGAACACCCATCATATTCTCGAAGCAATCTTCAAGGCCCTAGGCCGGGCCCTTGACGAGGCAACCACCATGGATCCCCGCGCTCAGGGGCCTGTCTCCTCCAAAGGCTCCTTATAACTTCTCACACTGGAGAAACCATCGTGACACTCTGCAAACCGTATACCGTTTTTCTCGCAAGCCTGACTGCACTCACCCTGCTTTCCGGTTGCGCACGAACAACTGCAAAAATCCAGACCGAGGATCTGGCCCCAATCAAAACCATCGTTGTGCTACCGGTGGAAATCGGCAGGGATAGCCAGAGCAGTCGTTCCCCCAAAGAGACACAACAGATTGAGAAAGGACAGATACTCCTTGACACTATACTGGCGGAATATTTTTCCGGCAGAGAAGATATTGCCATTCTCACCCCAGAGCAACGCGATGCCCTGGAGAAAGACATGATCCGTTGCCGAACAAGTGCAGTCGTCACCATCTGCCGGACCAAGGTGGCGGACGCGGTCCTCCTCTGCACCCTGCAACGCTTCACCGAAAGGGAGGGAACTGAGTACTCCATTGTCACCCCTGCCTCTGTCACCTTTGACTATAAACTGATCCAAGCAGAAACCGGTCAGACATTATGTTCCGGCACTTTCACTGAAACGCAGCAACCCCTGCTTGCCGACATGTTTCAGTTCTTCAAAAAAGCGAAACGGGGCGTGAAGTGGCTCAGCGCAGAAGAACTGATCCGTGACGGTCTCAAACAAAAAATTGCCGACTGTCCCTATCTGAAAAAATAATTCCCCGTGTTCACCATCCCCAAGCAGGTCAATCACCTTGTCGGTCGGGCCATGCATCTCTACCAGATGCTGACCAATGGCGACAGGGTGATGATCGCGGTATCCGGTGGCATCGACAGCCTGGTCCTCGCCTGGCTTCTCAAAGAATGGCGCCGCAAAGCCCCTATCCGCTATGAACTTCTGGCTATCCATCTCGATATGGGATTTGGCGGGACGGAATACGATCTGGTCCGGGAGCAACTCTGCCGCTTAGACCTACCCCTACTGATGGAGCGGACCGACTTCGGCCACAAGGCGCTTGCCACCGAAAACGGCAAAAGCGGCTGCTACCATTGCGCCCGCCAACGCCGCAACCGGCTTTTTGCCCTGGCGCAGGAACATCACTGCAACAAACTCGCCTTCGGCCACCACCAGGAAGATATTATCGAGACGTTTTTTCTTAACCTGTTCTACGGCGGCAATCTCAGCGCCATGGCGCCAAAACAGGAATTGTTCGACGGCAAGCTGGCCCTTATCCGCCCCCTAGCCATGGTAGAAAAAAAACGCATCGTCGAGCTGGGCCAAAGCTTGGGCATTACCCCGGTTACCAATCCCTGCCCTCTTGCCGCCGACTCCCGCCGGGAAACGATCCGAGCCTGGCTCACCCCCCTGTACGAAAAAGAGCCCGCGCTCAAGGCCACTATCTTCGCAAGCCTCGGCAACGTGAGAACCGACTACCTGCTCACGCCCCTATCAGTTTCACCCCCCTAATCCTCCAGCGCCTATCCGTTAAGCAATCGGGCCATGTCCTTGGCAAAGTAGGTGATGATGATATCCGCGCCTGCCCGCCGGATGCTGAGCAGGCTCTCATGCATGACCTTCTCCCCATCGATCCAGCCATTGGCCGC
>CALMMG010000191.1 GCA_937868185.1 uncultured Pseudomonadota bacterium
ATATTTACATGCGGTTTCTTGCGCTCAAATTTCTCTTTTGCCATGTCTGTTCCTCTTTCTTTGCTTGCGTCTCTCGACTTAAAGGCCTCGAATCCGCTTAATTATCTTTTCACTTATATGATCCGGCACCCTGTCGTATGCGGCAAATTGCATGGTGAAATTCGCTCGCCCCTGAGTAGCGGAACGTAAAACCGTTGAATACCCAAACATCTCAGACAGAGGGACCTGGGCCTTCACCGCCTGTCTTGCGCCGTCCCGGCTATCCATCCCGTGTATTTTTGCCCGTTTAGCTGTTAAATCAGAAATCACCTCACCGAGATATGACTCAGGCAAAATTATCTCTACGTCCATAACGGGTTCCAACAAAACCGGTCCTGCTTCTGAAACCGCCTTTCGGAAGGCCATAGCAGCTGCCACCCCAAAAGCTTGTTCGGTTGAATCTTCATCTCGGTAGGAACCGTCAACCAAACTAACTTTTAGGTCAACAATCGGGAAACCGATCAACGTTCCGGCATCAAGGCTATCGTGTACAGCCTTTTCTATGGCCGGAACAATTGCCAAGGGAATAACATCCTCGGCAATACAACTTTCAAATCGAAAACCTTCACCACGCTCAAGGGGCTCAATCTGCAACCAGACATCGCCATACTGGCTTTTGCCAGCGGTAGTCGGGTGCTCAAACTTCCCTTCCGCTCGTCCCAGACTACTTACGGTTTCCTTATAGGCAACCTGCGGCTTGCCAATATTTGCTCCGACCTTGAACTCCCGGATAAGCCGGTCAACAATAATTTCAAGATGAAGCTCGCCCATTCCGGCGATAAGTGTCTGGCCCGAGTCAGGATCGGTAGTCACCGTAAAGGAGGGATCCTCCATGGCAATCTTTGCCAAACTATCTCTCAACTTTTCTTCGTCGGCCTTCCCTTTAGGCTCAATGGCAACACTGATAACCGGCTCGGGAAAATCCATGGTATCGAGAGTAAAAGTGTCTCCCGACTCACAAAGCGAATCACCGGTGATAGAAAAGCGTAAACCAACCACTGCTCCAATATCACCAGCCTTCAGCACGCCAACTTCTTCCCTTTTGTTGGCGTGCATCTTGACAATTCGGCCAATCTTTTCCTTTTTCTTCTTCCCTGGGTTATACACCCTATCCCCGACTTTAATTACGCCGGAATAGACGCGCACATACGCAAGAATATCCACAAAAGGATCGGATGTCAGTTTGAAAACAAGAGCGGACAAATTTTCATCGTCGCTTGCCCTTCTCGTTTCCGTCACCCCATCTGCGTTAACCCCATGCACCGGAGGCGCATCAAGAGGCGAAGGCAGATAGGCGACTACTGCGTCCAGCAATGGCTGCACCCCTTTATTTTTAAAGGAGCTCCCACACAGGACCGGCACCACATCAAGGTTCAACGTTGCAGCCCTGATTGCCCGATTGATCTCATCAACCGTTACAACTTGCTCATTCA
>CALMMG010000192.1 GCA_937868185.1 uncultured Pseudomonadota bacterium
CAAAGTCTGCGTCGTACCCCTCGGCCTTGATGATCTCGTGGATCAGGGCCAGGGCTAGGGCGTAATCGGTGCCGGGTCGCACCTGGAAGAAATTGGTGGCCTTGATCCCGGTTAGGGTCTGGCGCACATCGACATAGGTGAGCTTGCCGCCTTTGTCCAGCATGTCCATGACCTGGTTGACTTCAGCCGGGCGAAGGGAAGAAAGGATATTGCGGCCGAACAGCACCAGGTGCTTGGCGTTCTTGATGTCGTAAATAAAGCCCTTGCGGCCCAAGCCGAAGAGGGAGAGGCTGGCATGGTGTACATTCCGGCCGCAGGCACTGTCGTGGTTGCTGTAGTTGGGCGAGCCCAGGGCATGGGTAAAGGCCTTGACCAAGTCCTGGAACGGGCCGCCCCTGGAGCTGGCCATGATCGCCTCCGGACCGTGGCGGTCAATGATGGTTTTGAGCTTGTCCGCGATGTAGTCAAGAGCGAATTCCCAGCTCACCGGCTCCCAGCGTCCGGCCCCGCGTCCGCCTTTTCTGATCAAAGGTTGCTGGGGGCGTTCCTTGTCGGCCACCAGGGAAGGCCCGGCCGATCCCTTGGCGCACAGGGCGCCTTTCAGGATATGCTGGTTGCCTTCGAGCCAAGTCACGTTGTTGCCCTCGACCTCGACCCGGATGGGGCAGCGGACGGTACACATGCCGCACATGCTCCAGACTGATTTCTTCATGGTGATGACTCCTGTGGATGTGGCGTGCCGGGCGGGGATCAATGGGCCAGCGCGGCGGAAACCTTCTGTTCCAATTCGCTTTTGTCGATGGGCTTTACGCAGTAGTCCGTCGCCCCAAGATGCAGGGCCTGTCGGGCTGTTTCAATGGTTGGATATCCGGTGAGCATTATGACCCGGATCGTCGGGTCTGCACGGCGGAGCTCTTTCAGCACGCTGATCCCATTGGTTTTTTTAAGATTAATGTCTAGGATTGCCAGGTCCACCTGGTTGTTCATGGCATGCTGCAACGCTTCCTGCTCGTCGGTGAAAATTGTTACCTGATGCCCTTTTTTGCTCAGGATTCGTTGGGTCAGTACGGCGGCATCCAGAACATCATCCAAGACGAAAATGTGAGCCATACATCTACCCTCTGTATGTTTCGAAGGGTGGCTGGCCCAGGGCGTATCCCGAGGCCGGATTCAGGTCCGGCCTCCAACGCGGAAGCCGGACCTGGATGATGTTTTTTAAAAAATGCCCAGCAGGTTTAGGGCGAGCACTCCCAACCCGGCGCAGGCAATGCGTTTCACCACAGTCGGGCTCACCCGTTTGGCGATCTGCGGGCCGAGGTAGCCGCCCAGCAGGGCGGCGGGAAACATGGCGAGAAAGAGCAGTAAGTCAAAGTTGCCGAACTGCATGTGGCGGATGGTGCCCATGGCCGTGTTGAAGAAGATGGCCAAGAGCGAACTGCCGACCACGATGTACATGGGCAACCCAAGGGCGACGGTCATCAGCGGCACCATGAACGGGCCGCCGCCGAAGCCGAACATCGAAGACATAATGGCGATGAGAAAGCCGCCAAGGCAGCCGACGAACATATTCACTTCAAATTCATGACCCCAAAAATCTACTTTCATAACGGATTCCTCCTGATAGTATGCTTATTTTTGATCAGTGGGACAGGCTTTCGTGCCTTCCTCGCCCTTTTTGGCGCATTCTTCCGCGCGTTTCTTGAACTCTTTCAAGATGGCTTGTTCCTTCTTGTTCTTTTCAAGATAGCCGGGGGTGGTCTGCCAGTACATCAGGCCGGCCAGCACGATCAGAATCCAGCCAAAGGCGAACTTGAACTGATCCAGGGTGATTAGTTCAGTGAGCTTGGGGCCGATAAAACCGCCCACCAGCATGGCGCAGCCGATGCCGATGCCGAGCTTCCAGTTGATGAATTTGATCTTTGAATAGTTATAGATCCCACTGCCCTGTGAGAAGAGTACGGTGGGCATGACGGTGCCAGCTACGATGGTGTGGGGCAGAGCCGGAAACAGTGAGACCAAAATGGGGTTGAGGATGAAGCCGCCGCCCGCGCCCATGAGCACGCCAAAGATGGAGATGGCCAGGGTGAGGAGGAAGGGGTAAAGGAGGTTGATGCTGGTGCCAGCGGAATCAAGGTACACGGTGGGGAAGGCAACGTTGTTTTCGAAACTGGCGACCTCGCTCTTGACCTTCTTGACCGTTTCCTTGTCGCCATCTTTGATGCGTTCGGTGACGGCGGTGACGATGACATTGTATTTGCCCGGAGCCAGCCCCGTGCGTAGCTTCATTTTGGCGGTGTAGGCGCCATCGGGCTGGGTTTCGACTGTGGCGGCCAGCAGATTGTCAACCTTGCGGAAGCGTTCCTTTACCAGCTTCATGGACTCGCGCTTGCTGTCCTTTTCGTCCATGGGTTCCAGCAGGTCGCCGCGGGAGCCGAGGATGCTGGCCATGATGGTCGCTTGGTAGCTGTCAATCTTGATTTTGGCTGGCGCACTGTAAGCAGCATCGGCGCCGGTTTTTTTCAACACCTCGGAATACTTCCAACTTTTGCCGTCAGCTTTTGCCTTGTCCAGTTCCGGCGCCATGTCTTTGGGGATAAAGATCTTGTAGGCGGCGGGTAACTCATAGGTCATGTAAAATTTGTAGGGTATTTTGCCGGTCTTGGGGTCCTTTTTGCCGTCGAAGCGATTGGCCCGGACCTTCTTGTCTGCGGCATAGACCTCGACGTAGACCTGGGCGCCTGCCGGGGCTTGGCCGCTGACGGTAATCTCCCCGCCGTTGTCAAGCGAGGGCTTGTCGAGAGTAATGGTTGGAACAGGGGCCTCTTCTTTGGCCTGTGCCTGCGGGGTGATGGGCAAGGCCATCATCACCAGGGCGAGTAACGGCAACATACTGAACTTGACTTTCATACCATCCACCTCCTGTCTGAAATGAAAAAGTTGTAAAAGACGGCTTTTCCTTAAGTTCCCCCTGTTGTGCCGTTGCACCTCCTTGCTTTTGGGTTTCATTGTTCGACAAGCGCGGACAGTTGGTGAACAAGGATGTTCGAGCCTGATGCGCGTTGGTTGAAGCGGAAGGGTTGTAAGTGCCTTCCCTTCCATTATGACAAAGCAATAACAATGCCAATTCGAGAAGTAGGGGAAGGGATTGTGCTATCTGGTTGATAGCGTGTGAATGGTGCTAGTTGCCGATGCGGCTGGCGAGGGGGGAAATGGCCAGAAAACGGGTCGTGAGGTGCCGCAAAAAATATGCGCTGCAACTTTTTTGCGGCACGGGGTTTTAAAGTCGGCAAGATATTGGAAGCTGCTGGTTCGGAGAATGTGCGGGAAGAAGCGTATATGTCTGGCTTGCTACTGAATAATTACCGGAAGTGGTCAGCGTCAAGACCAAAGCGGCGCATGAGTTTTTGAAAGGCCTGGCGGTTCATGCCGCTTGCCTGGGCCGCGGCCGTGACATTGCCGCTATTTTGCTGCAGGGCGGCGGCCAAATAGGCGGCGGAGAAATCCTCCACCAACTGCTGTTTGGCGAGATTGTAGTGCAGGCTGTGCAGATTCTCTGCCGTTGGTCTGGGGCTGTTGGGGGCCACTGCCTCGGGTTCTGTCAGCTGTCTGGCGGAGATGGTGTGGTCATCGGCGAGCAACACCGCCCGCTTGATAACATTCTGGAGTTCGCGGACATTGCCTTTCCACTGGCGCTTCACCAAGGCGGGGAGGGCATCCGTGGCAAAGACAAGGGGCTCGCGGTCATATTCCTTGGCAAAGGTGGTGAGAAAATGCTGGGCCAGGGGGGGGATGTCTTCCTCCCGTTGCCGCAGGGGCGGCATGGTGATGGTCACCACGTTGAGGCGATAGAAAAGATCTTCCCGGAAAAGCCCCTGGCGCATTTTTTCCTCCAGGTCTTGATTGGTGGAGGCCAGCACTCGGACATCCACGGCCAGACTTTTTGTCTGGCCCAGGGGCATGATCTCTTTTTCCTGGAGAACCCGGAGCAGCTTGGTTTGAAGCGCAATGGGGAGGTCGCCGATTTCGTCCAGCAGGATGGTCGAGCCGTTGGCTTCGAGAAACAACCCTTTTTTGTCGTGGGTCGCCCCGGAGAAGGCGCCCCTGGCATAGCCGAAGAGCTCGCTTTCCAGAATATGTTCCGGCAGGGCGGGGCAGTTCACCGTGACCATGGGCCTTTTATTTCTTTTGCTCAGTCCATGCAGGGCTCGGGCGGCCAGCTCCTTGCCCGTGCCCGATTCGCCCCGGATCAGGACGGTGACATCGGTATCGGCCAGCCTGCCGATCAGTCCGTACACCTCCTTGATTTTTGCCGAGGCGCCAGTGAAACCGGGAAAGGCATCCTGGTCGGTCAGCCGGCTTTGGAGTCGCCGATTTTTTTCAAGCAGGCAGAGGTGTTCCAGACAGCGTTGCAGGGTGTGGAGCAGGTGTTCATTGTCAAAGGGCTTCTGGATAAAATCATAGGCCCCGTTTTTCAAAGCGGTAATGGCGGATTCCACCGTGCCGTAGCCGCTCATCATGATCACGGCGATGGCTGGATAGTGTTCCCTGATTTTTTGCAGAAGCGCCAGGCCGTCCAGTCCCGGCATTTTGATGTCGGTCAGGACGAGATCTGGCTGCCAGTCTGTCAAAAGCTGCCAGGCAGCCTCACCGGAGGGGGCGGTTTTCACTTCGCATCGGCATTTTTTCCGCACGAGCCGCTCCAGCATGGAGAGCATGTCGCGGTCATCATCAACGATGAGGATTGAGGCGGCAAATTCCCCTTCCGGGCAGGAAAAATTGGGCTGTTCAGCACTCAAGCAGTCATCTCCGGCAAGCATCATGAGGGGGGACAATTTATAAGCAATCTTTCCATTGAATGCCTCATTTGTCTAAAAAAATCAACATCTTCTTGCCGATCTTCGGGGTCAACTCCCCTGGATATCGCTTGCGCCCGCCCGGGCAACCTGCTAATTGTGAGAAGGCAACTGCACATTACGGACAGTGGTGGAGGTTTCGGATGAAAAGATACGTTTTCCTGCTGGCCGGCCTTTGTCTGCTCTGTTGGAGCGGGCCGGCATGGGCGGTTCAGGCGCATGGGCAGGCGGAAGGGCCGGTGGTGCACCTGATGGCCCACCTCCTCTTGTTTGTGGCCCTGCTGCTCTTGCTCTATGTTCTGCACACCAGGCCGCCGGATACCGGATTGTCCTGGAGATCCCTCAAGCTGTCCTTGCTATTTTTTCTCCTCTGGGATCTGGATCATCTGTTTATCCACGGGTTTGCCGGGGAGATGTTCGCTGATATCCGGGATTCGGGCGTCAGTCTGGTGGGGGATTATTTTGTTGGGCCCCGGACCCTGCTCAATTTCTTCTATTACCTGGGGCGGTTTGACCACCTGCTCTGTGTCCCGGCCCTCTGGTTTTTTGCCATTGCCCTGCGTGATTTCTGCGAGGTCATTGAAAAACGGCGGCAGAGCCGGGCTGGGCAGGGATCTTGATGGAAGCGGCTTTCAATCTTCCTCTGTTCCCCATCTATCTGGTCGATTATCTCGGCGCCACCGTGATGGTCATCCTCGCTTTCTACGCCCTGTTTTTTGCCCGGCGGCTTACCCGGCTGGAACCGAAAAATATCCTCTGGGCGTATTTCTTCTGGTTTTCTCTGGTCATGGTGGTCTTTTCCCTTTCCCGCGGGGTGGGGCATCTCCTGCCCTATGTCTTCCGGCTTGCCAACCTGCCGGAGCTCTGGGATGCCCTTGATCCCTACAGCGGCGGGCTTAATACCATCGCCCTCTGCGGAGTGGCGATCCTGACCCTCCACTATCATAGTACGGCGGTTCTCATCGACAGGGCCAAAAGCGATGCCCTTTCCCTGGAGATTGCCAACGAAAGGCTCAGAGATGCGCATGCCGACCTGTCTCGTCTGAATCAGACCCTGGAGCAGCAGGTGGAAGAGCGGACCCTCGACCTGCGGTTGTCCGAGGAAAAATTTCGCGGCTTTTTCGAAGGCTCGAAAGACATGATCTATTTCTGTGATGCGGCAGGGAGGCTCTGCGACATCAACGAAAGTGGCCTACATCTTTTGGGGGTCGATCGGCGGAAGGATCTTGTCGGGCAACCCCTGGCTGAGTTCTTTCTCGACCGGGAGCGTGGGGAGCAGTATCGCGCCCTGCTCGCCTCGGATGGCCAGGTTAAGGATTTTGAGGCGGAATTTGTCGGCCGGGAGGATGGTCCCTTGTATCTGATGATCACCGCCTCCGCCATTACGGATCGAGCGGGCGCAGCCCAGGGGTATCAGGGGATCGCCAAGGATCTCACCCATTTTAAAAAGATGATGGAACAGCTGGTGCACTCGGAAAAGATGACCTCGGTGGGGCAGCTTGCCGCAGGCGTTGCCCACGAAATTAATACCCCGCTCGGGATTATCCTGGGCTATGCTCAGTTGCTCGAGGAGGATTTCGAGGAACAGAGCGAGGTGCACGAGACTCTGGGGATTATTGAAAAGCAGGCGAAGATCTGTCGGCGGATCGTTGCCGACCTGCTGAATTTTTCCCGCCAGACCCTGGAACACAACAAGCTCTATGGTGATCTCAACCAGTGCCTGGAGGAGGTGCTGGCCATTGTCAACCACACCTTGAACATGGATCATATCTTTATCCACCGTTGCCTGGCCGAGAATCTGCCGAGAACCTGCTTTGACAACGAGCGGCTGCGTCAGGTTTTCGTCAATCTGCTGACCAATGCCCACCATGCCATCGGCAGCGAAGGGATCATCGGGGTGTGGAGCCGTTGGCATGAGGAGAGCGGGCAGATCGAAATCATCATCGGCGATTCCGGCTCCGGCATCCCCCCAGATCAGCTGGGGAGGATCTTTGACCCTTTTTACACCACCAAGGGGGTGGGCAAGGGCACCGGGCTGGGCTTGTCCGTTTCCTTCGGGATCATCCAGGATCATAACGGGCGCATCGAGGTCAAATCTCCGCCCTTGGAACCGGAGCTTGTCACCTTGGATATGCATACGACCTTTCATATCTTCCTGCCGATCATTGCCGAAGGTCAGGAAAAGGAGCAATAACGGGATGGCGCGGATTCTGGTGTTGGATGATGTGCTGGACGCTGGAGTGTTGATCCAGAGGATTCTTCAGAGGAAAGGACATGTGGTGCATGTGTTCGATGACGAGGACGAGGCTCTTCGTTTCACCGAGAAAAATTCGGTGGACCTGGCGATTCTTGATATGAACCTGCGTAAGATGGACGGACTTGGCGTGCTCTGCGAAATGCAGAAATCGCTGCCGCACCTGTCGGCCATTATGCTGACAGGGCTACCCGACGTCGACATGGCCAAACAGGCGTTTGCCCATGGGGCTGTAGCCTATTGCGCCAAGCCCATCGACAAAGATCGGTTGGAGGACAGGGTTGCCCAGGCCTTGCTGGCAGGGGCGGATTTGCCGGAGCAGTAAGTTTTAGACCCCTGTCTGGCCGGAGCAGCCAATCTCCCGGAGGGGGATGCGTCTGTTTGGGTCCAGCCCCCGTTTGCGGCACCAGGCAAGGTTGAGCTCAGAGAGGCGTCCGTTGAACCCATCCATGAACAGAAGGCTTTCCGGGGCAAAGGCATAATCGTCCGGGAAATTCAGCGGGCAGGCCGAGACCTCGATGGCCTCGCGCTCTTCATCCACATAGGCCAAAGGTAGTCCCTGGGTTCGGCAGATGACGGGGCGGGCTGCGTAGATGCTGCATAACTCGTCAATGAGCAGGGGGCAGCGAGCGGTATTTTCTTCAAGGTTGTATCTGAGCCGCTCCTGGCTTGCCGATGGCAGGGCACCAATGGCCTCCTGTAGGCAGGCCGCCTCAATGGGCAGCACGCTGAAGGCCTGGCAGCAGGAGGTGCAGCCCGGTCCGCAGGAGAGGGTCGCACCATGCATCTCCCCGATGCGGGCGATCTCTGCATCAAGGGCGGCTAGGAGCTGCTGGTAGTCTGGGGGGCAGGTCATGGTGTCGGCAGGAAAAAAAGCAGGCAAGAATTGTGTCCCGAGGTGCGGTTGCCTGCGGCCGCGCTTGACCAGCCAGCACAGAATGGTCTGCCCTCGCGGTCATGTACTTTTTCCCGCATCTGGAACACCCCCGCCCGCCTCGTTGATGAACGGAAAATACTCCCGATCCGCCTCAAGCATATGGAGCATAATCACCTCGGAGGCCAGAAACTGGAAGACATCGCCCACCGTGAGTGTGGAGGACTTGAACTCTTCTGACAGTTCGATCCCTCTGGCGAGCAGCTTGGCGTGTTCCTCGATGTGTTGGCTCATCCCGGGAAAATCAACGGTCGCTAGGATTTTTTCCTCATCGTGGAAGTGTTGGTTCACCTCGGCGAGCAGTCGGGAAATGATTGCGGAGATCTCTGTGGCTGGCCGAGCCGAGAGAACCGCTTCGAGCAGCTCGTTGGAGAGGTGAAAAAGGGACTGGTGTTGTGAGTCGATGAGGTGGTTGCCGCAGCAGAAGGAATCTTTCCAGGCCAGCCGCACAAGGGTGTCTTTGTTTTCGCCCCCAATATTGCGGGTAGCAACAAATTTCACCCGGTTGCGTCCCGCGGCCTTGGCTCGGTAGAGCTGTTCATCCACCTGGGCAATGATATCCACGACCGATTCGCCTTCGGTACAATGCACGGTGGCAACACCCAGGCTGGCGGTGACATATGCGGCTACGCTCGACCCTGTGTGGGGAATGGCCAGGGCCATGATCCCCCGGCGGATATTTTCGGCGATGGCCACTGCGCCACTGCTGTCTGTCTCCGGCAGGATGCAGACGAATTCTTCCCCGCCATAACGGGCCACCAGATCGGCGGGTCGAGCAACGCAATCAGCCATCACCTGGGCAACCTTGCGCAGGCATTCATCGCCAGCGACATGTCCGTAATTGTCATTGAAGCAATGGAAAAGGTCGATGTCCAGCAGGATCAGGGACAGGTCTGCCCCTGATCGGGCATGCCGGGCATGTTCCTTGGCCAGTACCGCGTCAAAATGCCTGCGATTGGCGATACCGGTTAAACCATCGGTAATGCTCAGGGCTTCAAGCGTGCGGTTGGATTCCTCCAGTGCCTTTTCTGCCTGCTTGCGTGCGGTTATCTCCTGAAAACTTTCGACACTCCCGATCACCTTGTCCCTGGCGTCGAGGAGCGGTTTGGCGGTGACGATGAAGTGCCGGGGGGCCCCATTAAACTCCTTGACCGTCTCGTAGGTGTATTGGCTCGATCCGGCCATGATCTTGGTGAGTGGACACTTTTCGGTGTGGCAAGATGGTCCTGGTCGGTGCTCGTAGCACTTGATCGTTTTTTGGCGGTCAGGGAGGGGGCCAAACTCGGCCCAGTACGATGCGTTTGCCATCAGAATCATGTGATTTTTATCGGTCACACTGGTCGGAACCGGACTGTTGAAGGTGGCCTCAAACAGGCGCTGTTTCCGTCCATAGAGGGTGGTGCCGCTGAAGATGAAGATGAGGCCGAGGAGGGTCACCGAACCGAAGCCAACAAAGATGTGGAGGTGGGAGTGGGGGGGGTAGGGCAGGGAGACGCTGAGGCCGCCTCGGATGTCTCCTTCCTTGTATCCCTGGTGGGCATGACACTTCAGGCACTCGGGTCCGGTACGAAGAGGGGCCATGTAGCGGAACCAGGTGGTGGTTCCATCCGTGAAGAATTCGCCCTGCTGCTTAACCCCCTGCTCGAAGGAGTTGAGCCACTTCGCTTCCCACTCCGTCGCCTTGTTTTCGGGTCTGAGCGGCTTAAGGCTGGTGATGTGGAAATGAATGCCGGTCTCATTTTTCTGCGCCAGTTCCGCGATCTGCCGGGTCATGTAGGAGGGGTTGACCTTGGTCAACTTGAGGCCGTTATCGGCGGTGAGGTCCCGGTTTTGGACCGGCAGATATTGGTTGGGCGGAGTTGTGGGGGTAACCGGGACATAGACCCCGCCGTGGGAGGCATTCCACTGGCGGCTGAGCACGATTTGTTGGAAAAAGGCGTTGGCAGCGCTTTGCGCCAACAGCTTTTCCTCCCGCCGGGTGTCCATCTCGATCCAGTAGAGGAAGGTGCCGGTGGTGCAAATCCAGGCAGCCATCATAACCAGGAGCAGGTTTCCTCTGCTGTTTTTCATCGAAGAGAATCCTTGTGGTGGCTGGAGTCGGAGGTTCGCCCTAAAAGGGCGGGGTTGAGTGAAAAACTCTACGAAAAACGTCTGTATTATAAAATAACGAGCAGCAAAAGTCGCGATAAAAGCGGTGTTGGCGGCTATTGCTGGTCTGTTTTTTTTTGCTCAAGTGGTGGCGGTTTCAATGACCAACTGTAAAAAAAAACGGAGAAAACTGCTGGCTGAAAGTAAAAGCGTCCGGAGCGATGTACTTTTGCAGCGTTCGAGGCTGTTCATCAAGATTTTTTGGCAATGGACTTCGTTTGACTTTTTTGGGGAGCAGGCCTAAAAGGGAGTTAAAGGGGTGGAGAACATAGGCCTTCTTGTGGAGGAGCATTTAGTCCCTTCTTTCTGAGCGATTCGGCCGCCACTATTTTCGGATGCCACCACGTCACATTACCCTCACTTTTGGTTTGCCCATGCATACTGATGTGCCCATGCTTTTTCCTGCGACCAAGAGTTCACGGCGGGGTTACCGATGGCTGCTTCTCGCCTTAACAGGCTTATTTGTGGCCTTATGGAAGATGCCAATGCTGCCCGTCATCTTGGGCTCAACCATCATGACCCTCCCTATGCATATCTTCTGCGAGACTTTTTCCATCGTTATTTCCATGATAGTTTTTGCTATCGCCTACGCATCCACGGAAGATCGCCCGGTTCCGGTCATATTGCTCGGCGCCGCTTTTCTGGCGGTGGGCCTGTGTGATTTTGCCCACATGTTATCCTTCAATGGGATGCCGGATTTTGTCACCCCTGCTAATCGTGAAAAGGGCCTTAACTTCTGGCTGGCGGCACGGCTCATTTTCGCCCTCGCGCTGCTATCTTTTCCTCTTCTCCCTTGGCGGCCATGCTCCAGCCCGCGCACGCGCTACTGGTTATTGGCGGGGAGCCTCACCCTCACGGCCCTGGTGTATTGGTTGGGGTTATATCATCAGGAAATCTGGCCCCGGACCTTTATTGAGGGGCAAGGATTGACACGATTCAAGGTTGGGGCAGAGTACACAATCATTTCTATCCTGTTCTGTGCTGGCGCATTATTTTATTATAACGCTCACAAGTCTTCTCCTCCTTATGATGCGGAAAATCTGTTTGTCGCAGCCGTCATTACTATCCTCAGCGAATTTACCTTCACCGTATATTCCGAGGTGACCGATGTCTTCAATCTGGTCGGTCATTTGTATAAAATCCTGGCCTATTTATTTATCTATAAAGCGATATTCGTCGTCAGCGTCCAAACCCCATTTCAAAGATTGCACAAAGCAATCGATGAAATGGAACAAAGCGATACCTCTTTGGGAGAAAACCGTGCCACTCTCAAGCAGATTCTTGATACGGCGCCTCAATCCATCTTTTGGAAAGATTTAGATGGTGTTTACATGGGGTGCAATCAGGTCTTCGCCCAGGCTGTTGGTCTGGATGATCCCGAACAAATCCAGGGCAAAACCGATTTCGATTTGCCCTGGCCCAAGGAGGAGGCAGAGGCTTACCGGGCCGATGATCTGGAAGTTATGCAGGGGCACCAGAGCAAAAGGCATATCGTAGAACCACTGCAACAGGCGGATGGTCGTAGACTTTGGATTGATACCACCAAGGTGCCTTTATTGAACAAGGCTGGCAAGGTCATTGGTGTTCTCGGGGTCTTTGAGGATATCACCGAGCGCAAGCAGGCCGAAGACGAGCGGGAAGAGCTGGAAACACGGGTGCGGCAGTCCCAGAAAATGGAGGCAATCGGCACCCTGGCTGGGGGGATCGCCCATGACTTTAATAATATTCTCTCCGTGATCTTTGGCTATACCGAACTTGCCATTGAAGAAAAAGATCCGGAGGAGCGCAGTCAGCATCTTGAACAGGTTAGATTGGGTGCGGAACGGGCGAGGGAGCTTGTGAAGCAGATACTTACCGTCAGCCGCAGGACGGAGCTAGAGCAACAACCATTGCAGATCGCCTTGGTCATCAAAGAAGCGCTGAAGATGTTGCGCTCTTCGATTCCGACGACTATCGAGATAAAGCAGGAAATAAACTCCAGCGAAAAGGTGCTGGCGGATTCCACCCAGATCCATCAGGTTATCATGAATCTCTGCACGAATGCCTATTACGCCATGCGTGAAACTGGCGGGATACTGGCGGTTTCTTTGAATGAAATTGAAATTCGGAGTGAGGATGAATGCTATGGCGAACTGGCTCCTGGAAGATACCTGAAACTTGCGGTCAGCGACACAGGGTGCGGCATCAGTCCGAAAATCCGAGAGAAGATTTTCGAGCCTTATTTTACAACCAAAAAAAGGGGGGAGGGGACTGGCCTTGGCTTAGCCGTGGTGCATGGAATTATTAAAAGTTGCCATGGCCATATCACCGTCTACAGCGAGTTAGGGAAGGGGACAACCTTTCACGTCTATCTGCCGGTTATCGACGAAAACGCGGCCGAACCGCCAGCCAAGGAAATCATAGAAGACTTGACGGGCAAGGGTGAGCGCCTGATGCTTGTTGATGATGAGCCGCAGATCCGTGAAGTTGTCGAAACGCTTTTCTCCCGGCACGGTTATCAAGTGACCACCTTCCCCAATGCGGTGCAGGCCTTTGAAGAATTCCAGAAACACCCTGGACAATTCGATCTTATCATCACAGATATGACCATGCCATATATGACCGGTGCAGAACTTGCCCAGGAAATTCTTGGTATCAGGCCTGATATACCGATTATTCTCTGTACGGGACAAAGTGAGCTCATTAATAAAGAAAAAGCCCTTGCCATGGGGATTTGCGATTATCTCAACAAGCCTGTCTTGCAGCACGATTTTCTCAGTGCTGTTCACAAAGCGCTTGCAAAGGGGAAATCCTCACCCTCTGCGGGTTAAATTGCCTTGCCGCTCTATCCCATTTCAGACCATAAACCTCGAGAAGCTTAAAATCTTGTGGTCGACAAGCTATTCGGCACTTGCTGGCCAGTATTTTTGTGAAAGGGAATGTGGCGCTGATAAGGATTTCGTAAACACAAGACCCTTGCGACAACAGAAAGGTATATTCGGAGACTGGCTTCTCTGCGTCTAGTGGTCGTGGTGCTCCCTGGGAGAAGGGCGCACATTCTGGGAGGGCAGCCCCAGACAATAAAAAAAGGGGAATCAACGCATTTGTTGATTCCCCTTTAGAATTTCTGGCGTCCCCAACGAGATTTGAACTCGTGTCGCCGGCGTGAAAGGGCGCTTCAGAACGTACCCTTCCTTTATTTAATAGGCTTTTTCTGGGAGCTAGCATCTTCGAAATACCTTCTGTGGAACCATAAAAGCCCACATTGCGGCCCACATTTCAGAGGAGGATTTTGTAATGAATATTCGAAAATTAAAAAGGGGGCTT
>CALMMG010000193.1 GCA_937868185.1 uncultured Pseudomonadota bacterium
CGATTTTTCCCGATCGGTGCCGATGGTCAGCAGCCCGGCCGGCTTTGCGACCACGAGAATATCCTTGTCTTCATGGAGGATGGGCAAGCCGCGCGGTTGACGCTTCTTGGCCGGCCGAGGGCCGGTGTGCGGTTGAGCTGTTGGTGTGGGCCCTTCCCCGGGGCGCGGCCTCCCCTTATGGTTTTTCATGAAAAACCACCACGGCCTCTTTGTCCCGGCTCGCTATCTGGTGGGCCACCTTGGCCGGGACCACCTCGTAGCCGGTGCCGAGTTTGACAATGGCCAACTGGCCGCGGCTGAGCTGGTCGCCCATCTCCTCGGAGACGAAGATCCTCTTGATCTTGTTCTGTTCGGCAAAGTGGTACGGCTCGCCCCGCCCATCTTGAGCTAAGCGGTTGGTCTCGATGAGCTGTTTGACCTGGGCCTTCTGCTCCCGCAGCCGGGTCTCCTCGGCACGCTGGAGGTTGAGCTCCCGGTTGCGCAAATCCTTGGCTGCTTGCTCCTCCCGCGCCACGTTGCTGGCCACGGCAGGGGGATTGCCGTTGTGCTGTTTGCGGCTGATCCGTTTTTCGTGTTCGGCCTTCTTGGCCTGTTTCTTACTGGCCAGACCGGCCTTGAGCAGCTGCTCCTGTAACGGGTTTGCCATGTGTGTTTCCTTAACGGTATGATTCAGCTGCCATTGACAGCATGGCGCTTATTTTCTGCCGATGTCCGAGCGAATTGTTGTGCGGTATTTGACCATATTCGGTAGGGGATGCAAAGTGATATGATGGGGGGAAGGGCAGGATACCCTGGTTGAAAAACAGCCAATGCAACGCGCAGGCAAAAAACAATTGGCGCTTGCGGTGAAATATGAATACAAAAGCAACCATGAACCAACATCAGGAAATTATTGCCCAAGAGCTGAAGATCAAGACCACCCAGGTGGCGGCCGTGGCCACCCTGTTGGCTGACGGGGGCACGGTCCCCTTTATCGCCCGCTACCGGAAAGAGGCCACCGGCTTGCTGGATGAACTCCAGATCGCCGCAGTCCGGGACCGGCTGCTGCAGCTGGCGGAGCTGGACAAGCGGCGGCAGGCGATCATCGCTTCTTTAAGCGAACGGGAGCTGCTGGAGCCCAAGCTGCACCAGGCCCTGCTTGGCGCCGCCAACCTGACCATCCTGGAAGATCTCTACCTGCCGCACCGGCCCAAGCGTCGAACCAAAAGCATCATTGCCATGGAAAAAGGGCTGGAGCCCCTGGCCCGCGCCATCTTCCGCCAGGATAACACCCCGCTTAATCCGGAACGCTTTATTGACCCGAGCAAAGGGGTGGCCACATCGGACGAGGCTCTGGCCGGGGCGCGCGACATCATTGCGGAATGGATCAACGAGGATCCGGTGGCCCGGAGTACGTTGCGGCATCTCTTTGCCACCAAGGGGGTGATCATCTCCAAGGTGGTAAAAAAGAACCAGGAGGCAGGCGCTAAGTTTCGCGACTATTTCGACTGGCAGGAACCGGCCCCCAAGGTGGCGGGGCATCGGTTGCTCGCCATGCTGCGGGGGGAAAACGAAAAGGTGCTGACCCTGGCGGTGCGGCCGTCGGAAGAGGCGGCCTGCGAGTTGTTGCGGAGACGATTTGTTAAGGGCAGCACCGCAGCAGCGCAACAGGTCGATCTTGCCGTACAGGACAGCTACAAGCGGCTCCTGGCTCCGTCGCTGGAAAACGAGCTTCGCACCCAGCTCAAAGAGCGGGCGGACCAGGAGGCGATCCAGGTGTTTGTCGACAATCTGCGCGAGCTGCTCCTCGCCTCGCCCCTAGGGCGCAAGCGGGTCCTGGCCCTGGACCCCGGCTTTCGCACCGGGGCCAAGCTGGTCTGCCTGGACGAACAGGGCAAGCTCCTGCACCACGCCACCATCTACCCGACCCTCTCCGAAGGACAAAGCCGGGAAGCCGGCAAGGTGGTGACGGAACTCTGCCAGCAATACCGGATTGAGGCCATTGCCATCGGCAACGGCACCGCCGGCAGGGAGACCGAGACCTTTGTCCGGTCCTTGAGCTTGGATGCAGCGATGATCATCACCATGGTGGACGAGAGCGGCGCCTCGATCTACTCCGCCTCGGAAACCGCCCGGCTGGAATTTCCCGACCACGACCTGACGGTGCGCGGCTCGGTCTCCATCGGGAGAAGGTTGCAGGATCCCCTGGCCGAGCTGGTGAAGCTGGACCCCAAGGTCATCGGCGTAGGCCAGTATCAGCATGACGTCAACCAGACGGCGCTGAAAAAGAGTCTGGACGATACCGTGGCCAGCTGTGTCAACCGGGTGGGGGTGGAGCTGAACTCTGCCAGCGCTGAGCTGTTGGCCCATGTTTCCGGCTTGGGTGTGGGGCTGGCCCAAAACATCATCACGTACCGCAACGAAAACGGCCCCTTTAGCCGCCGGGCTGAGTTGCTCAAGGTCCCTCGCTTGGGGAGCAAGGCGTTTGAGCAATGCGCCGGATTTTTACGGATCCGGGGTGCAGCCAATCCCCTGGACGCAAGCGGGGTTCACCCCGAGCAGTACCGGATCGTGGAACAGATGGCCAAGGATTGCGGCTGTAAGGTGGCGGACCTCATCGAGCGGCCGGAGATCCGGGAGAAGATCGAGCTTGGGTGCTATGTCAGCGAGACGGTGGGGCTGCCGACCCTAAACGATATCCTGGGGGAGCTGGCCAAGCCGGGCCGCGACCCGCGCTCGACCTTTACCCCCTTTGCCTTCAGCGACGGGGTTAACAGTATCGATGATCTCAAACCGGGTATGCGGCTGCCGGGGCTGGTCACCAATGTGACCAAGTTCGGGGCCTTTGTCGATATCGGCGTGCACCAGGACGGACTGATCCATATCAGTCAACTGGCCGACCGCTATGTCAAGGAACCGGGCGAGGTGGTTAAGGTGCGGCAGCAGGTGATGGTCCGGGTGCTGGAGGTTGATCCCCAGCGAAAGAGAATCGCGCTTTCCCTTAAGGAAGGATGAAAGAGATGGAAAACCACAGCGAACTTTTTTTCAGCCTGCTGGAAGATTGTCTGGCCGGGAACACCTTTGTTAAACTCGTGTTAGGGAAATACCATGGGACGGAACCGGGGCTGGACCGGGTCTTTGTCCGGCGGCTGACCCTGAAGGAGGGGGAGTGCCTTTCCTTTCTCTACCGCTACCAGACCAAGGATGTTACCAAGAATCTGCCCCTGGCGGCGGGGATTGCCTTCATCCGCAAGGTGTTTGGTACCGCCTTCAACAATCTGCATCTGCAAACGGTGACTGAAGATATCCAGCTCTCGGTGAACAAAAAGGGCAAGTGCACCCTGCAGCGGGGCAAGGCGGCAGGCAGGAGCGTCACCCCTCAGGAGCACGATCGGGAAAAGGAGCGGTTTCTCGATCTCGCCACCCCGTTTCTGGCGGAGTTGGGGGTTACCAACGCGCAGCATCAATTGATCCCCTCCATGTCGCGCAAGTGGAAGCAGATCAACAAGTTCATCGAGGTTCTTGACCACGCCATTGTCGCCGCGAAGCTCAAAGAAAAAGAGCGGCCGCGGGTGGTTGATTTCGGCTCGGGCAAGGGCTACCTTACCTTTGCCATGGAGGAATATCTGCGCACCAGCCTGGGGCTTACGCCCAAGGTGACGGGGGTGGAGTTGCGGGAGGATCTCGTCGCCCTCTGCACCAAGGCGGCTCAGCGGCTGAAGCTCGACGGCCTCTCTTTTGCCCAGGGCGATATCCGCAGCTTTCCGCCGGAGAGTATCGA
>CALMMG010000194.1 GCA_937868185.1 uncultured Pseudomonadota bacterium
TCCAGCTCAAGGTGGCCGGGCACGTCCTGAAAAGCGAGATCGAGCGGTTTCGCCGCGAAAACCAAGGCCCGGTACTGGACATCACTTCCCGCTATTTCCGGGAACTCACCCTGGGTTCCTTTGCCAGCTTATTGACCGATGAAAATGATCAGGGCGAACCCATCTTGGTGGGAACAAGGTCAACCGGTACCAGGGTTTTAGTGGAACGGATGAGTTCCGGCACCCGGGATCAGCTCTACCTTGCCCTGCGGTTGGCCTCTTTGGAGTGGCGTCTTGCCCGCCATGAGCCCATGCCCTTCATCCTTGATGATATCCTGGTGAACGCAGACGATGCCCGTTCCCGTGCCGCTTTAAAGATATTGGGGGAGTTGGCCGCTAAAACCCAGATCATCCTCTTTACCCATCACCGTCGGATCGTTGAAGAGGCGCAGCAACTTGCCACAATCTCCGGACTCCATGTTCATGAGCTGGGGACATAACGGTAGCATGTATTTTTCAGGAACATTTACCTTTTGACGCTTGTCTGATAAGCGTAGCAAAACTTGACCGACCCCAATTAACCAAGGAGGCTTCACATCATGGCATTACCCACAGAGCAATCTCCAGCAGGTGGTTATAAAAAAGAAATTGTTCTTGTCATCGGCCTCTGTTGCCTGATCATCGGCTTTCTCGCCGGAATCGTCTTCAGTATTTACAAGACTCCGGTGGGGGGAGGAACAACCAAGGTTGCCGCGAACCAGCCTGAAGCGCCCCAGGCAGGGAAACTCACCGCCGAACAGGCCCAGCACCTGTTACAGCTCGAACTCGAGGTGCAGAAGAACCCCAACAACACCGAGGCCTGGACCAACCTTGGGCATCTCTATTTTGACTCCGACCAGGCGGACAAGGCGATCAACGCCTACAACAAATCTCTGGCCTTGGCCCCCAATAATGCCGATGTCCTCACCGATCTCGGGGTCATGTACCGACGGGCTGGCAATCCGCAGCAGGCCATCGCTTCCTTTGACCGTGCCGTACAGGCAAACGCCAAACATGAAACAGCCCGGTTCAACAAGGGGATTGTCCTGCTCTACGATCTCAAAGACCAGCCTGGTGCCATTGCCGCCTGGCAGGGACTTGTCAGCCTCAACCCAATGGCTACAGCGCCCAACGGTCAGCTGATCAGCGAACTTCTCAAGGAAATACAGGATAAGAAAGGGAACTGACCCGCGTTTTTCCGTGAGTCTTGGCGGCCTCTTGGGAAAATTTCTTTGACATCAACGTGTTACAGGAATATCCTGAAAATGAAACTTCAGAGAGGATAGGGAGGAGAGGGCAACATTATACGGCATGTGGGGGATAGTTTTCCCGCTGGGGCAAATTGTATGGGCCAAGAACATCGACGGGCAAGACGATTCAACGTCAGCATGGGGGTCACGCTCAGCCTGCGCGACACCAAGCACAGGCTGATGCTTGCCAATCCTGTATCGGGGAACTTGGTTGACATCTCGCTCTGCGGAGCCCGCCTGTCCGTGCCCCACATCCGTACCGGCAACTACCATCTTTTTTATGCCTGTAACGATGATCCAGACAAGGTCATCGATCTCGAAGTAATCGACCAAGAAGAGGGAGGCAGGCTTATTATTCCCGCTCATCCTGTCTGGTTCGACCATGTTCTTTCCAGCCCAACCAAACACTTTGAACTGGGGATGGAATTTCTTCTTCCCCCTGAAGACCCCAACATTGCAAGGTTGCACGCCTTTCTTGCCCTACAACCCTCCCTGCAACCCGGCTGGCTAAAAAAACTTTTCCGGCTTGGCTAGACCATGGCTTTCCGCAGATTATGCACCTCCGGTAACCTTTGCCGCAACCCTTGTATCTCGGGAACCTGGTCCAGCCACTGGCCGACAAGGCCAAGCATGGTCCGGGCCTGGTCCTGACACTCGGTATTCAGCCGGTAAATAATCCAGTTTCCCTCCTTGCGGAAGGAAACCAGCCCGGTATCCTCAAGGATACGAAGATGCTTGGAGACAGTGGGCTGGGCCACCCCAAGGAGCGCTGTCAGCTCACAGACACACAGCTCCCGTCCTCCCAAGATCGTGATAATCTTGACCCGGTTCGGGTCAGACAGCGCCTTCATCAGCCGGACAAAATCCTTCATGGATATCCCCTTATTTCTTGTAATTATCCCACTTGATGCCGGAATTGAGAAAAACCCACGGAAGGTCGCTGCTTAGCAGCACCGCTTCGCTGCTGCCGCACATGAGCAGGCCGATGACAGCAAAGCTGATGTGGGGGCTGCTAAGCGGTTATTATTTCTTTTCAGGCTCCGTGGCTCCATCGGGCAAGATCGGGGAAAGAATATGGAAGGGCAGTAGCAGTGTTCTTTTGACGATATTCATCAACCCCTCACCCACCGCGCTCGGCGGCAAGAGCGAAACCTGAGGGTCACTTGCTTTGCCGGTAACCCCGACCGGAAAGGTGAGCAGGGTGGCGGTGTCCCCGCCGATGATCCGGCCCACCAGGGGCACCTTACTGACAATGGCGTCAAGGGTTTTAAACGGAGAGATCAGGACCACGACATCCAGCTCAAAGGTGCTGAGATTCATCTTGCCCCTGGCAAAAAGATTTAGCCCTTCCCCGCGCACTACGGCCTCATCGATGATCAGTTCATTATCCTTTACATGCGTCTTAAAAAGAAGATCCGTGTAGGGGAAACCCTTGGTAGACGCCTCGGGCCCAGTCCCTGTCCCCACACTAAAAAGATCCGTGATGTTGACCACACTAAAAATTTTAGAAAGAAGCTTCATCCGCAGAATCCGCCCCTGGTGGGATTCTATCTGCAGATATCCGTCCTTCCAGTTGTCCAACACCCCGTCCAAACGACCATTCAAGGAAAATTCCCCTTCAATGAGATCCTGCGGATAGCCAAGACATGGTAGAACCGTTTCAAACCGAGGCGGGGTAGGGCACGCGCTTTTCAGAGAAAAATGGCTTTGCCCCAGCTCTGGCGTGGAAAACCATTCGCCGGTGGTGTCCAGGCAACAGAGCCGGCCGTTGTTGATGAGCGCGGACATTCGCCACTGGGGATGAATTGTTATTTCTCCCTTGAGCGGCTGCCAGACAAGGGTGGGAGAAGCACTGTCCCCCGTTTTTGGGCCGGAGATGAATTTATCCACGTCAAAGGCCACTGTACCGGTAATGTTCCAGGGCGACTCCTGTTGGGGTTCACCGGGAGAAGAGGCCTTAGTGCCGTTCTCCTTGATGCGTTTGAGACTTTCCTTTAAATCCAGCAGGGTTTTCCGGGAAACCGCTGGGGAGACAAGATCGAGCTTCATGGTAAGTCCGCTGGCCACCCGCGAGATCACCCCGTTCACCACGGCGGATTCCTGCTCGTTAAAGGCGCAGGCCAACCGCCTCACCTTAAGGTCCTTACCGACCCCGACAAGGCGAAGCTCTTGGATATCAACAAAACGCTCCGCCTCCTCGTCCAGAAACCAGCGCAAATCCTTGGCCTCCAGCTGTCCGGTAAAGGCTACCTTATTGGGATCCTGAGGCAGATAGAGCTGAAAATCTCCAGCGATCTTGCCGTTTAACAGGTTCTTTCTCTCCAGGAGCTGATCAACGGTTTTCTTGGACAATTCCCCTTTCCAGGAAAAGAGAAAGGTCTCCTTGGTTTTATCAAGAAAATCGAGGGTAATCATGGCTTCTTCCTTGCCGCCATAAACATGCGCCGACAATTTCTCCGGCGCGTCTTTGCTGAACTCCAGGGAAATATCGGCTCTTGGTGGGCTGAACAGTATGCCCTCCGGCCGGATCACGCCCTTGACCTGGGTTTTCTCCTCCAGCAAATCGATCTGCAAGGATTCCACCAGGCAGGGAAGGTGCGGAAACAGCGAAGGCGCAACAAGATGCTTTTCTTTAAGCCATTGCCCCAAGCCCTGTCCAACCTTGCCCTGCAAGGATATCTTGCCGCGTAACGCGGTAAAACCCTGGTGGGTCAAGGAGGCGCCCAGGTTGAACGAATCGCCGAGGATGGTTCCACTGGCGTCGGAAACGGTAACCGCCGTGTTCGACAGATGCGCCTTACCCTCTTTGAACAGAATCGGATCAGGGAAAGACGGGGTTTCCACGGCGAGATTTTTCACAACAAGATCAGTGTCCGCCTTCCACAGCTTGGGCTCCGAACCCTTGCCCGAGATTGTTGTGTTGCGCAGTTCGATTCTGCCATTGGCCCGGGTAATATATTCGTGCAACCCCCCGCTGATCTCCTTGAAATAGGAAAGGTTTTCCTTTTCCAGTTCCTTGGCCGCCAGTACCGCATCAAGCTGGGTTACCTCGAGAAAAATATCGTCCGGAAAACGCACCTGCCCGGCAGAGTTTTTCACCACATGGGGGCCATAGGTTCCACGGACGTTACGCCATTGCACCATGGGTGGGGCAATGCTCATCGCTCCTCCGTCGACGATAAAATCCTGGGCCAACGGAGCATAGTGTCCCTTGCCCTGCATGGTAGCGACTTCAACCGCGACCTTAAAGTCCCTCAGATGATCGCCGAGGTGCAGATGCCCCGTCGCCCGGCCGGATACTCCACTAAAACGGGCCAATTCGTCCTGAAAAGGCTGATGGTCGACTAGCCGCTTTAAAACTCCGGGAAGTTCGGCCAGATCGGCGTCAAGATCGACATCGAGCTTGAAGGTGAAATCATCCTCCGGCAGACCCAGAACAAGATGGCCGTTCTTGCCGCGGCTGTTGCCTATCCTGGCCTGCTCCCCATCCACGATGAGCAGCCCTTTTTCGATCCGCATCTTGCCCTTGACATTGTCCAAAAGCAAATCGACCTCAGGGATCATGATCGAGGCGTCTATGTCTTCGGCAGTGACGTGTATGTTGCGAGCATACTGAAAATCTGCGTCCGTACCCTTGAAAATGTAGCTTGCTTTACCAGCCTTGCCGCTCTGCACAATTTTCCCTATTTCTTTGGCAAGGTAAGTTTCACCCCATATGGAGAGGACCGCCCCGCGAATCTGGGTCAGATTGAGATCCTCTCCCTTGAGATCTATCTGCCACATCGGCGCTGATTTTCCTTCGCCTCCGCCTGAACGCCTCACACTTCCGGAGAGTTTTAGCCCCGGTTCCCGCATTTCAAATTCATTCAGGGTCAACTGCAGATCATCGCCATCCTTGGCAAAGGCAAGATCCACCACGCCGCAGTCCACAAGGATTTTCTTATCCTTGGGAAACGCCAGCAGGCAGGAGGAGTCACCGGTGATCTTGCCGTTGATCTTTTCAAACCCGCGGCCCTCAAAGCTGCCTTTGAGATTCAGGGGAGAATCGGCCGGGGCCAGTGAGCCATGGGCAAAAGAGAGCAGAATCTTCTTCAGATTGAAGTTGCGGCAGGAAAATTTAAACCGGTAGGATGCATCCTCCCGCAGGTACTTGCCGGACATGGCAAGATGCTCCCCATCCGCAGGGTTACCACCAAGATCAAAATCTATGTCATCAAGGCTTATGGCGAGACTGCCGCTCAGGGATTTCAGAGTAAAGTCCCTGCTCTGCAAAACAGACCACTGACTGTTAGCAGCAACGTGGAGGGTGCCGTTGCGAATCACGACCTTCAACCCGGAAAGTTCAGGATCAGGGGGTTCTGACAACGCGGTAGGCAATCGCTTGACGCTAAGATCCGGATTCACCAGCACGACCTTGCCGATCCGAACTTGGCCCCGGAACAAAGACCACCAATCCGGATATACCTTGGCCATGGGGGCAACCAGGGTGGTATCATCACTGGCAAAATGGGTGTTACGCAGGTTCAGATGGGGCAGCGGCAGCCAGGCCCATTCCAGATGGTCGGTGCGCAGAGTCCCCTCTAGTCTCGCATTCACTTGGGTACTCATCCGCGTCTTCAGCGCCTCAAGATCAATGAGCTGCGGCAGAAGAAGGATCGGGACAATGATCACCAGCAGTGCAACGACAACACTGGCAAGGAGGATTTTACTTCTGATGCGCAGGCTGGAGATTCGTGGCAGATTCATAAAGTATCGAAGGCTGGACCGCTGGCGGTCGGCATATGGCTGTAAACGAATGCGAACCACCATGGAAAACACCCATGACAGCTCACCAATACATCATCAAGCGGATAGTAGCATAACTTGCCACCCCTATAAATTGATTTCCGCGGATTTGCCAAACTATATTCCAAGAATCAGAGCGAAAGGATCATGGATAACCCCATGATTTTTGCACCGCGCACCTTTTACCTTGTCAGTTCTCGCGCAATGACGTAATTTCTCAGGAAATTCAAGCTTACAGGCGCCGGAAATATGACACAGACACGCATCGGGGTTATCGGGGTAGGGTATCTCGGCAAGTTTCACGCCCAAAAATACATGGCCATGCCAGAGGTGGAGTTGGTGGGGGTGGCAGATCTCAACCCGGCCTATGCCGCCGAGGTCGCCGCAGCTTGCAATACCACCCCTTTTGCTGATTACCAGGAATTGCTTGATCAGGTCGATGCGGTGAGCGTGGTGGTGCCCACCAGCCTGCACCATGAGGTAACTTCTGTCTGCCTAAAAGCCGGGAAGGATGTCATGCTGGAAAAGCCTATGACCACCACGCTGGCCGAGGCTGATGCGCTCATAGCCCTGGCCGATCAGGGGCAGCGCATCCTGCAGGTCGGTCATATCGAACGGTACAATCCGGCCATTCTGGCCATGGCCGAACACCTTACCCAGCCGCTTTTCATCGAGTCGCATCGTATTCATGTCTTCAAGCCCCGGGGCCTTGATGTAGATGTGGTCCTTGATCTGATGATCCACGACATTGACATTATCTTAAGCTTAGTGAAGTCGCCCATCGCCTCCATGCATGCGGTGGGGATGCCGGTGTTCACCCAGATCACAGATATTGCCAATGTCCGTCTGGTCTTTGAAAACGGCTGCACCGCCAATCTTACGGTGAGCCGCGTTTCCCGGGAAAACATCCGGCGGCTCCGGGTATTCCAGCCCCATTCCTTCGTGGCGGTTGATTACGGCAAGAAGGAGATTACCGTAATCAAGCCTGGCAAGGAGCTGGACGCAAATTCCATGCCCCAGGAGGAGGTCCTTTCTTCCTGCTACCTGCATCAGGACGCCCTGGAAATGGAATTGAAAGATTTTGTTAAAAATGTCCGCAACCGGACCCAACCGAAGGTCTCGGGCAGGGAAGGGCGGCTTGCCCTGGCAGTAGCCCAGGAGATCATGGCCCGGATCAAAGAACATGCTGACACCCATCGCCAGTTGTTCAATGGCTGATTCCACGATGGAACCAACCCTGCGGGTCATGATCATGGCCGGCGAGGCTTCCGGCGACATGCACGGGGCAAAGCTCGTCGCCGCCATGCGGGAACAAGCCCCTAATCTTGCGGTCTGCGGCATCGGTGGACCTGCCCTGGCCGCCCAAGGAGTGGAGCTTCTCTACGATTCCTCCCGTCTGGCCGTAGTGGGTATCGTTGAGGTCATCAGCCATTTTCGCTTCATCCGCGAGGCCATGCACGCCCTTGAAAAAAGGCTGCGGGAACAACCTCCCCGCCTGTTAATCCTCATCGATTATCCCGATTTCAATCTCATCCTGGCAAAAAAAGCCAAGCGGCTCGGCATCCCAATCTTCTACTACATCAGCCCGCAGGTCTGGGCCTGGCGCAGCGGTCGGGTCAAGACCATCAAAAAACTGGTGGATCGCATGGCTGTGATCCTGCCTTTTGAAAAGGATTTCTACCACAGACGCGGAATGGAGGTGGAGTATGTGGGCCACCCCCTCATGGACACGGTGCGCGCCTCTATGCCTCGATCAGAGTTTTTGCAATCCTTGGGTATTGCTCCGGAATCCACGGTGATCGGCATCCTGCCCGGCAGCCGAAAACGGGAGATAGCCGAGATGCTCCCGATATTTTTGGCCGCGGCAAAACAGATGCAGGCACAACTCGTCAAGCCGGTCTTTCTCTTGCCCCTGGCTCCCACCCTGAGCGAGGACGATCTTTTGGCCAATGGTCTGGCCGAGGCGGGGGTGGAAGTGCGGGTGATTCGGGAGAATCGCTACGACCTCATGGGTGCCTGCAACGCGGTGATGGCGGCCTCGGGCACCGTCTCCCTGGAACTGGCCATTTTGGCTGTGCCCATGGTTATTTCCTACCGGGTTTCGCCGCTCACCTATTTTTTGGGGCGTCGCTTGATCAAGGTGCAATACGCCTCCCTGGTCAATCTGGTGGCTGGGCGGGAGGTGGTGCCGGAGTTGTTGCAGAATGAGGCGGTGCCAGAGAAAATCGCCGCAGCCACCTTAAGGCTTGTTGTGAATCAGGTGGAGCGCACCGCCATGCTGGCAGGTCTTGCCGATCTTCGGGAACGGCTGGGCGGGGCAGGGGCCTCGGCCCGGGCCGCACACCTGGCCCTGGCCCTGGCGCAGGACAGGAACTGAAATTACTCCCCTGCCGGCTTTTCCAGCCGATCACGGTCTTTTTTTAGTCCCACCATCACCTTGTCATAACAAGGCGGGCAGATGCCGTGGGTAAAGAGGATGTCGGTATGCTGGTGCAGATAGACCTCCAGCTCGTGCCAGGCATTCTTGTCGTCCCGGATCTTCCGGCAGTAGGAGCAGATGGGCAGCAGGCTTTGGAGGTTTTTCAACTCCAGGGTCCGGCTTCGGACCAGCTCCTCCAGCTCCGCGTTCTTTGCCTCCAAGGCCGAAAGCAGAGTCCGATTTTCCTCTTTGAGTTGATACCGCTCCACCGCCTGAATGATGGCGATGCCCAGTTCTCCGTTGGACCAGGGCTTGAGGATGTAGCGGTAGACATGCCCCTGGTTGATGGCGGCCATGATGTCGTCGGGCTCGCAATAGCCGGTGATCATAATCCGTTCCGCCTGGGGAGCAAGTTCCCTGGCTCGGGCTAGAACCTCGGCCCCGGACAACCCGGGCATACGCTGGTCGGAGAGGATCAGGGCGATCCCGTTCTTCTGGGCCATAATCTTGAGGGCCTCCTCCCCGGAACCAGCCAGCAGGATCTCGTATTCATCCGCAAAGGTCTGCTGGAAGTTACTCCGGTTAATCTCCTCGTCGTCGATGAACAGCAGGCGTGGCCGGTTCACTCGCTGTCCCCCTCAAAAATCTGCATGCGTTCCGCCATCTGCTTTCTTCCCTGGTCGACAAACTGCTGGATCTCCTGCCCCAGGGCATAGGTGCCCACGGCGTTACCGATGGTAAGGCGCAGAGAGTCCTCCTTCCAGGGCTTGACGAAATACCGGTAGACCTCCGCCTGGTTGATGGCCTCGATCAACTCATGCACCTCGGTGTAGGCGCTGATAATCATCCGGATGGTGTTCGGGTAAGCATCCCTGACCTTAACCAGCAGCTCGATGCCGCTCATCCCCGGCATCCGCTGATCGGAGACCACCAGGGCCATCTCCCCCTCCCGTTCGAGAAGGGCCAACGCCTCCGGCCCGGAAGCGGCGGTGAAGATCTCAAACTCGTCACACAGGGTTTCCCGGAAGTTGATCAGATTGATCTCCTCATCATCCACATACAGCACTCGTCCTTTCTTTGTACTCATCTTCCATCCTTATTATGTTGTGATGTGATCGCTTCTTGCCCTGTCGGGAGGATCACCTCAAACTCCGCGCCCTGTCCGGGTTCGCTGTGAACCAAAATCCTGCCCCGGTGTTTTTGAATGATGCCAAAGGAAACGCTCAACCCCAATCCCGTGCCCTTGCCGACCTCCTTGGTGGTGAAAAACGGCTCAAATATCCGCTCCTGGATCTTTTTGGGAATGCCCGGCCCCTGGTCCTTGAAAACCACATGCACACCATCTTCAGAAATGAAGGTGCGGATCAGGAGGGTTCCCTTATCCGGTTGGGCATGGATCGCGTTGATGATCAGGTTCATGAATACTTGACAGATCTGCCCCTGGGCGCCAGAGACCTTGGGCAGATTCGGGGCCAACTCCCTGGTCACCTCGATCCGGTGCCGATATTCGGGCAGGGCCAGGGCCAGAGTGCTTTCCAGGCACTGATTGATGTCCAACTGGTAGGAGAGATCGTCGTCGGGCCGGGAAAAATTCTTAAGATCGGTGACGATCTTGCTGGTACGCCGCGCCCCTTCCCGGACATTGCCCAGGAGCAGGTCTATGCTCTGCATCAGCTCACCCACTCGGACCGAATCCGAGCAGCTTTGCTCGCCATGACTCTCCAGGATTTGGCGCAGCTCAGCCAACCGTTTTCCCAGGGGCGGCAGGGCGCCGGTGACAAAATTGGTGGTGTTGTTGACCTCATGGGCTACCCCGGCGACCAACTGCCCCACGGCCACCATCTTCTCCGACTGCACCAGCTGGGCCTGGGCCTCCTTGAGTTCCCGCATGGCCTTGGTGAGTGCGGCGGTGCGGGTAGCCACCTTTTCCTCCAGCCCCTCGTTCATCTGGGCGATGGTGGCAAAGGAGTGGTCGAGCTGGGTGACCAGTTGCTGCAAGCGGCTGTCGAGCTGGCCGAGTTCATCTGTTGCCTTATCATCATCATCATCATCATCATCATCATCATCATCTTTCCCCAGCCGGGTTCTCAGGGTTTCGACCAGAGCACGCAGCGGCCTGACCACATCCCGCGCCAGCATAAGGGACACCAGCAAGGAGATGGGCAAAAAGGAGAGAAAGATCAGCACCGCATGCCGGTAAATCTGTTTCATGCCCCGGTCGTATTGAGCGTGGCTGAAAACAATCTGTAGGCCGCCCAGCTCGGTAACCGAACGCTGTTCCACCTTGCCGGTGTCGAAATAGAGCGAGGTCTGGTCGTTGGACTGACCGACGGTGATGATCCGCTTGCAGAACACGAAGTACCGCTCCTGGCTCCAGTGGCCGGTGGCGGGTGTTTCCTCGGTGCGGGGGTATTCCGCCATAATCTGGGCAAAACGGTCCAATTCCTCCGGCCGAGAGGCACCATCGTATCCCCGGGACGCGAAGCGGGAAAAGATTCGTTTGCCGTCTTTGTCGTAGATGAGCACGGCCACAAGGTCGGTTGCCCCGAGGACCGCATCGGCATTGGCTTTAATCTGCTCCATGTTCATGAAAAATAGCGGCCCCTCCAGGTTGCGGGCCAGCACCGAGGAGATAAACCTCCCCTTGTTGTATGTTTGCTCCTGTAGGGCCTGCCTCTGGAACTGACCGAAGAGCACAATCAGGCTGCCGCCGCAAATAACTAGAACCCCGAGAAAGGTGAGAAACAGCTTCAACCGGTAGCCCAGCGGCAGCCGAAATCTTCTCTCGAGCCAATGCAGGTTGAGGAAATTCATCGTCCGCCCTCCGGGGTGTAGGTGGCGTCGATACCGTTGGGAGCGAAGGAGACGCCCAGCCGTTCAAGCACCGAGGGATTGGCCATCACCCTGACCTTGCGGGGTGGGGTGATGGCGGGGATGTCTTTGCCCAGACCATCGCGGACCACCTGCGCCCCAAGCTCAGCGGCCTGGGCGCCCATGTCCACGGTGTCGAAGGTCACCGCCACCGCCGCGCCCTGGGCCAAATACTTTTCCGAAAAGCTGATGATGGGGACGCGGTGCTTCATAGAGAACTCCAGCAGACTGCCCATGACCTGCGGTGCGGTGAGCTGGGAGTCGGGCAGCAGCCAGTAAGCATCGACCTTGCCGGCCAGCTCCTGGAGCGCCCCCGGCACGTTGGTCTGGCTGTCGAACTTCTTGAAGAGCAGGGTCTGCACCGAGGTTACCGGCGAGAGCAGCGCCTCCTGCACCCACTGACCGGACTGGGAGGGGTTGTAGAGAACGCCGATGGAACGGACCTTGGGCAGCGCCTTGTTGATCGCAGCCAGCTGCCGGGAGGGCTGGATGCGCATCTCGATGCCGATGAAGTTTTTGGGCAGCGATGCGGCCGAGGGCGCCAGCAGGTAAACCACCGGTACCTCCCGAAGCTCTCTGGCAAACTCCAGGGCCTGATCGCCGATGGCCACCACCAGTCGGGCACCCTGCAGCTGTTTTTTCAGGACAAAACCATCGGTTGTCTGTTGCTCGGAAAGCAAGACCTGTGTTACGGTGTTGCCGCTGATGCTTTTCGGCCCCGTGGCCGAACGCTGGCCAAGCCAACTCTTTTCAAAACCCTGGCGGGCTTCCTCGTACGGCTTGAGCGGCGAAGACTGGAGCAGAACGCAGTCCAGCGCCCAAGCCGAATGGGCAAAGGCGAGAAGCAATAGGAATATTAGAGGAAGATACTTCTTCACCGGCGAATCGACCCATCCAGAAAAGGCGAACCAATATGAGGGAAAACAATATTCGGTAATCCTAGAACCTTGCACGCCATTGCGCAAGCAAGAGATCACGGTTTCCTGCCTGCGGGGAGACCGTCTGCAACCCGGGGGGGACAGACTAGACCGCATAACATTTTGAGATCATGCGCAATATTTCTTTTTCTACTTGGGAGATTCTCATGGAGTACCCGTATTTTTTCTGTAATCGCACCCCCGTCGCCGCTACCTTTTTTCTCCTCGCCCTGCTGCCCACCCTGAGCAGCGGAGCCGAAACGGATAAAGCCCCGGCCCCTATGGCCATGTACTTCGACGACTCCCAGATGGTGGAGGTCGCCACCCGCGCGCCCAAACCCATGACCCAGGTGGCCGAGAACGTTGCCATCATCACCCGTGAAGAGATCGAGAATATGCATGCTCAGAACCTGGGCGAAGTGTTGTCCCGCCTGCCCGGAGTTTTTGTCATCAATACTTCTCCGGATTTCAACGGTGGCGGCAAGGTGTTCATCCAGGGCAGCCGGGAGGAGCATGTGCTGGTGCTCATCGATGGTGTCCGCCTCAACTCCGCCATGGCAGGAAATGCGGAAGTGAATCAACTGCCCCTGCGGATCATCGAGCGGATCGAGGTCATCAAGGGCCCGGCCTCCTCGACCTGGGGCTCTTCCCAGGGCGGGGTCATCAACATCCTCACCAAGAAGACCGGCACCTCCATTAAACCCACCGCTACTGTGAGCGGCTCCTTTGGCGAACGTCAGGTGGCCGAATACGAGGCTGATCTGGCAGGCAAGGTCGGCAAGGTCGGCTATTATCTCTATGCCGGACAACAGGATTCGAACGGCCTGCTCAATGACCGCTATTACGACAGCGGTCGGGTCTACGGAAAGGTAGCTGTTGATCTGCCACGCAGCTCAACCCTCACCCTTACCGGGAACGCATCTGATCCGCACTATATCACCACAGATGTAACAGTTGGTTCTTCTAGCTGGCCTCCTGATTTCAGGGAGGATATTTATGACCGCACATATTTTCTCACCGCCAACTACGACACCCCGATCACCGACTCCCTACATCTCAACCTTGGTGCACGCCAGTATGAACGGACCTTTATCAATAACCAAATAATTTTGCCCAGTACACTTCTCGGTACACCGGAAGACTTATTTTATAAAGCCCGCTGGCATGAGAAAAGCAAAGGGATCAACGCCCACCTGAGCTGGCAGGACGACTGGCAGCAGATCTCCCTGGGCGGCGAAATGAACCGCAGCGAAATGGGCACCACCACTGATTTCGGTCCCTGGATTCAAAGTTTCCCGATGCCGGCCCAGGATATTTCCAAACCTGGTTATGAAGAGACATGGGGCCTCTATTTCAATGACACCATGTCCTTCGGTAAGCTGGCCCTCACCCCCGGCCTCCGCTTTGATCATCACAGCATCAGCGAAAGCATGGTCAGCCCCAGCCTCGGCGCCACCTACAAGCTCCGTGAAGACACCCTGCTGCGGGCCATTGCTGCACGGGGCTTTCAGTACCCCATCCTTTCCTATGTCACCGGCGGCGGGATATGGTCGAATACGCCCAACCCAACCCTGAAACCGGAGATCGTCACCTCATGGCAGATGGGGGTGGAGAACCGGAGTCTGCCCTATGTCTCGCTCAAACTCAATGCCTTCCTTCATCAGATCAAGGATGTCTGGGGTGTAGATTGGTCAACGGGAACTTGGGGAAACATTGGCAAGAGCCAGCACCAGGGCTTTGAATTCGAGGCTGCCACCACACCCTGGCACAACCTGAGCCTGGTGGCCAATACCACCTATACCCTGATCAAACCGGATAACAACGAAAACGAAGCAAATGACACCACCAGCGCAGCCAACCTGATTTTCCGTTACCAAGACCAGCAGGGCTGGCGCGGTGAGCTGGCAGGACAGTATGTCTGGTGGGATAGGTACCACGTCACCGGACTGGGACAGTATGGCCAAAATGAGAATCTGGTCTGGAGCGCTAGCCTGGGCCGGACCGTGTACAGCTCAGAGTGGATCTCCTGTGATCTCTACGCCAAGGTGCACAACCTTTTCAACGGCGCCCAGGATAACAGTGTCTGGTACCCGATCCCGGATCGCTGGGTACTGGCTGGAATGAAGCTCACCTTTTAGAAAAAGTGCTGGATGCGACACTGGAGAAGATGCTGCGCTGAGGCAGGATCTAAAAAAAACAGCTACGGAGGCCGAGACCGATCCTACACCAAATCCCGCTGCCTGATCGCCTCGTAAAGCACCACTGCTGCTGCCATGCCTAAGTTGATGCTGCGGATGTTGGGGTTGGACATGGGGATGGTGGCGCACCGTTCTCGGTAGAGATCGATGATCTCCTCGGGCAACCCCTTGGTCTCGCGGCCGAAGAC
>CALMMG010000195.1 GCA_937868185.1 uncultured Pseudomonadota bacterium
AGACCTATGAAGTTCTCTTTATCAACGACTACATGAAGAAAATCTTTGGCGATATCACAGGACAAACCTGCTGGAAGTCGATTCAAACCGAACAGAGCGGACCGTGTCCATTCTGCACCAACGACAAGCTGATCGACGCAAACGGACTCCCTCTCGAAGTGTACCGTTGGGAGTTTCAAAATACCGTGAACAACCATTGGTACCACATCCATGACCGAGCAATTCGCTGGATTGATGGCAGAATCGTCCGCCTGGAGATTGCCACGGACATTAGCCACCGTAAAGAATCGGAAGAAAAAATCCAGCAACAGAACCAATTCCTGCACAGTGTGATCGAATCGCTCCCATATCCGTTCTATGTGATAAATGCAGATTCCTACGAAATTGAGCTCTCCAATTCCATCGCCGCCCATGCCGGGATCACAACAGGGACCAAATGTTATACCGCGACGCATAACCGTTCCACGCCCTGCAGTTCAGAACAACATGAATGCCCCCTGAATCTCGTCAAAGCAAGAAAAGAGCCGATGATTGTCGAACATATCCACACGGATGGAGACGGAAAAGAAGTATATGTTGAAATTCACGGCTACCCCATTGCAGATGAAAATAACACTATCACCCAGATGATTGAATATCAGATAGACATTACCGAAAGGAAGAAAACCGAAGAAACACTCCAGAAGATCTCCGTTACCGATGAAATGACAAATCTCTATAACCGGCGAGGATTCCTGTTGCTTGCCGAAAAACAAATTCAGCTTGCCGATCGAACTCCAGGTGAAATCTATGTTCTCTATGCCGATTGCGACAGGCTGAAATTCATCAATGACACCTTTGGTCACAAAATGGGCGATCAATTTATCAAGGAAACAGCTGACCTCTTGAAAGAAATTTTCCGCAAATCCGATACAATAGGACGCTTGGGCGGCGATGAATTCGTGGTCCTTCTTGTGGACGAAGCAGGAAAAGAAAGTGAGGAGATCATTAAAACCCGCCTGAAAAAGGCTATTGCCGACAAAAACCACCAACCGGACCGCCCGTTTCCCTTCTCCATCAGTTACGGCATAACCCGCTACGATAGAAAAAACCCCTCCTCCATGGAAAATCTTCTCTTACAGGCAGATCGCCTTATGTACCAAAATAAAAGCAGGGAGAACCGCAGTAGTTAGCCCCTCTTGCTTGTGCACGCTTCTCCCCTTCGGCGCTGACGGGTTGCCACCCCAACATATTCTGCGTGAAGAGCCTTCCCGCAACCGACACATTATCTTCCATCTATTTTCCCCATACCCGTGGCTTCGAAAAATTTACCTACCTACCCTCATTTTCTCCCAGACTCAGAAACCCTGCGGAACCTGTTGACGCCCGCCCCCCTTTTTCCCTAGAATAAGTAAAGCCTCCGTTTTTTCTTCCTGCCGCACCTGCCTGTCCGGCTCGCACTTGGCCTTGCGCCCTCCAGATCGGGAGAAAAAACGGCCGGTAAACCTTTAAGGGAGACTACCCTTGCCACGTTCCGAACCAAAAAAGAATCAACTCCAGCAGTTTGAATCCATCCGCCGCGCCCTGAAACAGACGGTGCTCGATCAGGGCGACGCCATCGACGAGGTGGTGGACGCCTTCATCCATATGGCCTTCCGCCCGCCCAAGGAGGCGCCGCCCAAGGCGATCTTCACCTTTTTTGGCCCGCCGGGCGTGGGCAAGATCTATCTGGCCCGGATTCTCTGCTCCATGCTCAAGGAGTATAAGGGGTTCAAGCACTTTGACCTGGAACGCTACAGCGATCCGGAACGCGGTGACCAGCTCCTTGCCCCCCAGATGATCGGCCAGGAAATCCAGGAAGGCGAGCTGATCCGCTTTCTCCGTGCCACCCCGCGCGCCATCATCCTCTTTGAGTCCATTGAAATGGCGAGCAACCAGCTGCAGATGGCGCTGCTCGATCTGATCACCAAAGAGGAACCGGACAGCGGCATCAACTGCCGGGAGGTGGTCTTCATCTTCACCTCCACCCTGGGCAGCGCCCTTTACCAGGGCAAGGAGTTCCTAGCCACCTTCCGGCGCAACAAGACCCGGGCCCAGGGTCTGATCATGGAGACAATCGCCAAGGAAAAAAAGGTGGTAGGCGAGATCATCCTGGAGGCGATCACCCCCAAGCTCCTGACCACCCTGGCCCAAAACTATATTATCCTCTTCAACAAGCTGGGCATAAACGCCATGGTCCGCATCGGCATGGATTCCCTGGGGCAACTGGCCGAACATTTCCAGAAAAAGGGGATTACCCTTGAGTTCCCAGAGCTCAAGGATTTGGTTACCCTGCTGGTTCTCTCCCAAGGCCCGGCGATTACCGCGAAAAAGGTGAAACAGAAGCTGCCCGACGAGGTGCTCTTCAAGATCACCCGCAGCCTCCGGCAATTGCCCACCCCTCCAGCCCGGATCATCTTCAAGTCGACCAAAAAAGCCGTCGCCTCGCTGCACAAGCTCTTGGAATCCGGCGACCAGATCCTACCCCTGCTCTACAAAAACAACCGGACCGTAGAGCTAACCTGGAAGGAGTACCCGCGGGGGGGAAACCTCATCTTCAGCCTTGCCAAGGCAGAAACCCGTACGCTGCCCGTGGGCAAGGGGCTATTACGCAGCGAACGCCCTGCCATCGAATTTTCCGAGATTGGCTTTGAAAACATTGCCGGCAACCGCCAAACCAAAACCATCCTGAAGCAGATCATCAACACCCTGAAGAATCCCCAAGTGGTGAAGCAGTTCGCCATCAGCATGCCCAAGGGCATGTTGCTCTACGGGCCACCAGGGGTCGGGAAAACCCTGCTGGGCAAGGCCTTTGCCAAGGAGTCCGGCCGGCCCTATATCTATGTCTCCCGCACCGAGCTCTTTGATTCCGAGTTCATCCGGCAGGTCTATCTCAAGGCACGGGAATACGCGCCCAGCATCGTTTTTCTGGACGGCATCGACATCAAGGCGCTGATCGAAGGGGCACTGACCGGCGTGCCTGCCGACCAGCTGGTTCTCGAGATCGACGCTCTTTCCGACGAGCCGGAGGAGTCGGTGTTCACCGTAGTCACGGCGGTGAGCCGGGAGGAGGTGCCCCCCTTGCTCATCGAACCTGAACGGATCGACACCTTTGTCGAGGCGCCGGAGTTGGACAAGGAGGCGCGGCGCTTCTTCATCGAGCAAATCCTGAAAAAGCCCAACAACGGCAAGATCGATGTGGACAAGGTGGTGCGCTACATCTCCGGCATGAACGGCTATGAGCTGCAACGCATCGGCAAAGAAGCCTCCCTCCATGCCATCCGCCACGGCCTCACCTGTATCAGCGAAGAGATCCTCATCGAGCAGATCAACATCATCAAATACGGCTCCAAGCTTGAGAAAAAGCATATCCACAATCTGGAGGAAGATCTGCGCATGACCGCCTTCCACGAGGCCGGGCATGCGGTGCTCTCCTACCTGCTGCTCCATGATATCAAAATCGAGCAGGTCACCATTGCCCCGCGGTTGCGGACCCTGGGGTTCATCTCGTACAGCTTCGAGGATTTCCCCAGTAATCTCTCAAAGGATGAGGTATTCAACAACATCACCGTGCTCATGGCGGGAAGAATGGCAAGCATGAAAAAATTCGGCGCCAAGGGCATGGACACCGGAGCAGCCAGCGACCTTGAAGAGGCGACCCATCAGGCTTACACCGCCATCGCCAATCTGGGCATGGATGAAGAACTTGGTTTTGTCCATGCCGACACCCTGAGCCGCAACGTGAACAAACAGCTTTTCCGAGAGGTGGTGGAACGCCAAGTCCGCCTCTGGATCGACAAGGCCACGAAAAGGGCCGGGGAACTGGTGGAAACCAACTGGCAACAGATAGACACCCTGGCCAACATCCTGATCCGGCAGGAGATTGTCGATGGCGGCGAGCTTGAAAAGATCATGCAGAAAAAAAGAGGATAGCACAGGCCAACAACTATGAATCCCCCTCATTTTGGGGATATTGACAAGTCAGGCAGATTCCGGTACCTAACAAAGGAGAGGTCTTCTACCAATCCATCCAAGGGAGGGGGAGCTGCCCATGAAACGTCTCATTGTCTGCTGCGATGGCACATGGAACAATCCGGCCAAGGAAGATAACGGCATCCCTGCCCCCACCAATGTCTTCAAGATTTACAACGCTCTGGCGGAGCGTGACCCTCACAGTGCAGTCGAGCAACGAAAATATTATCACCCCGGGGTCGGCGGGGAAGGCGGGCTGCTCAACGCCATTCTCGGCGGGGCGGTCGGCGCAGGCATCAGCCGACACATCTGCAGCGCCTACCACTGGCTCGGCAGAAATTATGAAGAAGGCGATCACATCTGCCTTTTCGGCTTCAGTCGCGGGGCTTTCACCGCCCGCAGCCTCGGCGGCTTTCTCGGTCAAGGCCTTCTCGATCTGCGGAATCTCTCGCCCGAAGAATCATGGCTTCGGGTCCACCGCGCCTACGAAAAAGGGTACCGCAACAAAAACGCCAAACCGAGGGATTGGGCCGAACCCAACTGGCTGTTCTTCCACCAAGGCCAGCCCGCGCCCATCCGTTTCATCGGCGTTTGGGATACGGTTGGCGCCCTCGGGGTACCCGACGATCTTGAATTTCTCAATTTTTTCGACAAAAAATCCCAATGGGAATTCCACAACACCGAAATCGGCACAAACGTTGCCATTGCCCGCCACGCCATGGCCCTCGACGAGCTCCGCTCCTGCTTCTGCGTCACCCGCTGGCAAAACGCCGCCCAGCATCCGGATGCCATTGAGCTCTGGTTTCCGGGGGTACATTCCGACGTGGGCGGCGGCTATGCAGGCTGCGACCTCTCCAACGGCGCCTTGCTTTGGATGATGGAGGAAAGCGCCAAGGCCGGACTTACCTTTCGTGACGGTATTCAAGATACCATCACAGCAAATCCGCTCGGCCCCATGCACAATTCCTACAAGGGCGCCTTTGCCAAACTCCGTTCCCGACCGCGCAACATCGAGGCTATGATCCCGGAAAATCATCCCCGCTTTCATAGTAGTGCCCTCACCCGCCAGCTTGTTTCGCCAATCACCCACCCACCCTATCACCCCACCAAGATCCTCGCGAAGGGGGAATCCTACACAGTTGATGTTTTCGCCGATACCCACTGGAACTACACCAGCGTCTACCTCCCCCAGGGCCACTCCTTCACCTTTTCCGCCACAGGCGAGTGGCAGGACTTGAATGACACCTGTGACTGGCGAGGCACGGAAAACCAGAAAACGACCGTGGGCGATCTCGTCCGGGGCGCCGCCTCCATCTTCGGCAAGCTTGAACGCTCCTTCAAAAAACTGGCGAAGAATGAGTCCGCAGACCTGCCGGCGACTAAGCGCGTTGAGGAACTCAAATGGTTCACCCTGGTCGGCGCCATCGCCAACGACGCTGGCTTGAAGCAGGTGGTGGGAAATGACGGCAGCCCGGTTCCCCACCAATATGTCGAACTGGCTGCCCACGAATCAACCCCGCTGACGGTTACCGCGCCAGGATACCTCTACTGTTTTGCCAACGATGTTTGGAGCCTGTATGGCAACAACCATGGGAGTGTGCTGCTCACCATCCACCGTATTTCGTAGTGGCCGTCCACCGACCCACCCCACACGCTTGGAGGGAATTATGACCTACAACTTCAGGAATCTGATCTTCGAAGGAGGAGGAGTCAAGGGCATCGCCTATCTCGGTGCCATCGACGTGCTGAACCAAATGGAGATCATGCAACGGATCGAGCGGGTTGGCGGCACCTCCGCCGGAGCGATCAATGCAGTCCTGGTCGGACTCGGTTTCACCCCGGACGAAACCAGGGATATCCTCTGGTCCCTGGATTTCAACAAGTTCAAGGATGATACCTTGGGGATAGTGCGGGACACCGAGCGGCTTATCGGGGACTATGGCTGGTACAAAGGCGATTTCTTCCGAAACTGGATCGGCACCCGGATCTGCGAAAAAACCGGCAACAGCGAAGCCACCTTTGCGGACATCGAGGCCCTGAAGGAAAAAAAGAATCTCAAGTCGCTCTATTTCATGGGCACCAATCTCTCCACCCGCTTTTCCGAGGTATTTTCCGCCGAACATACTCCCAGGATGTGCGTTGCCGATGCGGTACGGATCTCCATGTCGATCCCCTTATTTTTTGCAGCCAAGCGCAGCCCGCGCGGCGATGTCTACGTGGACGGCGGGGTACTCGACAACTACCCGATTAAACTCTTTGACCGGGACAAATACGTCACCCCCGAGAACTCCTTTATCCCCGAATACTATGCGCGGATCAACGCCGACGTTCAAGGTCAGGACCGCGCCATAGCCGGGTATGCTTACAACAAGGAGACCCTTGGTTTCCGGCTCGATACAAAAGAGGAGATTTCCGTGTTTCGGGATCACGCCGAACCGCCCCGGGAGAAAATCGATAATTTCATTGACTATGCCTCGTCGCTGATCGGCACCATCATGGATGCCCAACAAAACTCTCATCTGCACAGCGACGACTGGCAGCGGACCATCTATATCGATACCCTCGGGGTCAAAACCACCGAGTTTGACCTCTCCGACGAAAAGAAAAAGGCTCTCGTGCAGTCAGGAAAAGAGGGGGCGGAGGCATATTTTCGCTGGTTCGATGGTGCAACCGCCACACCGATCAATAAATAAACATCCCGCCCAACAAAGGTGACGGTGTTGGCAGGACCCACAGAGAAGAATTAAGCAAAAAGGAGTTCCCCTATGGAAGAATATCTGCGGGAATACCGGGCGCAACTGGTCGCGGGCAGGCAGCAGGTCATCGACAACTACGAAAAAACCCTGCTGACCCTCACCACCGGCGCGTTGGCGCTCTCAATCACCTTTGTAAAAGACATCCTCGGCGACACCCCAACCTGCTCCGTCTTTTGGCTTCTGGCGGCATGGGGTTGCTGGGCCACCACTGTCGTCCTGATGATCACCTCCTACTATCTCAGCCCCATTGCGTACAGCAAGGCAATCAGCCAGGTCGATGACGGCTCGATCACCAAGGGCAAGGCCGGCGGCGGCTACAGCACCGCGATCAGGGCCTTGAACTCCTTGGGCGGCGTAACATTCTTGGGAGGCATTATCTGCTTTGCAATCGTAGGCATCACCAACATCGGAGGACAGCCATGAATACGAAGCCAAAAAGAATCCAGATATCCTGCGGCCCAATCTATTGCCCTCCACCGCCTCCACCGCCTCCACCCGGGCCACCGCCCGATCCACCACCACCGCCCAAACCAAAATAAAGACGGCAGAACAAAACCAACAAAAATCCCCAGGCAACTTGCCACAAGGAACAACATGACTATTAACGGATTACAAAAACGACTCTTTTTGACCACCCTGATAATACTGCTAACCGCCCCTTTAGCCCGGGCGGAGAACTTCACCCTCACCAGCAAGGATCTCGGCGGCCAACTCTCAGACCATCAAGTCTTTTCTGGCTTTGGCTGCACCGGCAAGAACATCTCACCCCAGCTCACCTGGAAAAACGCCCCGACCGGGACAAAAAGTTTCGCCGTCACCGTCTATGATCCCGATGCCCCAACCGGCAGCGGCTGGTGGCACTGGGTGCTCTTCAATATTCCTGCTACGGTTACCCAATTAGCCCCTGATGCGGGCAATCAGACCAAAAAGCTTGTACCCAAGGGGAGTATCCAAAGTGTCACCGATTACGGCAAACCCGGATTTGGCGGCGCCTGCCCGCCGGTGGGAGACAAACCGCACCGCTACATCTTCACCGTCTATGCGCTCAAGGTGGAAAAATTGGAGCTGGATGCTGCTTCATCGCCAGCCATGGTCGGCTACAACCTGAACCAAAATTCTTTGGCTAAGGCCTCGCTGATTTCCTATTACGGCCGCTAACAAGCCCACCACGCCATGCCCGGCCTGACCGGGCAGCGCTCTAATCCGGCAACGCAATACTCCCCTAAAAGGCAGAGTTGCCTGCGAACGACTTGCCCAACGCACCAAGATAACACCTTGTCTGGACAAAATGATGCGCCAGGAGGTATAGAGAGTAAATTACCCTGAGCCAAATGGCCGCTGCCTGAAGCGGTTAATCCCAGAAAAAACCAACACTTTCTGTGGGAGATTTTTTGATGTCACGCCTGATCTGTTACTGTTTTGGTCACACCAAAGATGATTTGCGCCAGGATGCCTTGCTGCATGGCCGATCGCTGATCATGGAGCGCATCGTCTTTGCGAAAAAAAATGGCCAGTGCCAATGTGCGGAGAAAAATCCCGCCGGCCGCTGATGCTTGGCCGAGGTCCGCCAGGTGGTGGACGCAGTGCTGAAAAACACTTCCGACACGGAGAACCGCTGATGTATTTCCCTGTTGCCGATATCGATGTCAACCCGCTGGTGCCGCCGCTGGTCGCCTTTGCCATCTCCCTGTTCACCTCCATGGGTGGGGTGAGCGGGGCCTTCCTGCTCCTGCCCTTTCAAGTCAGCGTCCTTGGATTCACCAGCCCAGCGGTCAGCTCCACCAACCAACTGTTCAACATCGTCGCCATCCCCAGCGGCGTCTACCGCTACATCAAAGAGGGGCGGATGCTCTGGCCCCTGACCTGGGTGGTGATTATCGGCACCCTGCCCGGGGTTCTGGTCGGGGCCATCGTCCGGATCAAATACCTGCCCGACCCGAAAAACTTCAAGCTCTTTGCCGGACTGGTGCTCCTCTATATGGGCGGAAGGTTATTAAAAGATCTGCTATGCAAAAAAAAGGCAGACACGCCCACAACCGAAGAGCGGTTCCAGCAGCAAGGCAAAAAACAGAATCAGACAACCGGAAGCGAAGCCGCCTCGTGCGAACATTCGTCCCGGGTCACGGTCCGTCAATGGACTCCGACCCGGATTGTTTACGAGTTTTACGGGGAAACCTTCACGGTCAACGCCGTGGGCCTCATGGCCTTAAGTCTCATCGTCGGCATGGTGGGAGGGGTGTATGGCATCGGCGGCGGGGCGATCATTGCCCCGTTTTTGGTCAGCTTCTTCGGGCTGCCCATCTATACCGTGGCCGGGGCGTCCTTGATGGGCACCTTTGTCACCTCGGTGGCCGGGGTGGCTTTTTACCAGATTCTGGCGCCCCACTACCCCGGCATGATCATCGCCCCGGATTGGCTGCTGGGCTTTCTCTTCGGGATCGGCGGTTTCGCGGGTATGTATTGCGGGGCGCGGCTGCAAAGGTTCGTGCCGGCAAAATTCATCAAATGGATTCTGGTGGTGTGTCTGCTGGTCACGGCAGGCAAGTATATCTGGTCTTTCCTTTTTTAGCCGCCGTATTAGACACGGCTTATACGGAGAGGAGCAAGCGGCTCCGCTGGCTTGAGATCTCCGGCAAGACACCCGCAGGGTGCTGCTCCATTTCATCTAGCAGGTGCAGACTGGCGATACCATGCCAGGAAGCATCAAGAAAGGGCGCAGCCTTTGGACTCCGGCCAAAGCCGCCTCTTCCGGTCTGACAGCTGACGACAAACGCCCTGGCGCTGTCCAAGGCAAGGGGCCTAGCCCCTAAAAGGCGCAAGCCCACAAGCCCGGCGTGGCAATTCTCGATAAACGAGGTGGTTCCCGGGAAAAAGCCGAACCCGCCATCGCCGTTTTGTGTACGCTGGAGCCAGGCGGCCAACTCCGCCGCACCCGCCACCGGTTGGCCAGCCATCTTTTTCACGAACAGATATCGGGCCACATCCCCCACCGCACAGGGAGTAGGTAGCATCAAAGACCGTCCGGAGCCGCGGGCATCCGGCTCCTCCCCAAGAATCTCCTTGGCTATTCGGCTCACATAATAGGTGGCGGCAAGGGAAGTATCCCGGCTCAAGCAGGCGGCGAGATGGGCACGCACCCGCTCGGTATCCATGGCAATCCCGCAGACCCGGCAAGTGATCAGCAGGCGAAAGGTGGTGTCGATCCCCAGCCAGGGCACAGCCAGCATCCGGGCAAGATATGCGGCCAACGCAGGCTCTGTCTGGAGGGTGGGCGATTCTTGCCCCAGAACAAGGGTGAGGGCAACCGCCTGAAAAGTATCTTGGATAGTGGCGGGCAACCGCGGCGTGGCGCCATAGCCGCCCGTGGCCTTGCGCCGCTTGTGCACGAACTCCATGAGTGCGGGATGATCAACCTGACGCGCCATACCTTCCCTCCGTTCCGGCAGAATTTCTCATTTCCAGCATACCAATTTTCAGCCACAAAAAAGAGGCCATTCGCAACGATTGACAAGCCGAAAATCATGGCCTACGCTTACCATAAATGACGGCGATGGAGTTCGCCGTTGACCACTTTGCCCATAAGGCTGATGACTTCTACCCGTGAACAAGGGTAGGAGCTTTTCTGATTTAGCCACCAGAGGAGCATCCCGTTGAAAAAAGAAAAAGCCTTTTTCGGCTTCGGCAAGAACGTCTTCTTCACCGGGCTGGTCAGCTTCTTCATGGACGTAAGTTCCGAGATGATCTACCCGCTCATCCCCCTCTTCCTGGCCAACACTCTCGGGGTCAACAAGGCCATGATCGGCCTGATCGAGGGGCTTGCCGAATCAACGGCCAGCCTGCTCAAGGTTTTTTCCGGCTGGTTTTCCGACCGGATCGGGCAGCGCAAAAGCCTGATGCTTGCCGGCTACGCCATCTCCACCCTGAGCCGACCACTCATGGCCACCGCCACCATCTGGCAGCAGGTCTTGGCTTCTCGCTTCACCGACCGGCTGGGCAAGGGTGTCCGCACCGCCCCACGGGATGCAATCATTGCCGAATCCACCCCCTCAACCCACCTGGGCCGAGCCTTCAGCTTTCACCGGGCCATGGACACCATGGGCGCGGTGGTTGGCCCGGCCATCGCCATTTCGCTCCTCGGGATTTTCAGCAACGATTACCGCTTGGTCTTCTGGTTCTCCATGGTGCCAGGGGTGATTGCGGTCATCCTGATCATCCTCTTCATCCAGGAGAAGAAAAAGCGACCGACACCGCAAACGGAGCGCTCCCGGCTGAGCTTCAACCATTTTGATTGGAAGGTAAAAGGCTTTATCGTGATCGCGGCCCTGTTCGCCCTGGGCAATTCCAGCGACGCCTTCCTGATCCTGCGCGCAGAACAGCTTGGCATTCCGACGGTGATGATTCCCGCGGTGTACCTGGTGTTCAACCTCGTCTACTCCCTGTCCTCCATTCCGGCAGGGATAGCGGCGGACAAATTCGGCAAAAAGAGGATTATCCTGCTAGGATTTGTTCTGTTTGCCGGGCTCTATTACGGCTTTGCGGTAGCCAAAAGCGCTGCCGCCATCTGGGCGCTGTTTGGCCTGTACGGACTGTTCATGGGGTTGACCGAAGGGATTCAGAAGGCGTTTCTGGCCACCATCATTCCGCCGGATTTCAAGGCCACCGCCTTTGGGGTTTACGCCGCCGTCGTGGGACTTGCCATGTTCCCGGCCAGCCTCATCGCGGGCTGGCTCTGGGACCACATCTCCCCGGCGGCCACCTTCTATTTCGGCGCAGCAACCGCGGCCCTGTCAGCGCTCCTTTTTCTGGCGCTGATTGCCTCGATCAGGCATTCGGAGCGATGGACAACCGGGTGAGTTTTGCCAAAACGGACTCTCGTTCAGGCTCCCCCTATTTCTCCTGGTTCCGGTAGGAGATCACCCGGATCTTTTCCAGAGTGACCATCCCCTTACCGACCATGGCGTTCAGGTCCGGGAGAAAGGCGGCGATCCGCTCAGGCCGGTCAACGATCTCGATAACCACCGGCAGGTCTTCCGAAAGCCGCAGGATCTTGGCGGTGTGGATACGACTGTTCTTGCCAAAGCCCATGATCCCCCGAGTGACGGTGGCGCCGGCCAGTCCACGCTTCCGGGCCTCTTCGACAATGAGTTCGTACAGCGGCCGCTGGCCAAGTTTGGTGGTTTCGCCGATGAAGATGCGGAGCAGCTCCGCTTCCGAGGGGAGTTCCATAGCCACGTCTCCTTCTAATTTTAGATTATCCTGCCCAGGGCCATCCCCACAAAAAACAACACCAACCCCACCCCATTTTGCAGCAGGATATTGCCCAGCCCATACCAGTGCTGACCGTCGGCCAAAAGATTTCCGCTCTCGGCAACAAAGGTGGAAAAGGTGGTAAAGGCACCCATGAAACCGGTAAGCAGGATAATCCGCAACTCGCCGGTCCCGACGAACCGCTCGCTGGTCAGGGTCCAGATCAGCCCGAAGAGCAGACAGCCCAAGCCATTCACCGAAACAGTACCCCAAGGGAAACTTGCCCCGGCCACCCGCTGCACCAGCCCGGCCAGGCCGTAACGAGCCAAGGTGCCGCAGGCTCCGGCCACGGCGAGATAGATCAATTTTTGCCACATCAGCTCTGCTCCTTCCACACCGCCAGGGCCTTTTGATACACCTCGGAGCGCGACAGATCCAGATCCTTGGCAATGTTCGCCACCGCGTCTTTCAGGCTGACACCGGGCTGCTCCCGGTACCAGCGGAGCAGATCGTCCAGGTTGTCCGGCCGTTGCGTCCCGGTGGGGCGCATCCCATCAACGAGGACCACGAATTCCCCTTTGATGGAATCCCGCCCCTTGAAATCGGCCAAAAGGTCAGACAGGGTTGCCGAGACAATCTCTTCATGTATCTTGGTAAGTTCTCGGCCGATCAGCGCCCGCCGCTCGCCCAGCTCGGCCAGGCAATCGGTCAGCGAGGCGGTTATCCGCCGGGGCGATTCGTAAAAAACCATTGGGTGCACTTCATTCTTCAAGCCCCGCAGGAGTTTGCGCCGTTCACTCCCCTTGGAGGGCAGAAAAGCGAGAAACAGATGCGACGGTTCGGTCAAGCCGGCAACGCTGAGGATGGTCGCCAGGGCCGAAACCCCGGGGATCGGCACCACACTCACCCCCTGCTCGTGGGCGCTCTTCACCAGAATCCCGCCCGGGTCGGAGATGCCCGGCGTGCCGGCATCGGAAACCAGGGCCACTTGCTGGCCGGAAAGCAGACGCTCGACAATCTCCTGGGAGCGGCTCGCCTCATTTTCCTTGTAGTAGCTGACCAACGGGGTATGGATATCGAAATGGGTGAGGAGCTTTCTGGTATGCCGGGTATCTTCGGCGGCGATCAAGTCCACCTCCCGCAGGATGCGCAGGGCCCGGAGAGTTATGTCCTCCAGATTGCCGATGGGGGTGGCCACCACGTACAGGGTGCCTGACTTGCTGGTGTTGCCGCCAGCGGGCTGGTCCTCTTTTCCGCGGGGCTGCCTCATACTTGCATGGCCTCCGGGGGGAAAAACAGGTGGAAGCTGGTACGGCCGGGGCTGGAATCGGAGGAAATCTCCCCGCCGCAACGGGTAATGAGCTTTTTCGCCAGATACAGGCCGAGGCCGAGATGCCCTTCTCTCGTGGAATAAAACGGCTCATAGAGATGCGCCGCCGCTTCGGTGGTCAGCCCTGGGCCGTTGTCCTGCACCCGCACCCCGAGGCCCTCGCCTTCTTTGGCAGACTCGAGCACAATCTCCGCTCCTTCCATCCCCTGTATGGCTTCCAGGGCGTTAGTCAGGAGAATATGGATGATCTGGTGCAACTCCAGTTGAAACTGCGTCAGAGACGGCAACGCATCAGCCAGGTTCATCACCTTATGCACCTTGTGCTTAAAGGTCGAATCGGCAGTCATAAACTCCACCTCGGTCTCGATAACCGAATTAACCGTATAGGGGACGCCGCCGGGCAACTGCCGGAACTCGGGCAGAATCAGAGTCCGCTGCAAGATTTGCTGACTCTGCCGCACCTTGTCCTGCATCTGGGAAAGAGAATCGGCCCTCCGGGCGAGAAGATCGTGCAGGATGTCCATCTCCGGCGACTGCCCAGTCTGGCGCATCTGCTCCAACACCGCCATCGCCTTATCCAGCATCATGCCAGCAAGATCCGTGTGCAGGGAAAAAACCTGGATGATCCCGCCGAAGTTATGAACAATCCCGCGAAACATCCGCCCCACCGCGGCATCCTGACTCTGCGCCAGATACGCCTCTTCCCATTTATCAGCTTGCATTGCCCCTCCGTTACACTAAAATAGAGGCCTGAACAGCCCGCCTCAGCTACAGCTTAACCGGAATGGTGGCAAAAAATCCAGGCTATTGTAGGGAGAGCGCAAAAACTGCCAGCCTGCCGCCCCTACCCCCTGGCGGGACAATGGTGTACAATATAAAGCAGTCATTCCTCCTTGCCCAAACCGTGCCCAGCCGAGGAACCCAGATGCTCCTGCTCGATGTCCCATTCCTGCCCGACCCGCGCTATGTGGATTTCCTTGGCGAGTACGAGGCTTCGCTCCACTCCGTCCATTTCAGCCTTTTTTTAGACGACATCCCGGACGGCCGCCATCGCACCGACTGTAAACCAACCATTACCGAACTGGCCGAAGCCCTTGCCCGACTGCCAGGCCAAAAAAAATATGCGCTCCTGAACAGCCGCTTCCATCACCCCTCACTCTATAGCGACAAGGATGGCCTGCGCCGGATCATCACCGCCTTGGACACCCTGCTCACCGCCGGCACCCTCCACGGCATCACCATTGTCGATTTCTACCTGCTCCAAGCCCTTTCCGATGCCAGCCCCCAGGTCTGCTCCCAGCTCGAAGCGGTGCCAGGGG
>CALMMG010000196.1 GCA_937868185.1 uncultured Pseudomonadota bacterium
TGGGAGGCAAAATAGGTATACCGGTTGCGGGCCTGGGATTCGCCAGCAAAGGCGGTGAGGATGTTTTTTTCTGTTCGGGTGCCTTTTAGAGAGCCCATGGGAATAACCTCCTGCGGGGAACGTGATGATTGTATTGGAAAAGTGGTCGGATTTTTTTCGTATTGTAATTGTAACTGTTTCTCGGCGGTCTGTGTGGGAAAAAAATAGATCGGGAGAAAATCAGGACTGGCAGCCCGGACAGAGGCCGGTGAATTCCAATCGGTGCCGGAGGATTTTAAAAGAGGTCAGCTTGCCTGCCGCCTTCTCCACATTGAAATCCGGGGGAAGATCAAGGTCGTCAACCCGGCCGCACTGGTTACAACGCACATGGTAATGGACATGGGGTGTGGCGTCGAAACGTTTTTGGGTGCCGCCGATATCCAGTTTTTGAATGATTCCGCACTCGGACATGATCTCAAGATTGCGGTAGACCGTGCCCAGGCTGATTTTGGGCAAGCGTTTGCGGACCATCTGGTAGAGCACGTCGGCAGTGGGATGCGAGGTTACACTGCAGAGTTCATCAAGAATGATTTGGCGTTGCTTTGTAATCCGTAGGCTGTGGTTGTTGAGTTGCGACATGATCTTCCTCCATAGGTGATAATAATTCTTATTACAGGATGATCAAGGCCATTGCAAGATTTTTTAGCTTTTCCGGTGAGGCTTGTTCCTTGTATCCCGAAGGTAAAAACGTTCCGGTCCTTTTATGAGACCAGGAAGCGACGCACCATAATTGTATGCAGTTTCTGATTATTTCTACTCTTTGGCTGGTCTCGGAATCATGCTGGATAGATAGTGTTTTTGCGTAATTCTTGACTGTTAAATGCATTCTGGTAATAATTCATAAATTAGGAGCCTGTTGGAATTAATGAGGTCCATGTGTACAACTGGTTGCTCCTACCTTGAGTTCGCTCTTCAGCCGAAGCTGGCAAATTATAATTTTTAATTTCGCTAATTCAGCCCGTTGTGTTCTTTCTTGTTTTACGGCTATCCTAAGGTCAACCCCGACAGGCACCTAGATTGGAAAAGGCAGGGATCACTTTTTGGGGACTTGTATCATCAGGAGGACATGGTTTGAACTACAAGAATTATACCTGTCTTGTTGTCGAAGACAATCTCTCCACGCTGACCATGATCGGCCACATGTTAGCCAGTATCGGTTATCAGAACATCGTTACGGCCAGAAACGGCAAGGAGGGTTGGGAAAAAATCCAGTCCTCAGAAACCGGGGTTGATATCGTTCTTTCCGATATGCTCATGCCGGAGGAGGATGGGTTGCAACTGCTCCAGCGGATCAGGAATTCGAAAGAATATTGGCATCTGCCGTTCATCATGATCACCTGCGTCGATGACATGGACCGGATCATGTCCGTGACCGAGGAGCACATCGATGCCTATTTGGTCAAGCCTGTCACCGAGGCGGTTCTCCGGCAGAAGATTTACTCGGCCATTAAAAAAGCATACGATCCCGACCCGTACCACCGGGCCCTGTTCAACGGCAAAAAATGCCTGCGCGAAGGACAGCACGAGATGGCCATCCAGTCATTGGAAGAAGCCAGAAGTCTTCAGCCAAGGCAATCCGCAACCTATTTTCATCTTGCTCAGGCCATGGAGAAAGTCGGCAGGATGGACGAGGCTGAGGAAAATTATAACCTCTGCAAGGAGTCCAGCAACGACCTTTATGTCAAGTCCCTGGACGGGCTTGCCCGGGTTTATCAGTACAGGGGTGATCACGCCAACGCCATGGAGGTCCTCACAAAAGCGATCGAGGTCTCACCCAATACTCCGGACCGCCATATGGATCTTGCCATGCAGCTCAAGGCCGTAGGCAACACCGGTGCGGCAAAAGCCTCCCTGGCCAAGGCGTTGAAGCTTTCTAGAAAAAAGGTGAAACTGCCCCAGAGGTATATCGAGGCGTGTCTGGATCTTGGCATGGACAAAGAGGCCGAGGCGGTTATGCAGCGGAGTATGGGCGGCATGGAGGATATTGCTCTTTTAAATCAGATGGGCATTGTCTGTAGACGGCGCAAGGAGTTTGACCGGGCTCAAAAATACTATAAGCGTGCCTTGGAGATTGCGCCCGATGACGAAACCCTCAATTACAACTATGCGGTGCTGCTGGTGGACCTCAAAGACTATCAGGCCGCCCGGAGCTATCTGTACCAGGTGCTCCGGGAGAATCCCGATTCTGAGAAGGCCCTGGCTCTTATCATCAAGCTGGATCAGCGCGAGGAATACTGAGATGTCTGGCAATTCTGTGATTGTCGAGACCATTCTTCCTCGGCGCCTGAGCTAAGCAAGGGAGAGTTGAAATGTCTTCCGGTCCGGGCTATCGTTCCCTCCACGCCAGCGGCGAGCTGCTCCGGCGCAGGGATGCGGCTCTGGAGCGTTTGGCCTGTTGTCAGCTTTGTCCCAGGCGCTGCGGGGTGAACCGATTGGCTGGGGAGCAGGGCTTTTGTCGTACCGGCAGGCAAGCTATGGTGTCGGCCGCTCATCCCCATTTTGGTGAGGAATCGGTCCTGGTCGGGCGTGGGGGGTCCGGCACCATCTTTTTTGCCAACTGCAATCTTGGCTGCGTCTTCTGTCAGAACTACGAAATAAGCCATTTGGGAGAAGGGGAAGAGGTCTCCGCGGCAACCCTTGCCGCCATGATGGTCCGTCTTGGGCAGCAGGGCTGCCATAACATCAATCTGGTGACGCCCAGCCATGTGGTCGCACAGATTCTGGAGGCCCTACCCCTTGCCATCGAGGGTGGGCTTTCCGTGCCCTTGGTCTACAATACCAGCGGCTACGATGAGGTGGAGACTCTCCGGCTGCTTGAGGGAATAGTCGACATTTATATGCCGGATTTTAAATTTTGGTCAAGCGCTAGCAGTCACCGCTTTGCCAAGGCGGCGGATTACCCGGAAAAGGTCCGGCAGGCCATTGGCGAGATGCACCGCCAAGTTGGGGATTTGGTGGTCAACAATGAGGGGCTTGCCGAGTATGGACTCTTGGTGCGCCATCTGATCATGCCAGAGGGGCTGGCCGAGACCCGGGAGATTTTGGGGTTTCTGGCCAAGAATATTTCGCCCCATACCTATGTTAATGTCATGGATCAGTACCGTCCCTGCTTTCAGGCGGGGAACTTCCCGCCCCTGGACCGCATGCTGCTGCCGGAGGAGTATCGCCAGGCAGGGCTGACCCGGCTTGAGCAGCGTGATTTTACTGCCATGTTGCGGGGGTTGGGGGTTGTCTGAGCGCGGAGCCGGGATGTTTCATGGAGGCGTGGATACCCCGATTCCCCGGAAGAACTTTACATAGCGGTAATCTGTGGTCTGTAGGTGTTCTATGAACCATTTGTTTAAAAACTGCATCAGGTCTACGCCGATCAACTTCCCGTTTTTGAACTCTTTTTGGAAGGAATTGACCTTCTTGAGCATGGCGTCGTGTTCTGCCTTGTGGGCTTTTTCTTCCGGATAGCTGTGTTTTTTGAAGAGAAGCTCCTCCGTGGTAAAATGGGTTTTGGTGTACTGAAGCAATTTTGCCAGGGTGGTTTCGATCACCTCGTTTCCCCTGGCTTTGAGCATGGCGTAGTACAGCTCGTCAAGGATGTCCACCAACACCTTGTGCTGGTCGTCTATTTCCTTGATTCCCACCGAGAATTTTTCGTCCCATTCGATGATTTTCATTCTTTTGCCCTCCTGGGGATTGCCGAACCTCCCCCGATTTTTTTATGCCCCCGGTTCGGCTGGGGCGGTGCAGTCCTCGTTGTGCTCAAGGATGCTCTTGCCCCCTTGAGCAGCCTGCCGGTTTTGCGGCATGCTTTGGGGGGCGGTTAAAATGTGCCGATCACCGCGGCATCTGTGGCAATGTCCGCAGGTTCCTGAAGAGGCCCGAGGGGGTTTTTTCTATATACTTCTCCTTCAATGTGGGGCTGGCCGTCCCAGAGTTTGTAAACCACCAGATCATCCACCAGGACAATGAATGCGGAAAAGCGCCAACCGGTTTGGTGGGCCTGACGCTTGAAGCGGAAGAGGTCAAGGAAGAGGCTGCCTTGACGTTGACTCTTGATGTTCTGGATCTTCATTTCATAGGCGACACAGGAATCTTTTGCTTCGATGCAGCCCCTCAGGCCTGGGGGCAGATCAGCCATGGTGATGTTGGTGTTGGGCATGAATTTAGCAATGATGGCCAGGTAATTGAGAATCTGGATATTAGAAGCTTGGTAGGGATCAAAGCCAAGCTGCTGGAGATCTTTTTGGGTGGTGGTAAAGGGGGTTATCAGGTCAAAGGAGGCCTTGACTTGTTCAAAGTTGTCCCACCGGGTTTCGTCTGTGGTTTTTGCCACAGGCAGCATGCCTGAGCATCCTGAGTCCAGGCAGACGATAAGGGCAAGTAGGATGATCGTATGCAGCCGCATGACGGTCTCCTTTCGGAGGGAGGGAAAAACCGGGATCAGGCATCAAGATTGAGGATCACCCGACCCTTCTGTTTTCCTTGTAGAATAGATTCGATATGCTGGTCAAGTTCTTTGAATGAAATCTCCGTGGCAAGGCGTTCCAGATTTGGCAGACGCCAGGAGGTGGCGATTTTCTCCCAGATGGGGATGCGGAGCGCCATGGGGCATTCGGCGCTGTCAATGCCGAGAAGGCTTACCCCCCGCAGGATAAAGGGGTAGACGTTCAGCGGCAGATTCGGAGAGGCAACATTACCGCAACAGGTGACCGCGCCGCCATAGCGGGTGGACTTGATGGCCGTGGCCAGCATCTCGCCCCCAACCGTATCGATCACCCCACCCCATTTTTCTTTGAGTAGCATCCGAGTGCTGTGGTCGATGCTGTCTTCCCGCGAGACAATATCCTGGGCGCCCAGGTCGCGTAAAAATTGTTCCTGTTCCGGTTTCCCGGTGGCGGCTGCGACCGAAAAGCCGCTTAAGGCAAGCATGGCCACGGCCATACTGCCCACGCCGCCGGTGGCGCCGGTGACCAGGATCTTGCCCTGTTCCGGCAAGACGGGGTGGCGCTGCAACCGGTCAACAGATTGGGCTGCGGTAAAACCGGCGGTGCCGTAGATCATGCTCTCCCGCAGGGAAAGTCCGGCAGGGAGCGGCATGACCCATTTGGCTGGAACCCGGATATACTGGGCAAAGCCGCCCGAGGTATTCATGCCGAGATCATAGCAGGAGACAACCACTGCGTCCCCGGGGGAAAAATCGGGTGAACTGCTTTCTCGCACTTCGCCGGCAGCATCAATGCCTGGGGTGTGCGGGTAACGTCGGGTCACGCCCCGGTTGCCCGAAGCGGACAGGGCATCCTTGTAATTGAGTGAAGAATATCGGACCCTGATCAGCACCTCGCCGGCAGGCAGATCGCCTATATTTCTGGTGACGATACCCCGCTGGAATTGGCCGGGGGCGGTCTGCGTTACGACCAGGGCCTGGAAGGTGGTAGGCAACAGGATGCTCCTTTGTGCTGTTGTGCATGAAAACGGCGAGCCAGGGATGTTTGTAACCACGCAATATACCATGATGAGCGCGGAACGCCAATATCAGTCAGTCCTTTCCTGGATCGGGATAAAACTGTTTCGCCCCAGGAAAAAAATCTGCTGCCGTTCCCTCTTTTTTGCTATCCTGATTTAGATGCAATCTCCCCCTGGCTCAGGATGGGCTGGATGGTAATCATATTGACCAAGAGAGGTGGCGCTGCATGAAAGTTTATGACGACAAGCACATCAAGAACATCGTTTTGCTGGGTAGTGTCAAATCTGGCAAGACAACCCTGGCCGAGACCATGGTTTTTGAGGCGGGGCTCACCAAAAGACGCGGCACGGTCGAGGACAAGAACACCATCTCCGATTATCACCAGATCGAGCAGGAGCGCGGCAACTCGGTGTACGCCACCTCCCTGCACACCGAATGGCGGGATTACAAGATCAACATCATCGACACCCCCGGGTTGGACGATTTCGTGGGCGAGATTGTCTCCGCCCTGCGGGTGGCCGACACCTGCGTTATGCTGATCAACGCCCAGTACGGGGTGGAGGTGGGCACGGAGCTGGTCTGGAACTCGGTGGAACGCTTCGGTAAGCCCACTATCTTTGCGATCAATCAGGTGGACCATCCCAAGGCCGGTTATGACGAGGCGGTTTTTTCCATTCAGGAACGTTTCGGCAAGGCGGCGGTGCTCATGCAGTATCCGGTCAATCAGGGTGTGGGTTTCAACGGGATCATCGATCTGCTCAAGATGACCATGTACCGGTTCCCGCTCGAGGGCGGTAAGCCGGAGAAACTGCCCATTCCCGAGAGCGAAAAAGAGCGGGCCGACAAGCTCCACAACGAGTTGGTGGAAAAGGCGGCGGAAAACGACGAGGGGCTGATGGAGCTGTATTTTGAAAAGGGTAGCCTGGATGAGGACGAGATGCGTATGGGGCTTAAGATCGGGATGCGCAACCGGTCGCTCTTTCCGATCTTCTGCCTCTCTGCCAAGCAGAACATGGGGAGCGGGAGGATGATGGGCTTTATCGACAACGTGGCGCCCACGGCCCAGGAGATGCTGCCCGAGCACACCCTGGATGGCGGGGAGCTTGCCTGCGACCCGGTCGGCCCCCCGGTGCTCTTTGTCTTCAAGACCCTGGTGGAGCCCTATCTCGGCAAGATCACCTTTTTCAAGGTCTGTTCCGGCGAGGTGAGCGAAGGGTTGGATCTGGTTAACTACCAGACCGGTGACACCGAACGGTTGACCCAGCTGTTCATTATGGATGGTAAGGAGCGCAATCAGGTGAAGAAGCTCTCTGCCGGCGACATCGGCGCGACCTTGAAGATGAAAACCACCACCACCAATCATACCCTGCACTCCAAAGAGAAACGGGTGGGGTTGGCGCCCATCGAATTTCCCGAACCGCGCATCCGCTCGGCCATCGTGGCCAAGGAGAAAAAGGACGACGAAAAGCTGGGCGAGGCGTTGCGTGACATGCAGACCGAAGACCAGACCCTCAAGGCCGAGTTTGCCGCGGAGGTGAAGCAGCTGATCCTCTGGGGCCAGGGCGAGCTGCATCTGCAGGTGGCCCGCTGGCGTCTGGAGCATGTCTACGGGATCAAGACCGAATTTGCGGAGCCAAAAATCCCCTACCGGGAGACGATCCAGAAGGCCGCCACTGCCATGTACCGCCATAAAAAACAGTCCGGCGGCTCGGGCCAGTTTGCCGAGGTACACCTGCGCATCGAGCCCCATGTGGAGGGGGCGCCGGACCCCACCGATCTTAATGTGCGCGGCAAGGAGGAGATCGACCTGCCCTGGGGCGGCAAGCTGGTGTTTTACAACTGCATCGTGGGCGGGGTCATCGACGGTAAATATCTGCCCTCCATCCAGCGGGGGGTCATGGAGAAGATGCAGGAAGGCCCCATGACCGGCTCCCATGTGCGGGATGTGCGGGTCATGGTTTTCGACGGCAAGATGCACGCGGTGGATTCCAACGATATCTCCTTCAAGATCGCCGGAGCCCAGGCCTTTAAGGAGGCGTTCAAACAGGCGGATCCGCTGATCCTTGAGCCCATCTATGAGATGGAGATTATGGTGCCGGAAGAGGTGATGGGTGAGGTGATGGGCGATCTCCAGACGCGGCGTTCGATCATCAGCGGGATGGAAACCCAGGGGCGGTATCAGGTGATCAAGGCCCTGACTCCGCTGTCCGAGCAGTACAAGTATACTACCGCCCTCAAGTCCTTGACCCAGGGGAGGGCCAGCTTCACACGGCGGTTCAAGGAATATGTGCCGGTGCCTGTTGAGGTGCAGAGAGCCCTGGCGGCTCAAAGCGCTGATTGATTGGGTCGGCAGATAGAAGGGGTTTTGCCTGTTGGGGGATTTTTTAGGGCGAAAGGGTGAAGTTCTTCCCGCCATTGACAACAGGAAGAGCCCCTAGGTTGCTGCTGGCCTTGACATAATCCGGGTCACAATGTAAAGCCCGGCGATATGCCCAGGCGGCGTTTTGATTGCGCCCTGCCAGTTGATAAGCATAGCCGAGATTATTATACCCCCTTGCCTTATGGGGGGATTTTTGTACCGTATCTTCCCACAGTGAGATTTCGCTGTGATAGGTGGAATTACGCGCCACCGTTGCCCAGCCCAGCAACCCGGCAACCAGTACCAGAAGAACGGTTGCTGTCCGGCGGGAGAAAAAGCCCTCGCTTTCCGCCGCCAGCATCATCAGGAAGGCCCAATCTCCCCAGTAAAGCTGACGTTCGTTGGCAATATCTGTCCGTGGCAACAGGGAGTGCAACAGCAACAGATGCAGCAATGCCCATCCCAAACCAAGACTGAGCCAAGGTCTCCGCCTGCGGAACCACCAGGCCAAGCCAAGCAAAACTGTAATCCCAGCCATCTGCGGCAGAACGGCAAAGAGATCTTGAATAACCGGCCAATCCGGATCAATATTCAGCTCTGTCGGCCATATCAGTTTGCCCAATAATGCCGAGGTGGCGAACAATTGGGTCAGAAACGCTTGGGGCAAGTCCCTTGCAAACAGGACATTTTCAAGCAGGTTCCGGTAACCATGCAACACGAGGAGGATCATGGCCGCGGCCAGGGAGATCGCCCAGTAGGGGTATTGTCGGGAGGCAATTTTACGCCAAGGGGTATGGAGTGCCCACTCCCACACCAGTACGGCAAGGGGAAACAGCAGGGCGGTTTCTTTGGTCAGGACGGCGCAGCCAAACAGAAGCATGGCAGAAATGGACCAAGGCGCCTCTCGCTGTACGGCACAGTTATAAGCGAGCAGTGCGGCCAGGTACAGCATGGTCATCAGCAGAGTGGAGCGGCCGCTTATATAGCTGATTGCTTCGGTATGGACCGGGTGGAGGGCAAACAGGATGGCGGTGGCGAAGGCGGTTGAATGCCAGTCGCGGGATACGCCGCAACGCTCGCCAAAGGCCAGGGTCAGTGCGTATACCAGGCCGATGTTGACCAGATGTATGCTTAAATTGAAGAGATGAAAGCCGAAAACGCCGGGACCGGCCAGCCAGTTGAGTAAATAGGTGAGCTTGAGCAGGGGGCGGAGGCCGTGCTCTAGTCCGGCAAGCCAGCCATGCCAGGTATGTACCTGGGCTTCTCCGACGATGACATTGTAGTCGTCAAACTGGAATACTCCAGGAAAGGAGTTGGCATATACCGCGATGGCCCCAACAAGCGCCAGGCCGAGGAGGCTCCGGTTATGCGTCAACGGAGGATTCCTTGAAGGCGAGGGGCAGAATATCCACCGCATCTCAACATTGATTGGGTGCATTCCGCCGCGTTACCCAGCCGACGATGGACTGCATGGCCATTCCTCGCAAAAAGATAAATTTCTAGAAGTAAATCCGGCTTTGATGAAAGAAAAAGCACCATCTTTCTATACAAAATTCAGATGAACATTGCGAATTGTTTGTGAAAGCTGCCTTCGCAGCGGTCCTGACAACCGCTGCGAAGGTGATTTCGGTCGGTAACCTTGGAGGTCGGGCAGGCTCAGATTTCTTTCATGGCCACCAGTTTTAAGGCGTGGGTGGTGCATTTGGTCACACAGGCCGGCTGCAGCCCCGCATCAAGGCGGTCCAAGCAGTAATCGCATTTTACCGCCTTGTTTGTTTCCGGGTTGTGCTGGGGGATGCCCCAAGGGCAGGCCCCGGCGCAGGCCATGCAGCCAATGCATTTCGGCGCATCCACATAAACGATGCCGTCTTCCCGTTTTTTCATCGCCCCGGTGGGGCAGATGGTGACGCAGAACGGATCCTCGCAGTGGTAGCAGGAGCGGAATTTGAACTCGGTTTTCGGAACCCCTCGTACCGATTTGAGCGGTTCATGGCTAATCTCGCAGAGGATCGGCCCCACCGGCAGATTCTTGTTCGCCTTGCAATGGACCACGCAGCCATGACAGCCTATGCACCGTTTGCTGTTGAGATACAGGGTGTAGGTGTTCATAATTCCACCTTCCGTTGATGATTTTTGGAGCTTTTCCGCACCGTGACAAAGGTTTCGCAGAGGTTAAGCCCACCGCCCACGGGGTCCATATTTTGTAACTGACCGGTCATGAGTTTTTGATCGCTCATGCCTGCATGGTAGGCCCGGGTCTGGAGGGGGATTTGCCGACCAAAGCCGTGCACGGTGTAGACCGCCTCGGGATGGATGAAATCCGTGACCTTGACCGTGATCACGCAGGTGACATCCCCGGAGATGACATCGACAAAATCTCCTTCGGAAACCCCCATTTTGCTGGCTTCCCTGGTGTTGATCCACAGGGTATTTTCTGGCATCATTTCGTTAAGCAAGGGGTTGTTGACCGTGTGGCTGTGCGAATGCAGCGGTGAGCGACCAAAGACCAGACGATACTGACCTTTCGGTGGTCTGGGTGGGCTTACATAGGGCTTCCAGGAGGGAAATCCCCATTCGGCAAGCTTCTGACTGATGATCTCGATCTTGCCAGATGGGGTTTTGAACTTGCCCTCCAGCTTGTCCCGGTCATACATCACCGGTTTGTCCGCGTATTCGACAAAACCCTTCTTCTCGAAATCGGCGAGGCTGAAGCCGGTGGGTTCCAGCTGCCAGGCCCAGAGTTCCTGCATGGTGTTGTGCGGAAAGTATTGGTCCAGCCCGAGTCGGCTGGCCAGCCCCTTGATGATGGAGTAGAGATCGAGGGTGCCGGCCTGGGGTTCGATGGCTTTGTTGCGCATGATCATGCGGGGCTTCATCCCCTTTTGCTGGGCGATCATGCTGTCGCGTTCCAAGTAGGTTGATTCGGGGAGAATCACATCGGAGTACCAGCCGAACTCGCTGTAATGGGTGTCGACGGAAACGATCAGATCACAGTTGTCCAGCGCCTCTTTTTGGGCCTGCGGATCGGGGAAGCAGGTGAAGGGGTCGTGGCGGACGCAGATGATCCCTTTGATCGGATACGGTTTGGCCGTGGCCATGGCCTTGTAGAAAAGATGGAAGAGCCCTGGGCCTTTCTCGAACTGTTTGTAGATGTCTCCCACCCCGTCGGCCCTTTTGGCGGTCGGCTTGGGCGAGAGTTCGTTGAGGGCGCGTGGCCCTTTGCCGCCGCAGTCTCCGGCACCCTTGGCAAAGATGAGGCCGCCCTCGACTTCGATGTTGCCCATTAGGGCGTTGAGGCAGTTTAAGGCTCGGCTGGCGTAAAAGGAATCGTTGTAGCGGGAAAGCATCCAGCCCGGATGGAAGACAACCTTGGGCCGGTCGGCAATGAGCTGGCCGACCAGTTCGTGGATGTCCTTGGCCTTGATCCCGCACTCCTTGGCCGCCCATTCCGCGGAGTAGTTTTCTACGAAGTAGGCCAGTTCGTCAAAACCGGTGGTGTAACGCTCCACAAAGTCTGCGTCGTACCCCTCGGCCTTGATGATCTCGTGGATCAGGGCCAGGGC
>CALMMG010000197.1 GCA_937868185.1 uncultured Pseudomonadota bacterium
CAACGGTAGTGAGTTACTTTGTGTGCCGCAGGGGTGCCTGGCTATCATTTTTTTTACATCTCGGGAGGTGGCCTAGGCGTTCGGTCCATTCGTCATCCCTCTTCCATATCCCAGAAACACCGGTGCCTGACACCTGAGGACTGAAAATGTCCTACCTTGTTTTAGCCAGGAAATGGCGTCCCCAGAATTTTGACGAGGTTGTCGGTCAGCAGGCCGTAGTGCGCACCTTGCGCAATGCGCTTACCCGTAGCCGGGTGGCCCATGCCATGCTTTTTTCCGGGGTGCGCGGGGTTGGCAAGACCACCCTGGCGCGACTCATGGCCAAGGCGCTTAACTGCCAGCAGGGCGAGCCGGATGTGCCTTGCAACCAGTGCGAGTCATGCCTGGAGATCATGGCTGGCAACGCCATGGATTTGCATGAGATCGATGGTGCCTCCAATCGCGGCATTCAGGAGATTCGCGAGCTCAAGGAAAACATCCGCTTTTTTCCCGCCAAGGGTCGCTACAAGATCATCATCATCGATGAAGTGCACATGCTCACCACCGAGGCATTCAACGCTCTGTTGAAGACTTTGGAAGAGCCGCCGACTCATGTCTATTTCATGTTCGCCACCACCGAGCTGCACAAAATCCCGATTACCATTCTTTCCCGTTGTCAGCGCTATGAGCTTAAGCGTGTTCCCTTTGCCGAGCTGGTTACATTTTTTGCCAGGATCGCCGGGGCGGAAAAGGTTGCGATTTCCCAGCGTGCCTTGGAGATGATTGGTCGGGAGGCTGAAGGAAGTGTGCGGGATGGCTTAAGTCTTCTTGATCAGCTCTTTTCCTTCGGCGGGGATGAAATCAGCGATGGGGATGTGGCGGAGGTCTTGGGGCTGGTTGACCGCCGGATCTATGAAAATTTGGCTCGGGCGCTCCTGGCAGCTGATCTGGCCGGTTGCCTTGATATCTTTGAGCAGAGTCATGCCGCTGGCATGGACCTCAAGCGTTTTGCTAACGATCTGCTAGGATTTTTTCGGGCCTTGCTGATTACCAAGGTCAAGGCCAGGCCCGAGGAACTGCTGGATCTTTCCGATCAGGAGCTTGCGGCCATTAAGGATATTGCCGCAGGTGCCAGCCAGGAAACACTCTACCAGTATTTTTCCCTGCTATTGAAAGGAAGCGAGGAGATGCAGTACTCTTCTCGACCCCGCCTTGCCCTGGAGATGGCCTTTGTTCGAGCAACCCAGGCCGGGCAGATCGTGCCGACGGCCGCCTTGCTTGGGCGTCTTGATAGCTTGTTGGCCGGAACCGTCCCCTTGCCGCAGAGCGTAGCGCGATCAATCTCGCCGACGATTTCCACGGCAGAACCGGGGCCATTGGCACCCCAGCCTTTGCCCCGACCATCAGCTGTTCTTTCTTCTGGTTCGCTTCCAGAACAAAAAAAAAATGAAATAGCGCCCGAATTCGCGTCTTCCAAAAAGCAAAGCGGGCAATCGTCTTCCTTGGAGGCTGTTCGCCTTTCTGGTCGGGATGTGAAACGGCACTGGGAAGAATTTATTGAGTATGTCAAGGAGCGTAAGCGCTGGATGGCTCCAGTGTTGCAATTGTGTGCCATGGCCCGTGATGAAGGGGGCGAATTGGTCTTGAAGTTTGATGACCCCTCCGACTGCAAGCTGTTGCAGGAGCATGACAATCTGAAGCTCCTGCAAGCCTTTGCTCTTGATTTTTTTCAGCACGACTTCCGGGTCGTTTTTAAGGTGCGTGGCGCATTGGCCGCTGAGGACGGCGGGGGCGAGGAGGCAGAGAATTTGCTTGCCGAGCGGCGAGTTCTGGCCAATGATCCAATGGTTCAGATGACCACGGAGATTTTCGGTGGGCAGGTTGGTAGTATCAGGACCGGACCCAGGGGCAGGGAGTTGTAAAAGAAAAGGCAAAATGATAAAAACTGAGTGAGCCGGTAGTCGTTTCTGCCGCAGGCCCACTGTGTCGAAAAGCTAATGCCGGAGATGTGCGGATGGATATGAAACAGATGGTAAAACAGGCGCAGCAATTTCAGCAACGTCTGGCGGAGAAGCAGGGGGAGTTGGCGGGCAAGCAAGTGAGTGCCACGGTGGGTGGTGGCATGGTGAGCGCAACGGTGAATGGTAGGCATGAACTCATCAGTCTGACCATCGACAAAGAGGTGGTGGACCCGTCGGACCCGCAAATGCTCCAGGATCTTGTGGTCTCCGCAGTGAACGAGGCCATGCGGAAGGCTCAGGCGATAATTGATGCCGAGATGGCCAAGCTCACCGGCGGGATCAAGATTCCTGGCATGTTTTAAGTAAAAGGTGCAAGGGGAAGAATGAAGACTAAAAAAACGCGGCTGTCTAGGCTTGTTTTTATTCCATTTTGCTTTTCACCTCGGGGGTATTCCTCCATATGAATGTCGTTCCTCCGGCTCTGAGTCGTCTCATTACAGATCTGAACCGTCTGCCGGGGATCGGCATGAAAACCGCGACCCGGCTAGCCCTTCATATCCTGCGGCGGCCTGCCAGCGAGGCCCAGAGTTTGGCCAGGGATCTTGGGGAGTTGCACCGGACCATCAGGTTGTGCGGGAGCTGTTTTGCCTTTGCAGAGACTGATCCTTGTGCCATCTGCCAAGATGCTGACCGCGATGGCGGGTTGGTTTGTGTGGTTGAAGAATCCGCAGACCTCATGGCCATCGAGAAAACTGGGGCCTTCAAGGGTAAGTACCATATTCTCCATGGGGTTCTTTCTCCCATGGATGGGATCGGTCCGGAGGAAATCAAGGCGGATGCCCTGTTGGAAAGGATCAGGAAGCAGCAGGTGCGGGAGGTGTTGATCGCCACCAGCTCTACGGTGCCAGGGGAGGCAACGGCAGCTTATCTCATCAAGCGGTTGCAGGAGGAGGTCACGGTTAAGGTGACCAGGCTGGCCTGCGGGATTCCCATGGGCATGGATATTAAGTATGCTGATGAACTCACGCTTAGCCGGGCCATTGAATCAAGGAAAGACACCAGTTCTTGAGGGTGAAAGCAGTATCGGGGCATAGCATAGATTCTGGCTGTGTTTTTTTAGCGGGGGGCTGGTGTGCGATGGATACTATTTGTCCTTGACACCTAGGGGAATTATTGGTATTTGGTTGCCGTTTGGAAGTTTTGTCTAAAAAAACGGGCTGTCGCCATGGGCGGCGTGCTCATTTTATTTTTTTTAGGCGCGTAGCTCAGTTGGTTAGAGCGCTTGCCCGACACGCAAGAGGTCGGCGGTTCGAATCCGCCCGCGCCTACCAGAGAACATAGTGAATATTTTGGCGTCGCGAGGTTTCGCAGGGCATTTTTTATTGCTAAACCTTATTGTGCAGGCAGATTGACCTGGTCAATGTGCTTGTTTTTGTTTGCGCATTTGCGGAAAGGCTGATCCCGACAACCATGACGGAAATATCCCTCACCCTTCCTTCCGGGGAGAAGAAAACGGTCTCTGCGGGGACCACCGTAGCCGAGGCTCTGAAAGAGTTGGTCTCCAACAAGGAGCGCAAGCAGACTATCGCCGCCCGTTTGGATGATCGGTTGGTAGATCTTTCCGCGCCCATCGATGCCGATGCAGTCTTCGCGCCCATAACCGTTGACAGCCCCGAGGCCTTGGAGATTCTCCGGCACAGTGCGGCCCATGTCATGGCCGAGGCTGTCCTTGCTCTGTTCGGTAAGGAGGTGCAGGTTGCCATTGGGCCAGCCATCGCCGATGGATTTTATTACGATTTTGACCGCGCGGAGCCGTTCACTCCCGATGATCTTGCCCAGATTGAAGTGAAAATGCAGGAGCTTTCTGCTCTTGCCGCTCCTTTTTCTCGGGAGACCATGTCTTCCGCCCAGGCGATTGAGCTTTTTGAAAAGAGCGGCCAGTCCTACAAGGTTGAGCTACTGAAGGATCTGGGTGCCGAGACAGTTTCGCTTTACAGGCAGGGAGATTTTGTTGATCTCTGTCGTGGACCGCATCTGCCGCATGCGGGTTGGCTGAAGGCCGTCAAGGTTATTAAGCTGGCCGGCGCCTACTGGCGTGGCGATGAAAAACGGAAGATGCTCCAGCGCCTCTATGGTACAGCGTTTTTTGACCCCAAGGATTTGAAGGCCTATCTCCTTCAGATTGAAGAGGCAAAGAAGCGCGATCACCGGAAGCTTGGTAAGGAACTGGAGTTATTTGCTGTTTCGGATCAGGTTGGCCCGGGTTTGATTCTCTGGCAGCCCAAGGGTGCCCTGCTCCGGAAGATCATTGAGGACCACTGGCGCGAAGAACATTATCGAAACGGCTACGAGCTGCTGTTTACCCCGCACATTGCTAAACGCGACATGTGGCAGACCAGCGGCCATCTCGATTTTTATGGGGAGAACATGTTTTCCCCCATGGATATTGAAGAAGTGAGCTACCAGCTCAAGCCGATGAATTGTCCGTTTCATATCGGCATCTATAATACGCGCAAGCGCAGCTACCGGGAATTCCCTTTGCGCTGGTGCGAGCTGGGTACGGTGTACCGTTTTGAGAAAACCGGCGCCCTCCATGGTCTGATGCGGGTTCGCGGTTTTACCCAGGACGATGCCCATATCTTTTGCCGGCCCGACCATCTGGAAGAGGAAATCTTCAATATCCTTGACCTGAACCTGCACATTCTCAAGACCTTCGGGTTTGAGAATTATGAGGTTTATCTTTCCACCAGGCCGGAGAAGTCTGTAGGCAGCGACGAGCACTGGGAGCAGGCCACCACCGCTCTGAAGCTGGCCCTGGAGAAAAAGGGTCTGGCCTATGCGCTTGACCCTGGCGAAGGGGTGTTTTACGGGCCGAAGATCGATATTAAGATTAAGGATGTTTTGGGGCGCAGCTGGCAGTGCTCTACCATCCAGGTTGATTTCAACCTTCCAGAACGTTTTGAAATGACCTACACCGGGGAAGACGGCAAGGAGCATCAGCCGATCATGATCCATCGGGCGCTCATGGGCTCGTTGGAGCGGTTCATTGGGGTGCTTATCGAGCATTATGCCGGAGCCTTTCCGGTATGGCTTGCTCCGACGCAGGCCAGGATCATGAATATCACCGATGCGCAGATCGAATATGCGGAAGAGGTGTATGCCGAGTTGCGCAAGGCTGGGGTGCGGGTTGAAAAAGATATCCGCAACGAAAAGCTTAATTACAAGATCCGTGAAGCCCAGATGCAGAAGATTCCGTACATGCTGATCATCGGCGACAAGGAAGTGGAGGCGCGTCAGGTCACGGTGCGGCTGCGCAACGGTGATAATATGCCGCCCATGTCAATCCCCGAGTTTGCGGTGCTGATTGCCAGGGAAAATGAAGCTGGCCGAACTGGCGCTTGCAATAGCTAGGTGTTTCAGAGTACTATGCAATATTTCAGCGTGCGGATGCTCAGCATCATGTGCGGTGTTTTAAGAATAATGTGTGCGGAGGTGTGAGTATTAAAGGGAAAAAAGATGGCGGCCGACCAGAGCGGGAAGTGCGGGCCAGAATCAACCATGAGATTGATTGTAAGGAAGTTCGTCTCATTGATGAGGAAGGGCAACAGGTAGGGGTTGTGCCTGTCCGCGAAGCGCTGGCAAAGTCCGAAGCGGCAGGGCTTGATCTTGTTGAACTGTCGGCTGCGGCTGATCCTCCGGTCTGTCGGATCATGGATTTTGGCAAATTTCGTTACGAGACGAGCAAGAAACAGCAGGAAGCCAAGAAGAAACAGACGGTTATTGAGGTCAAGGAAATTAAGCTTAGGCCCAAGACCGAGAAGCATGACCTTGAATTTAAGATTAAGAATATCAAGAAGTTTTTGCAGCAGAAGAACAAGGTAAAGATCACCCTGCGTTTCCGTGGCCGCGAGATTGTTTATGCCGACACCCTCGGTATGGAGGTCATGAACAAGGTGGTAGAGGAGTTGAAGGAAGACGCGGTTATTCTGCAGCCTCCCAAGATGGAAGGGCGGCAGATGGCCATGTTTGTAGGACCCAAATAACAGTTCCGCCAGGGTTGGCGGATAAACATAGTGTATTGGTCGGTGCAGGTCTGCCGGCGAAGATATGAAAAAGGGAGAAAACCATGCCGAAGATGAAAACAAATAGAGGGGCTGCCAAGCGGTTCAAGTGTACTGGCACCGGCAAGATTGTCCGCCGTAAGGCCTTTACCAGCCATATCCTCACTAAGAAGAGCACCAAGCGGAAAAGAAATTTACGCCAGGCTGGACTTGTTGACGCTACTAATCTCAAGGGGATCAAGCGTATCTTGCCCTATATGTAAATAGAATCGGTAGGACTGACTGGTCTGCCTCAAGATGATTTCCAGTGTAAACACTGCCGACGGAAAGAAAACGTCGGAGAATGTCAATAAGGAGAAGTACGATGCCTCGCGTAACACGTGGATTTAAAGCGCGCCGGAGAAGAAAGAAAGTTTTGAAGTTGGCCAGTGGTTTTATCGGTGGCCGTAACAGCCTGTACAGGACAGCAACGGAGGCTGTGGATCGTGCGTTGGTTTATGCCTACCGCGATCGTCGCCAGAAAAAGCGCGATTTCAGAAAGTTGTGGATTGTGCGCATCGGCGCAGCTTGCCATGAAAACGATACCACTTACAGCCGAATGATGGGTGCCTTGAAGAAGGTGAATGTGGAGTTGGACCGTAAGGTTCTTTCTAATCTGGCAGTTCTTGATCCGGGAGCATTTACCCAGGTTGCCAAGCTGGCCGCCAGCAACTAATTGTTGCCGTGCCCAGCATGCAAGAAGAACTGCTTCGCCTGAAAGCCGCTGCCGGTGAAGAGCTCGCCGCAATTTCTCAGAGCGACGAGCTCGAACCGTTTAGGGTCAAGTATTTGGGCCGGAAAGGGGAGTTTACCCTTGTCTTGCGGCAATTGGGTCAAGCTTCCCCGGAAGAACGCCCGCGACTCGGACAACTGGCAAACGAGATAAAGCAGGAGCTGGAATCCGCTTTTGCCGAACTTGAAGTCCGGCTTGCTGAGGTCGGTGTTGGCGCTAGCCAGGCCACTCTCGATTTGACTCTGCCCGGGCGGACATCGCCTTTTGGCAAGCTGCATCCTGTGACCCAGGTCATGGATGCGGTTTGTGCCATTTTTGAAGGTTTAGGCTTTGCCGTGGCCGAGGGCCCAGATGTTGAGGTCGATTTTTATAATTTTGAGGCCTTGAACATCCCGCCCCATCACCCGGCTCGGGCCATGCATGACACCTTCTATATCAGCGACAGTCTCCTGCTCAGAACCCATACCTCGCCCATGCAAGCCAGGATCATGGAGAAGGAGCAGCCTCCTCTGCGGATGATTGCGCCGGGCAAGGTCTACCGCTGCGATTCGGATATCACCCACACCCCTATGTTTCATCAGGTGGAAGGGTTTCTTGTTGACCGTCACATCTCTTTTGCCGACCTCAAGGGCGTGCTTTCGGTGTTCATCACCCGGATGTTTTCCGAAAACACCCCCATCCGTTTTCGTCCCAGTTTTTTCCCGTTTACCGAACCCAGCGCCGAGGTGGATATCGGCTGTGTGATTTGTGGTGGCAAGGGTTGCCGGGTTTGTAAACATACCGGTTGGCTTGAGATTTTAGGCGCCGGAATGATTGATCCGGAGGTCTTTAAAAAGGTTGGCTACGATCCCGAGGAGTACAGTGGCTTTGCCTTTGGCCTTGGCATCGAACGGATCGCCATGTTGAAGTACGGCATTACCGATATCCGGCTTTTCTACGAAAACGACTTACGTTTTCTTTCCCAGTTTTAGGCCCCTTTGCGGGCGACGACCAAAAGAAACGATCCATGAAGTTTACGCTCAACTGGCTGCGCGAATATATTGACACGGACCTGGTGCCGGAACAGATTGCCGACCACCTGACCATGCTTGGTCTTGAGGTGGACGCCTGTGTGCCGTGTTATCCCGAGTTGACCGGAGTCGTGGTCGCGAGAATCGAAGCGGTTCAGCCCCATCCCAACGCGGACAAGCTGGTGCTCTGTGACGTTAATGTGGGTCAGGAGCTTAAGCGGGTGGTGTGCGGCGCTCCCAATGCGCGTGCCGGCCTGGTTACGGCTCTTGCCTTGCCCGGCGCAGTGTTGCCGGGAGGCTTCACCATCAAGCCGGCAAAGATTCGCGGGGAGGAATCCTGCGGCATGCTCTGTTCGGCCAAGGAGCTTGGGATTACCGAGGATCAGATCGGGATCATGGAGTTGGCTGCGGACCTCCAGCCTGGGCAACCGCTCAGCCGGGCCTTGGGCTTGGTGGATACCATGATCGAAGTCGATCTTACCCCCAATAGGCCCGATTGCGCCAGTGTGCTGGGAATTGCCAGGGAAGTGGGCGGGGTGGTCGGAAAGCGGATCAGGCCGCCGGTGGAGGCTACTCCGGCGCTGAGCGGCGAGAATCTGCCCTTCAGCGTGGAGGTGGAATCAGCTGGTGATTGCCCGCGTTATGCAGCCCGGTGTATCAAAAACGTCAAGATCGGGCCTTCGCCCTGGTGGCTGCAACAGCGATTGCTGGCCGTTGGCATGCGACCGATCAGCAATATCGTTGATATCACCAACTTTGTCATGTTGGAATATGGCCAGCCCCTGCACTCCTTTGATTTTAACAAGCTGGCCGGGGGTAAAATCGTAGTCCGGCGAGCAAAGCCCGGCGAGAAGCTTGCCACCTTGGACGGGGTTGAGCACCAGCTCGATAGCGAGATGCTGATGATCTGTGATGCCGAACGACCGGTGGCTGTGGCCGGGATCATGGGCGGAGCCAATTCCGAGGTTGATGCAGAGACACGTGATATTCTTCTGGAAAGCGCCTGTTTTTCCGCCATCGGCATTCGGCGCACCGCAGGCAAGCTCAACATGAGCACGGAGGCGTCTTACCGTTTTGAGCGGGGTGTTGATCCGCAAGGTGTGCCCAAGGCCATGGAGCGGGCCGTTCAACTCATGGTCGCGCTGGCCGGTGGAGAGATTGTTGCGGGAGGTATTGATTATCGTGAGGGGGTTGTGGCCCCGGCGCCCATTACCCTGCGGGGCAAACGGACGCGCGTCTTGCTGGGTATGGATCTGACTCTTGAGCAGATTGCCACGGCCCTGGCCGGCATTGAAATTGAAGTGGAAAAGATTGATGACGACACCCTGCGGGTGACGCCTCCGAGTTTCCGGGTGGACCTTGAGCGGGAGATTGACCTTATTGAAGAGGTTGCTCGCATCGTGGGCTATAACCTGCTGCCCACCACCCTGCCCATGGTGCCGATGATTTTTTCCGAGCCCGATGCTCTCCGGGAGCTGCGGAAAAAGGTGGCCCAGACCCTTACCGCCCTTGGGTTTTATGAGGCGATCAATTATAGCTTTGTAACTCCGCAGCATTGTGATCTGCTGGGGTTGGCCGCTGATGATGTCAGACGCCAGACCGTGCATCTGTTGAATCCTCTGGCGGAAGATCAGAGTGTTTTGCGGACCACGCTGTTGCCAGGACTTCTTGAAAACCTGCGGCGCAATTTGAATCATCAGAGCCACGATGTACGGCTTTTTGAAGTAGGCAAGGTCTTTCACCCCCAGGGGAGTGAGCAGCCTGCGGAACCTTTCCGACTGGCCGCAGTTGTCTCCGGGCGTCGGAATCCTGGGGCGCCCGTGCTCCATGCGGGGGAAACTCCGGCGGACATCTTAGATGTTAAAGGGGTTGTGACGCAACTTCTTGACAGCCTGCGGTTTGGTGCGGCAATCACCTGTCAGGCAGGCGTTGCCGGGCAGGAACTTCCCTTTGCCGACCCGGGCAGTGTCTTTTTCGTTACGGGGGAGGAGAAAATCCTGGGCTGGTGCGGGGCCTTTACTCAAAAAACGCTGAAGGGTTTTGGTATCAAGCAGCAGGCCTTCTTCGTGGACCTTGATCTTGCCGCGCTCGGCGGTTTTACACCCCAGGCAGCGAGCTGTGCGGTGTTGCCCAAGTTTCCCTTTGTGAAATGGGACATGGCCCTCATCGTGCCCGAGGGCGTTGCCGCCGGGGAAATGCTTTCCTCCATTCATGGTTGCGGGGAGAAGTTTATCGAGCGGGCCGAGATCTTCGATGTGTTCCAGGGGAAGAACATTGAGGCTGGAAAAAAGAGTGTCGCAATTTCCATCACCTATCGGGCGCTTGATCGGACCCTGGATGACGAAACAGTTGGCAAGATTCACCAAAAAATTATCGAGATGATGATTTCCCGTTTTAACGGTCAGTTACGTGAGGCATAATAGATGAAACGATCCAACCTTACCAGAAAAGAACTTTCGCAGACCATCAACGAGAAGATGGGGCTTTCCCAGCGGAGCGCTGGAGAAATGGTCGATGCTGTTTTTGATGCGCTGAAGAAAACCTTGCTTCAGGGGGAGGCCATCAAGATCGTGCAGTTCGGCACCTTCACTGTGCGGAAGAAATCCTCGCGGGTGGGACGCAACCCCCGGACCGGAGAAACCATGGAGATTTCCAAGCGGCACATGGTATCTTTCAGGCCCAGCAAGGTGGTTCGGGAGAATCTGAACAAGGAATAAAGGACCAGTGTGACCAAAATATCTTGCCAGAGTTTTGATGAGGGTCAAGGAACAGCAGGTGCCCGTTTGCCTGGGATTCCTGACAAGCGGTACTTCAAGATCGGCGAGGTGTGCGCGATAACCGGGGTGAAGCAGCATGTGCTTCGGTACTGGGAATCGGAGTTTAGAATCCTCCACCCGCAGCGGGCCCAGTCCAAACAGCGGCTCTATCGCCGAGTAGATGTGGAAACGGTTCTGGCGATTAAAAGGCTGCTCAAGGATGAGGGCTTTACCATCAGCGGGGCCAAAAAAGCCTTAGCGCGGGATGGCAACGGGCAGGAGCACGACGTGGTCGGGGCCGAAACGGAGCAGGGGGTGTCAAGAAAACCTTCAGATATTTTTGGCCAGGTCAAAGCGGAGTTGTTGGCCTTGCAGAAAATTCTCGAGGAATAAGGCTGTTGGAGAGAGTCCAGCTTGACAGGTCCCTCGGGTCATGCTAAATAGGGGCCAACCTGTTGAGTTGAGATATATTTTGTCGGGATGTAGCGCAGTCTGGTAGCGCACTTGGATGGGGTCCAAGGGGCCGGAGGTTCGAATCCTCTCATCCCGACCAGCAATAGTAAAGGGGTTAACCGTTTTCGGTTAACCCCTTTTTTTTGTTTAAATATTTGGCAACAATTAGACTCCCTGCTGCTCCTTTGCTCCAGCCTTGTAGTGAAACGCGCACCACACCAGCGGCGCATAGGCGATCAGCAGTCCGGCCAGGCCAGGGAGCGATCCCAGCGCTACCAGCAGGGTAATGGGAGACAGCCAGAGAAGATTGATCAGCCCGACTGCGATGGACACATGTCGGTGCGCGGCAAAACGGCGGGAGGCGTACTGGTAAGCGTGACTGCGATGGGCTTCGTGAAATGCCTCTCCCCGTATCACCCGGCGAAACAAAGTCGTTGTGGCGTCAACGATAAAAA
>CALMMG010000198.1 GCA_937868185.1 uncultured Pseudomonadota bacterium
CCACGGTTTTTTCAAAGGCGTAGAGATTGACCGCCACCAGATCGATGGCCTGCAACCCATGCTCCTGCATCTGCCGCACATGGTCCGGGTTGGTTTTCTGGGCCAGGATACCGCCATGTACCTTAGGATGCAGGGTCTTGACCCGGCCATCGAGCATCTCGGGAAAGCCGGTGAATTCGGAAACATCCTTGACCTTGATCCCGCTATCCCGCATCTTCTTGGCCGTGCCACCGGTGGAAAGGATTTCAATCCCCAGCTGCTCCAACTCCCTGGCAAACCCCTCGATCCCGGATTTATCGGTGAGACTGATCAATACCCTTTCTATCTTTTTCATAGTTTTCTCCTGAATCCTAAATATCATCTCAAAATAACCTGTGCGTCTCGCGCAAACCTTGAACCGACACTCTAACGCAAAGAGGCGAAGACGCAAAGCAAACAGATGGCCCGGCGAAAAAAAGCAGCCCCTGCTGCCCCCAAGCCTTTATTCCTCTTTTTTGGTAAACTTCCTGATCAGCCGCCGATCCCGCTTGCCTGGACGCCCAGGCGGGGCAGCGCCAACGACCCGCAAGAGCCGCCGGGTTTCTCTGGCCTCGGCTCGGGCAACAATACTTTCCAAAGTCTCTCCATAGAGCAATTGCGCTTCCGGTGCACCCCGCCGCTGGTCGCTTATGGCCCGAACAACTATGGCGAATTCTTCCTGCTCTTTCTGGATTCGCAGGACATCGCCCACCGTCACCAGCCGGGACGGCTTAGCCCGAAGACCGCCCACCTGCACCTTACCTCCAGCCACCGCCTGGGAAGCCTGGGAGCGGGTCTTAAAAAAACGGGCGGCCCACAACCATTTATCCAGCCGGACCTGATTCTCATCGCTCATCGTTCTTTCCGTCTCCTCCCAACAATCTTAAACCTACCACAGTTCGCACCCGCCGACCAAGTCCCATCCACAGCTTGACGCTCTCTCCGTTTACCGCTTTTCGCAGACAAGCAAATGGTGTATATATCTTCCCAGCATGAAACTCAACACAGTCGGCATAAAAGATATCAGATATCCGGTGCGGGTGCGCGAAAAAGCCGGAGGCATGCAGGAGACCGTGGCCAGCATCAGCCTACAGGTGAGCCTGCCGAGCCAATATCGGGAATCCTGCGTCTCCACCTTCATCAAGGTTCTGAATACCTACCAGGACGAGATGAGCAACCGGATCTTCAGGAACCTGCTGGCCGAGGTGAAAGAAGAGTTGCGGGCGGAATCAGCCCATGTGGAAATGACCTTCCCCTATTTTCTGGAAAAAAAGGCGCCGGTCACCGGTACAGCCGGTCTCATGGAATATACCTGCCGATTCACCGGCGGCATCGGCAAAGATGAGGATTTTATCCTCTCGGTCTGGGTGCCAGTAACCACCTTATGCCCCTGCTCAAGAGAGATCAGCGCTTGCGGGGCCCACAACCAACGGGGCGAGGTGAACCTCACCGTCAAGTACTCGGGATTCATCTGGGTGGAAGATCTCATCGCCATGGCCGAGGCTGGCGCTTCCTGCGAGGTGTACTCCCTGCTGAAAAGGCCGGATGAGAAATATGTAACGGAGAAAGCCTACAACAATCCGATGTTCGTCGAAGACGCGGTGCGTAAGGTGGCGGAACAGGCCATGGCGCACCCGGCCATCACCTGGTTTTCCGTAAGCGTGGAGAGTTTTGAATCCATCCACAACCACAGCGCCTATGCCTACGTGGACAGCGACGAAATCCGCTGACCTTTGGCTTATGCCGCCATCCGTACCAAATTACGACCGGCGTGCTTGGCTGCATACAACGCCTTGTCCGCCCGGTTGATCAGGGCATCCATACTCTCCCCTGGTCGGCATCCAGTCAGTCCACAACTGATAGTGACTCCACGCGGCAGATTCTCGACCTGTTGCCGCAACTTTTCAGCAATGGTAACCGCATCATCCGCCACGGTTCCAGGACAAAGCACCATGAACTCCTCGCCTCCCCAACGCCCCAGCACATCCGTTTCCCTAATCTGCCTGCCCACCGCTACGGAAACCTCTTTTAAAACTTGATCCCCGATGGAGTGCCCAAGGCTGTCATTGATCTTCTTGAAGTAATCAAGATCAAAAAGGATGATTGTCAGGGGGCTACCATATCGGACGGCCCTGGCCATTTCCTGCCGAAGCGATTCCTCGATCTTGCCGCGATTGTATATCCCGGTCAAGGTATCGATGGTGGCAAGGCGCGTGAGCGCCTCCTCCATCTTTTTGCGCTCCGTGAGATCCTGCAGGGTCTCGATAACCGCGACAAGCTCCTTGCTGCGGTTGTAAATAGGCACAGCATCGCACGCCAGATATCGGCACACCCCGCCCACGGCATCCAGCCATTCCTCTGCATGGATACCCTCCTCCAACAACTCGGAGTTTTTGGTGGTAGTATACAGGACGGAAAGATTGCGTCGGTCTACGGAATCAATGACAAGATCAGCCAGACATGGACGTTTTTCCAAATAAAAGGCCTGCCAATGGTTCGCTGTCCCCTCCATCTGTTTAGCAGAAATGCCGGTGAGCAACTCGCAAGCCTTGTTCCAATAGGTAACTCTGTGTTGCGGATCCAGGACAAAAATAGGCACCGCAGAATAGCGGATCAATTTTTCCGTGAGCAGCTTCTGATCCCGCAGCAGTTCTTCCGCCTCTTTCCGCTGACTAATATCGCGAAAGATCCCCCTGGTCGCCACCAGTTCGCCATCCTTGAAATCCGTGCTGATCTTACCTTCCACCGGAATCCTGCGTCCACTCTTAGCGACGAAGACAACCTCGTATGTATGCGCTATCTTGCCTGCGGCAATATCACGAAACAAAACGACGCAATTCTCACGGCAATCGGGGTCAAGGATATCGAAAATAGAAAGCACAGCAATCTCAGCGTCATCGTAGCCCAGGGTTTCCCGCCACGCCCTGTTGACATAGAGAAATTTCCCGGCCCGGTCGATGCTCTGAATCAGATCATTGGCACAATCCAAAAAGGTCTGTGAAAACCGACTCCCGGACAAAAAAGCCATCTCCGCCCGCTGCCCCTGCACAGGGTTTTTTCCAAAAACCGTATATGCCGGATCCATCTCTTGGCCTACCGCTAACTGCTGAAATTTTTTACTGTCCAAAAGCATGTCCTATATCAAAAATTGCTGAATATCATTTTTTCCGTAGTTGCACAGAAGTATGGCGATGCCTGAATATTACAACTTTTAATTGAATCCTTAAACACTTTTCCCCTCTCGCCTTTTTTCCCAAAAAAAAGACCAAATAAAAACAAAACAGAAAGACGCAGTTCCACGCACGGCCGCAGTACACAGATCACGAATGATGCCATTTTGGGTTAAGTTTTTTTATACTTTAGTAATTTAAAAAGAGGGAACCACAGAAGAACAGCGACAGGCCGTCCGAGCTGCCATCCCGAACAACAGAATCGAGGGGAATCAGGCCGGATTCGGAGGCTCAGACTATTTCTACAATATTCTGGCCCTTGTCCTTTGCCCTGCACAGGCCGCCAATCCCCCTACCAACAAAAACGTCCACCGAATCGTACGCCTTAAAGCGATGCAGAAAAGCATTTTGTATCGCGATTTTCCGTCGCACCAGTTGCAGTCCTCATTTTTCTCCCGCATGGGAATACAAGAGCGAAAAAAAACAACGGCAAGACCAGACAAAAGAGGAGGGATTCGTCCAAAAAAGCGGCAGCAATAGGGAGAAGGCCGAGGAAAAAGCAAGAACTCGCATGATGTCACTTTCGCCCCAAAAAATCATGACAAGGGCAATAACAAAAAAGCGGGGAGGTGATCTCTGCACCGCTGGTTTACCTGGGCGCCGTCTATGTTGCCAGCAGCAGGATTATGCATGCCTTTTTTCGCACCTAAAAACGATGACAGAGTCAACCGTTTCCACAAACAAACACTTACCAAAGCAAATTTCGCAGATGCACAATCTGCAAACAGGTATCAACCCAAAGCCCGCTGTTGTCAATGACATGATCCGCAAGAAGTGTTTTGTGCGACAGCGGCATCTGGGCCGCAATCGATTTTCCCGCCTCGGCTTCGCTGATCCGGTCACGAAGCATGATTCTGCGCAGGCAAGATTTTTCATCTGCATACACCACCACAACCCGAGAAAAATCATGCTCCCACTGCGCCTCATACAAAAGAGGCACTTCGACGATAAACCGTGGCTGGGTTTGATCCGGGAGAAAACTACCCAGAGAAGAGGCTATCTCGCTTCGTACCAAAGGATGAAGAAGCGCATTGAGTTCCCGACGAAATTCCTGCTCTTCAAAAAGAACCCGACGCAACAGAGGACGGTCAATGCGCTGATCTGCCCCAAAAAATCTCTCGCCAAACACCTTACGCACGGCCAACCAACCAGCAGCCCCGGGCTCAAGAAGCTGACGGCAAAGGACGTCAGCATTAAGGCTCCGGGCCACGCCGATCTCACACAGAAAGGCAGCCACGGAACTCTTGCCTGAGCCCATTCCTCCGGTGATGGCTATCACCGATTTCTGTGCCTGCTGTGCCACTGTTACACCCCCACAAAAAATCTAAACGCCATCACCCTCCTGCCGCAACAACTCAAGAGTATACAGCATATCCGGCCACAACGGCGCGGTAAACTGCAAATCCTCCCCGGTTCGTGGATGACGGAAGGCAAGCGTATGCGCGTGCAGACATTGACGGGTTATCCCCATTCTCAGATACAAGGAATTTTTACGGCCATACACGGAATCACCGGCGACCGGACAAGAGAGGGCAGCCATGTGGACCCTGATTTGATGAGTGCGGCCGGTTTCCAAGCCAAGTTCAAGGAGGGTCAGACCTTGGGGAAACCGTTCCAGAACCCGCCAGTTGGTCACAGCCTCACGACCATCTTCCCGAATCGCCATTTTTTTCCGATGAACAGGATGTCGGCCAATGGGCTTATCAACTCTGCCGGATTGCATGGTCGGCTTGCCATCCACCAAAGCCTGATAGATTTTTTTCACCTCGCGCCGCTTGAACTGGTCGGCCAGAGCCTGGTGAGCAAAATCACTTTTGGCAACCACCATGACGCCGGAGGTATCTTTATCAAGCCGATGAACGATCCCGGGACGCAGTTCCCCATTTATCCCGGATAACCCATCGCAATGATAGAGAAGCCCATGCACCAGGGTTGCCGAACTGTGACCAGCGGCGGGATGCACCACAACACCAGGAGGTTTAGCAAGGACAATGAGATCCTCATCCTCATACAGAGTGACAAAGGCGACAGGTTCACCAATCAACTCAGAGGGGACTTGCGGGGGGATTGTAACCGTAAGCCTATCACCGGTCTGAAGAAGATACTTGGCTTTCCGAGGAATCTCGTTCACCAGAACCATTTCGGCCCGTATAAGCTGCTGAATCCGCGAACGCGTCAGGCCTTCACAGTCAAGTTGGCTTGCCAGATACAGATCAAGACGTTGCCCGCCCCTTTCGACGATAAAAAAGCTATTCTGGCTCATAAGATCACTTGGGATAAAAAAAGTAGCATCAGGTAAGACTATAAAGGGGAAATTCAATGCACCCCCCCAAAAAAAACGCCCGTGCTACCAAATGATAGCACAGGCGAAATGTACAGGAAAATGCCACAAAAAAACCATCAACCAGCCAACCAGGATCAGGAAAAAATCTGCTCGATGTTCTTTTCCACCTGGGTCTCGGATTCGTTAAACTCGTTGGCCAAGGCAATTTCTTTCACCAAAAGACTTTTAGCGGTATCCATCATCTTGCGTTCGCCAAAAGAAAGATCCTTATCAACCCGCAGGAGAAAAAGATCACGGAGAACCGCGGCAATCTCGTAGACAGAACCAGTCTTGATCTTTTCCATATACTCCCTGTACCGCTGATTCCAGGGTTGAGAGACGATGGCAACATCCTTTTCATTCAGGATATCGTAAATTTTGCTCACATCCTGAGAACTAATAATATTTCTCAGACCCACATTCTGACAAGTGACCGTGGGGATCATGATAACCATGCTTGAATCAAGAATCTTCATCACATAAAAGGATTGCTTCTTGTCCCCGACCTGCCGCTGCTCGATGGATTCTATTTTGCCAACGCCATGGGCCGGGTATACTGCCATATCAC
>CALMMG010000199.1 GCA_937868185.1 uncultured Pseudomonadota bacterium
CACGGGAAGAGCTTGATATCCGCATAATCTCCACCGGTTCCACCGGTATTTTCGGTTTGGGGCGGAAAAAGGCGGCGGTACAGGTGTCTCTCAAGAAAGAGGGCGGGCACGAGCAGAAGCGGCTGGTTCAGGAGAAAAAAACGAGTACGCCAAGGACCAGACCTGAACGGCCCGCTTCGGACAAGAAACCGAGTGCCCCGAGAGCCAGGGTGGAACGGTCTGCTGAGAGCGATGAGCCAGCGGAGGAGGTGGTGGGAGATCCTGTCACCCCAGAAGAGATGGAGGCAATCCGGGCGGATATCGCCAAGATTCTGGACCTCATGGGCTGCCCATCGGAAATCGCCATGGAGCAGGATCAGAACAATAAGGTCCATGCCAAGATCACCGGTGAGTTTGTCGATATCCTTGTCGGGCCGGAAGGGCAGACCCTTGATGGCCTCCAATATGTGTTGCGCAAGATCATCACCAGAAAATTCCCGCAGAAGGTTCTTTTTTCCCTGGATGCCGCAGGATTTCGGGAGAACCGGATGGGGGAACTTCAGGAACGGGCCGTGCGCCTGGCTCAGGAAGTCAAGGAAACCGGCAAAACCAGAACCATTCCTGCCATCAACCCCGCAGAAAGACGCATGGTGCACATGGCCCTGCAGGACGACACTGAGATTAGGAGTCGCAGCGTGGGAGAGGGGTTGTTTAAAAAAGTGCTTATTTATCTGCCAGGGAAAGGGCGGCGGCGTTCTCCGCGGAAGAAGAAAAGCGGAGATAAGAATCCGGAGTGATGGCCCCGGAAAAGAGCAAGAAGGTGCAGGCCTGGAGCAGATAATCAGCAGAACAACCATCGTTGTATGCGCTGTTTGTCGAGGCCTGCGCTTATCAACGAATTAACAAGAGCAGTTCGCCGGTTCAGCCAGACATGGCTTTGGCCGGTGGTGTCGCCGGATTTCACATGGCAAGGAACCTCTGGTATGCGTGATTTCTCGGATTTTAACGAGTCGACCATTGCCGCCATAGCGACGCCGCCAGGTGCCGGCGGCATAGGCATCATCCGCGTGAGCGGTCCCCAATCCGCCGTAATTCTCCAGCAGCTTTTTCAACCGAAAAATCCCCCGCATAACTTTATAAGTCATAAGCTCTATTTGGGCGCCATTGTCCATCCGAAAACCCGGGCGGTCATTGATGAGGTGCTTGCCGTATATATGCGGGCACCCCAGACCTACACCAGGGAAGATGTGGTGGAAATCCACGGCCATGGCAGTTATCTGCTGTTGCAGGAAATTCTCGCCCAGATTTTGACCTTTCCGGCCACCCGTTTGGCAGAGCCAGGGGAATTCACCAAGCGGGCATTTCTCAATGGTCGGATCGATCTGACCCAGGCGGAGGCGGTTGCCGAGCTGTTGTGCGCCAAAACCAAAGAGGGCGCTAATCTTGCGGTGAGTCAGCTCCGGGGGGGATTGCATGGGGAGATCTGGAAAATTCGTGACGCGCTGGTCGCGGTTCGTGCTATCATGGAGGTGGCCATCGATTTCCCCGATGAGGATGTGGAGATCCTCGATGTGCCCGCGCTGAAGGCCAAACTGGGGGGGGAGGTGCAGGAGCCTTTGGCTCTATTGCTGGCCAGGGCGGACGGGGGGAAAATCATCCGAGAGGGTGTCTCCGTGGTCATTCTCGGCAGGCCCAATGTCGGCAAATCCAGCCTGCTCAACTGCCTTCTTCGGGAGGAGCGGGCCATTGTCACCGATCTTCCCGGCACGACCAGGGACACCATTGAGGAGTGTCTGGACATTAAAGGGGTGCCGGTGCGCATTGTCGATACGGCGGGCATCCGGGAAACCGTCGAAGCGGTGGAAGAAATCGGCATCCGCCGCGCCCGGCAAAAGTTGGGAGAGGCGGACTTGGTTTTGCTGGTTCTTGACGGGGTAGAAGGTTTGCTGGCTGAAGACCGTACCCTGTTTGAGGTGGCTGCGGACAAGAAGGTCGTGGTGGTGGTCAACAAGATCGACCGGGCAAGATCCGTGGATCTTGGGCTGTATGAGGAGGCTTTTCCCGCGGCGCCGGTTGTCGCCATATCCGCCACAACCGGTGAGGGCATCCATAACTTGGAGGATGCGGTGTACAATGCGGCCACCGGTGGGCATGGCCTTCAGGAGCCTGGAGTAGCCGCGCCGAATGTTCGGCATGCCGCCGCCTTGCAGCGGGCTCTCGCCGCAGTGCAACAGGTTGGCGAGGGGCTGGCTGCCGGTCTGCCGCCGGATCTCCTGGCCATTGATCTCCAGGCCGCGCTGGCTTTTCTTGGGGATATTGTCGGGGAAACAACTACGGACGATGTGCTGGATATGATTTTTGCGGAGTTTTGTCTCGGGAAATAGCGGGCAGTGCAACGGTAGCAGTGCAACGGCGAAGGAAAAGTCATGGCCTCAGGCAAGCAGCATAAAGAGATCGATCTTGACGAACAGATTGAATTTCTGAAAAAGGTAAGTTTTTTTCATGGATTTGATGATCATGAGCTCAAGCAGTTCCTCCAGGTGAGCAAATGGCTCCGGGTTCCTCCCAACACGGTAATCATCAAGGAAAATACAACCGAACGGGCCTTTTACATTCTGGTCAGGGGCGAGGTTCGGGTTGAAAAACAGCTGCCGGGAAAAACAACGCCCATTCAGCTCACCACTCTTGTCACCGGGGATTGTTTCGGAGAAATGGCCCTGGTAACGGAAATAAAACGGACCGCCGATGTGGTGGCAAGCACCGAATCCTTTATTCTGAGGGTTGAGCCCGAGATTGTCAGTACCTCAAATGTTTTTTTGCAGCTGAAATTTTATAAGCGGTTCTGCGAACGGCTGGTCAGCAGGCTGGATCTGGCCAATAAAAGAGTTGCCGGGCGTGATGGCGAAGAGGCGAATCCTTCCATTTTGCAGAAAGTGCTTTCCGATGACGAGTTACCTGGTGACGAAGAAAAGCCGCTCCTGCATCCCGTTAAGCCGGACTCGGGCATGGAACGACCCGCGAAGGCAGGAAAGGCCAGATCGGTCATTTCCCTTCCCCCTATGCCCGACAAGGATCACCGACAGGCCCCGGCCAGACTGCATCATCGGGTGCACCCCGAGGCGGCGCTGCCGGTAAATCCCGCCGTTGCTGCCGAGCTGAGCCTCATGATGAAAGGCCGTGCTGGCATTGACAATACCAGGCGGCTGGCTGATTTGATCTCTCTTGATCCTGTGCTGAGTTGCCGGGTGATCCAAACGGCAAATTCGCCATTTTATAGAAGGGCCAACATGGTGGGAACTGTCCCTCTCGCCATGGTGATCATCGGTGTCAAGCAGGTTCAAGAGGTGATGACCGATGCCATCAGGGCGGCCAAATCTTTGCAGGCTTTCAGCGGTTTTGACTCGGTCTCCAGGGATTTCTGGCGACATGCGGTGGTGGTTGGCAGAATTGCCGAGATGCTGCGGGAGGTAATTCGGATAAACACCTCCGCTGATCTTTATTTATGCGGCCTTGTCCATGACATGGGAATGCTGGTGCTGGATGGAATGTCGCCGAATTTTTACCCGCAGTGTGTTCAACCTCCCGAAGAGATGCGGGATATGGTCAGGGCGGAAAGGGACTATATCGGCGTGGATCATGGCCAGGCTGGTGGTTGGTTAGCGGAAGGCATTGGCCTGCCGCAACCCTATCTGGACGTGATCCGTTTCCATCATCTGCCGGAAAAGGCTACGACCAACCCGGTGCCAGTCGCTCTGGTGCATTTGGCGAATAGTTTCGCCTCAATGAAGGGTGCCTGTATGGGGCAGCCCCAGGTGACAATGCAGGATATCTCGCGTTCGTTTTCTTGGGCGCTGATCCAGGAAAACCACCGTCCGTTCCATGAGGTCAATGTGCCGCAGTTTGTTACTTCTTTTTCCACAGAGCTTGACAAAACCTGGGCCAGCATCACCGGAGATATTCTGCTCTAGCTCTCAGTCGATGGGGGTAAATTGATCCTTGCTGGCACCGCAGATGGGACAGGCCCAGTTGTCTGGCAGATCCTCAAAAGCGGTGCCCGGGGCGATGCCTGAATCCGGGTCTCCGTCTGCCGGATCATAGATGTACCCACAGACCGAACATTCATAGCGTTTCATGGTTGGGCTCCTTTTTTTATTTTGGCAAACCTGGCGACAGCATGCATTATTTATAGGTGCTCCCCCTGGCCAACGTCAACGATTATTATCGATCTGGGTCTGGTCATTTCTTATGGAGTTTTTCTATTTGTGAGCAGAAAAAGAGGGGCAAATGATTGAAAAAAATGAGGTCGTTTCCAAAAACGATATCGCCAAGAGAGTCAAAGAACTTGGCCAGGCCATCACCCGCGATTATTCCGGGTGTCAATTGGTTGTGATCGGCATTTTAAATGGGGCCTTCATCTTTCTCGCTGATCTGGTCCGGGAGATTGAGCTGCCCATGGAGATAGACTTTATCCGGGTATCGAGTTATGGCTCCTCCACCTGCTCCTCCGGCGCCATTCAGTGCCTCAAAGATACCGAACTTGATTTGGCGGGGAAGGATATCCTGCTGGTGGAGGATATTGTCGATACCGGGAGAACCCTCGCCTGTCTCAAGGAACACCTTGCCGCCAGGAAGGCGAAATCCGTGCGGATTTGCACCCTGATCGACAAGAAGGAGCGGCGCGAGGTCGAGGTGGCCGTTGATTATGCGGGGTTTGTCTTGGCAGAGGGCTTTCTGGTTGGCTATGGCCTTGATCATGCGGAACAGCACCGCCAGTACCCGGCAATTTACAAGCTTGTCAGCGGCGTGTGATCTCTGTGTCAACCCTCCAAGAGAAAGACAAGCGGTTCCTCTGGCATCCCTACACCCAGATGCAGGATTATGCCCAGCGCGACCTGCTGCTTATCGACAGGGCGGAAGGCATTTGCCTTTTCGACCAGCAGGGGAAAAGGTATTTCGATACCATTTCTTCCTGGTGGTGCATTGTCCATGGGCATGGCCATCCAACCATAACCGAGAAAATCCGCTTGCAGCTGGCGCGGCTAGATCAGGTTTTGCTGGCCGGTACCAGCCATGAAGGGGCGATTCTCCTGGCGGAACAGCTGGTGCGTCTTACGCCTCCCATGCTTTCCCGAGTATTTTATTCCGATAATGGCTCCACGGCCTGCGAGATCGCGATCAAGATGTCGCTCCAGTACTGGCGGCAGGTTGGGCAGCCAAACCGCTGCCAACTGGTGGGAATAGAGCGTGGATACCATGGCGACACCATCGGCACCATGAGCCTGGGCGGAGTACCCGAATTCCATGGCCCCTTTGCCCCGTTGCTTTTCCCTTCCCATCGGTTGCCATCCCCCTATTGCTATCGATGCCCGGTCGGCCTTGACCAAAATACCTGTGACTGCCAGTGTCTACAGTCGCTGGCGGGACTCCTGGCCGAGCAAGGGGCACAGATTGCCGCCCTGATCATTGAGCCGCTTATCCAGGCAGCCGGAGGCATGATTGTCTATCCCGCGAAGTACCTGCAAAAGATGGCTACCTTGACCAAGGAATACGGCGTGCATCTGATTTTTGACGAGGTGGCCACCGGGTTTGGCCGCACCGGAACCATGTTTGCCTTGGAGCAGGCCGGGGTTGCTCCTGATTTTCTCTGTTTGTCAAAAGGTTTGACTGCTGGTATGTTACCAATGGCGGCGACGCTGACCACCGAGGAGATTTTTCAGGCCTTTTATGGAAATTATGGTGCGGGGAAAACTTTTTTCCACGGTCATACCTTCAGCGGCAATCCCCTGGCTGCGGCTGCGGCCCTTGGTTCTTTGCAGGTTTTTGCCGAAGAGCAAACCATGGCCGGGCTGCCGGACAAAATTCGCCACCTCCAGGCGCGGATGCTCCGCTTTGCGGACCTGCCCTGGGTTGGGGATCTCCGGCAGATCGGGATGATCAGTGCCATGGAGCTGGTGAAGGATAGAGAGACCAAGGAGGCCTACGATTTTCACGAACGGGTCGGCTGGTCGATTTATCTGGCCGGGCTTGCGCAGGGCCTTTTGTTGCGGCCCATTGGTAATGTTATCTATCTTTGGCTACCGCTTTCCGTGACCCTGGCCGAGATAGACGAGATCACGGAACGGGCCTGGCAGGTGCTTTCCGATCCGCAGAATATTGCGGGCTGGTAGGTTTGTTTGAAAGAATTGTGTTTGTGCGCTTGTAGCTCAGCTGGATAGAGCATCGGCCTTCGAAGCCGGGAGTCGGGGGTTCGAATCCCTCCGGGCGCACCATTAATACCAAGGGTTTTCATATTTCGGTCTCGAAACTTTTTTATTTCCAATCCCACGCACAAAATTCCGTCCGTTTTGAGGAACACTCCATGGATTATAAGAAGATACCCCCTGTCCTTTACCGTCTTGCTATTGCTTGCTGGGTTGGGGGAGCATCCCTGTTCACCTTTGTCTTGACCCCGACTATTTTTACGTCCTTCAATAGGGATGTCGCGGGTGGAATTGTTGGAGTGCTGTTCCCTGGTTATTTCACGTGGGGATTGGCTTGTGGATTGGTTGGGCTAATCTGCCTGGCAATCACAAAAAACAGGCCCCGCACTGTTTCAGTAATTATCATCGCTGTTATGCTGATTATCACAGCGATTCAGGCATTCGTGATTGAGCCGAAAGTAGCAGCCCTCAAAAAGGAAATCCCCTCTTTCGAGACCACCCCCGCTGATCACCCGCTTCGTGTTCAGTTTCGTAACCTGCATGGTATCTCTGCCGCAGGGAATCTTACGGTTATCGGTGGCGGGATCGCCTTAGTGATCTTGCTCTAAGCAATCGCATAAAAAAACGCCTTCCCCCAAAGGAGAGCGGCCTGTTTGTGTTAGGTATGCACACATTTGTGTGACGAATCAAAAAACAAGGGGAAATCAGGCTTAACTGTCTGGTTTCCCCTTTTTTTTTCTTAAAAAACTACACTTCCCACATTCTTCCATGTTCCGTTATTGATGTAGAGGCGGGTGATCTCCTTGGGATTCATGTGGGATAGCTTGTGTCCTGCCCATTGATATGTATGAGGAATCATTTTTTTGACCTGGCCCAGGGATATTCCGCAGTTGAATCTGTGCCCAAAGGGGCATTACAGATATCTTTTCATTCTTCCCCTGAAACCGACAAGCCCCCCCAATAAAGACAATTGTGTAATCTGTATGTCTGCAGTCACTTATATTTATTTCATAAATGTTACAAATGTAGGTTGAGTTATTTTTTCGGTGTGGGGATTTAAAGTGAATAAAAGAACGATATAACAGTAAGATATCAAGTAAATAAAATTCGATTTGATGAGCGGCACGCTTGTTGCTTTGTTGCCAGATAACTGCCTGCCGAAGCGAGCATCATCAGAAGCTGAAGGGGATGGCTGCTCCGGCAAGGGCGCGAAGCAAGGAAAAAGAGCTGCATTTATTATTCAAAATCGACAGAGGAGATCAACCATGGAAAGGAGAGCGAGATGAAAAAAATACTAATAACATTTTTACTCGTCATGGGCTGCTTGTGCGGGTCCTTAACGCTGGTGCTTGCGGAAGAGGGTGGTGGACCAGTTCCTGCGGGGTCGATGGTAAGTCAGGTTGCCGCGGTCCCGGTGCCTGTTGCTGACCCTGCCGGAACAGCAACAGGGGGAGCGGCAGATGTGGTCGGTGCTACGGCTGCTGCGCCAACCGCTGAGGAGATGGCGACCATGGGGCAGAGTGAACCCTTGGCCGCAAAATTGGCGGACGTTATCGGGCATAACCGGATAGCGATCAATATGGTTTGGGTTCTGGTTTGTGGATTTTTGGTCATGTTCATGCAGGCTGGGTTTGCCATGGCCGAGGGCGGATTCACCCGGGCAAAGAATGCTGGTCACACCATGGCGATGAATTTCATGATATACGCCATCGGTATCCTTGGTTATTGGGTGTGCGGCTTTGCCATTCAGATGGGAGGCGTTGGCGGGGTGGCCACACTCGGTGGGGCCGGGGTACTCAACGGGGAGTTTGTAATCAATCTTTTCGGGAAGGATTTCGGCTTGTTCGGAACCAAAGGATTCTTCCTGTCCGGAACCTATGATGTTGCTGTCTATGCGATCTTCCTGTTCCAGATGGTGTTCATGGATACCACGGCGACCATCCCCACCGGTTCCATGGCCGAGCGCTGGACCTTTAAATCTTTCGTGATCTATGGCTTTTTCATAACCGCCTTGGTCTATCCGTTGTATGCAAACTGGGTATGGGGCGGCGGTTGGCTCTCGCAGCTCGGTAATAATTTTGCCTTGGGGCATGGGCATGTTGATTTCGCCGGCTCGTCGGTGGTGCATATGACCGGTGGTGTTGCGGCTCTTGCTGGGGCTATTGTTTTGGGACCGCGGTTGGGCAAGTATAAGGCCGATGGCACCCCCAACGCCATCCCCGGCCATCACATCCCCATGGCGATAGTAGGATGTTTCATTCTTGCCTTTGGCTGGTTCGGGTTCAATGCAGGTTCTACCCTCGCAGGCGGCGATTTTAGGCTGGCGGTTGTTGCAGTCAACACCATGATCGCTTCGGCAGCTGGCGCCTTCGCGGCCATGGCCTATATGTGGATTTTCTACGGCAAGCCAGATATCTCGATGATTGCCAACGGTTTTCTCGCCGGACTGGTGGCCATCACCGCACCCTGTGCTTTTGTGGATTCTGGGGCAGCGGCTCTCATCGGGGCGATCGGCGGCATTCTCTTGTGTATCAGTGTCTTTTTTGTTGAGCGGGTTTTGAAGGTTGATGATCCGGTCGGCGCGATCTCCGTCCATGGCGTCAATGGTGCCTGGGGTGTTTTGGCCTTGGGGCTGTTTGCGGACGGCACATACGGAGATGGACTCAATGGGGTGAAGGGTACAGTTAAGGGTCTGTTTTATGGCGACTCGGGGCAGTTTGTGGCGCAGGTTATCGGCACCGTTACCAATATCGTTTTTGTCTTCCTGGTTATGTACGTCTTTTTCCGGGTGCTGGACAAGATCGTGCCGCTCAGGGTTTCTCCGGAAATGGAACTGGAAGGACTTGACCAGAGCGAAGTCGGGGTGAATGCATATCCTGAATTTAATCTCAATAAAACCCATCGTTAAGGCTGGAGGCATCATGAAAAAGATAGAAGCAATTATCAAGCCGTTCATGCTGGAGGATCTCAAGGAGGCCATGCATGCCATCGGGGTCCAAGGGATGACCGCCTCCGAAGTAAAAGGCTTCGGGCGTCAGAAGGGGCATACGGAGGTTTACCGTGGCGCCGAGTATGTGGTTGATTTCATCCCCAAGGTAAAGGTCGAGATCGTTGTTGCTGCGGAGATGGTCGACACGGTGGTTAATGCCATTATAACCAGCGTCAAGACCGGCAAGATCGGCGATGGCAAAATCTTTGTCCTGCCAGTGGATTCTGTTTGTCGCATCAGGACAGGGGAAACCGGCAGGGATGCCATTTGATTTCTGCCTAAGAAGAAAGTGAAAACAGGCGACGGATTCGCGGAACTCTGGAATCCGTCGCCTGCCCCCTTCCCGCAATTGGTAAAAAAATACAGATGAAATTTCTGATCCTGCAACATACCTCCTGGGCTGGACCCGGGCGCCTGCTTCTTGAAGCGTTCGACAAACACCGAGTCGATTGTGATATCGTCAAGGTCTGGCAGGACTGGATTCCCGACTTCAACGACTATGGGGCGATCATTCTCTTGGGAGGGGCGCCCAATGTCGATCAGGAGGAGAAGTACCCGTTTCTCGTGGAGGAGAAGCGTTTTATCAAAAGGGCGATTGGCGCAGATAAGCCGATATTGGGTTTCTGTCTCGGCCATCAACTGCTTGCCTCTGTACTCGGGGCTCAGGTAGGGCCGAATTTTAAGCCGAGCATCGGCTTTGTTCAGGGGCATCTCACCCATGATGGTCGTGAGCACCCTGCGTTCAGGAATATCGGTAAGGCCATGCCCATGTTCAAGTGGCATAGCCAGACGGTGCTAGAGCCGCTTCCCAAACATTTTTCCCTGCTCGCCACTTCGGAGCAATGCCAGGTGGAAGCCTTTTCCCTTGAGCAGCGACCGCATATCCTCGGGCTGCAGTTTGACAACCATGCCGCGGTTTCCGAGGATATCAGCCTTTGGCTTGAACAGGACTGGCAGTGGCTCGCCTCGTTTCGGTCTTTGGTGGTGAGGCCCGCAGATTTATTGGCAGAGGCAAGGAGTTTGCGGACGCAGATTTCCAAGGATTTCCATCAATTTTTCAGTGATTATCTCAGTCTTATCTCCTGATTTTTCTCAAAAAAAGACAAAAGAAGTGAAAACGTAAGTCGTGTTTCCCTCTGTTGGGGAAGCCCGACTTTTTGTTTAAAGATGAAAATCAGGCATGACAATACCATATTTTTTGATGCGGTAGCCCATCTGGCGCTGGGTGAGTCCCAGCTCCCGGGCGGCCCGGGCCTGAACCCATCCGTGTCGTTGCAGGGCCGCAACCACCTCTTCTTTTTCCATATCCTTTAACGACTTGTGCGTGTCTGTTTTGGTCGAGGGTTTACTCGTCAGCTCTGATTGTCCGCCAGCCGGAGCGGCAAGGCGACAGTGGGGCGCGGTTGAGTCCATTATTTCCGGTCCCGCAGTGATGTAACTCGGCAGCTCTCGGGAGACGATGGTGTCGCGGTCTGCCATGATCACCAGCCGCTCGAGAAGGTTTTGTAACTCGCGGACATTGCCCGGCCAGCTATAGGCACAGAGGAGCTGGACAACGGGGCTGGAGAGATGCGCCTTCCGGTCGTTCATGCGGTTGCTCTCCTTAAGAAAATGATCGAGGAGCAAGGGGATGTCTTCCCTCCGTTCCCTGAGCGGGGGCAGGATAACAGGGACGACGTTGAGGCGGTAGTAGAGATCCGCACGAAAACTCCCCTGCTCAACACATTCTTCCAGGCTGCGGTTTGTTGCAGCAATGACCCGGACGTTGACCGTGATGGTCTGGGTGCCGCCCAAACGCTCGAACATCTGTTCCTGTAGTACACGGAGCAACTTAGCCTGCAGGGCCAAGGGCAGTTCCCCCACCTCGTCGAGAAAAATGGTGCCGCCGTCGGCCAGTTCAAACCGCCCTTTCTTGAGATTGGCTGCGCCAGTAAAGGCTCCTTTTTCATGGCCGAGCAGTTCGCTTTCCAGCAGATTCTCGGGCAGGGCGGCGCAGTTGATCTTAATGAATGGCTTGTCTGCGCGGGGGCTGGCCTGGTGGATGGCGCGGGCGACCAGCTCCTTGCCGGTGCCGGATTCGCCCAAAAGCAGGGCGGTGGCCCGGCTGGGCGCCACCTTGTCGATGTAGTTGTACACATCCTGGATCCGTTTGCACTGGCCGATGATATTGTGCTGGTTGTAGCGGCTGCGCAGCTCTTTCTTGAGCAATAGGTTTTCTTCCACTAGTACCTGCTGTTTGTGGGAAACGGCCTTGTGTAACCGCAAAAACTGAGCAATGAGCATGGCGACTACGGTGAGAAAGCGGATGTCTTCCTCAGGGGAGATTTCCTGGCCAAATAACCTGTCCACGGACAGGACGCCAACCGGTCCCTCGGGTAGCATGACCGGTACACCGATAAAGGAGATTTCGCCTTTGGGGAGATTGGCGCGGGCACCGGTCCGGTTCAAGAAGAGCGGCTCGCTGTGAATGTCCGGTACCACGAAAGGAAAGGCGCTTTGGAAGATGCGACCGATTACCCCTTCGCCCAGCCGGTAGATGCCCCGTTTTTCCTCCTCCTTGCTGAGGCCGTATGAGGCGGCAATGGAAAGATGCTCGCCGTTTTCCTCCTGGAGGACAAGGGTAGCCCGTTCCATGCGCAGGGTCTCGTGCAGGATCTGCAATACTTCAGAGAGGGTTTTTTTGATATCCAAGGCAGAGCCGATGAGCTGGCTTATCTGATAGAGGGCCTGCAATTCCAGGCGTTCAGTTGGGTATTCAGGTGTGCGCATGTGCTTTATCCGCCTTTGGGTGTGATCCGCTGAAGGTGAAATTTTCGGGACTTGCTCCTTGTCTGGTGATTAGCAAAAAATGTTCCAATGCTTCAAAAATGTAAGATTACACGTGATGTTTTTGACTAACAAGCTGAAATTTAAGCTAAATATATTTCTGCTGGCATATATTGATAAATGCTCTTTTTGTTAAGAAGTCACATTCAGCGTAATCAATTTACTGTTTAGTGACATAATTGTCTCAAATTCCCCCTCTTCGGCTCTTTCCCCAGTTGGTATCCAGTATCCCAATTTGTAGCCAAGTTTACAAAATGGAATAGGCGGTACGGCGCTCTTTGTTGTTGGTGAACACAACAATATTAATAATATTAGTCTGTTAGTGGGAAATCAGGAGGTTGCGTTCCGCTCTGGCACACACCTTGCGATAGGGGTAGATGACGGCAACGCATGCCAATGGAATTTTGAAACCCATATTCAATACAGAGCAAGGAGGATTAGAGATGCGTAAGGTGGCAATTTACGGCAAAGGCGGAATCGGCAAGTCAACCACCACTCAGAACACCGTGGCCGGATTGGCTCAGATGGGCAGAAAGGTCATGGTGGTGGGCTGTGATCCCAAGGCGGACTCCACCCGTTTGTTGTTGGGCGGACTTGCTCAGAAATCGGTGCTCGACACCCTGCGTGAGGAAGGTGAGGACGTTGAACTCGTGAACATCCGGAAAAAGGGATATGGCGACACCTGGTGCGTTGAATCCGGCGGACCCGAGCCCGGCGTTGGTTGTGCAGGGCGCGGCATTATTACCTCCATCAACATGCTGGAGTCCCTTGGCGCTTACGAAGAGAGCGAAGGGCTTGATTATGCCTTTTATGATGTTTTAGGCGACGTGGTCTGCGGCGGTTTTGCCATGCCCATCCGCGACGGTAAGGCAGAAGAGATCTACATCGTTTGCTCAGGAGAAATGATGGCCATGTATGCGGCCAACAACATCTGCAAGGGGATTATGAAGTTCGCGCAATCCGGTTCCGTTCGTCT
>CALMMG010000200.1 GCA_937868185.1 uncultured Pseudomonadota bacterium
TCTGCAGGACATTGCTCATCTGTTGCAGCTGAAATTGGACATTGGCGGTGAGGTAGGGCAGCAACCGGCCGTCACTGTTGTCGGTGGAGATCTCCACTGTGTAGGTCACCACGTTTTGGGTCATGGAGGCATTGAGCCGGACCTTGCCCACCTCGCCCTTGAAGGTCTCATTGGGGAAGGCATCCACCGTGAAGGTCACTGGCAAGCCGGGATGGATTCGGCCGATATCCGCCTCGTTCACTGCCACCCAGACCTGGATGCGGGTGAGGTCCTTGGCCAGCAGAAAGAGGCTCGGCGCGTTGAGGCTTGCCACCACGGTCTGGCCGGTGTTGACCCGCCGGTCAATGATGATGCCCTTGACTGGCGAGGTGATGGTGCAGTAGCCAAGGTTGCGCTGGGCGCGTTTGAGGGTCGCCTCGGCTTGGTGGATAGAGGCCTCGCTCACTGCGACCTGGGCGAGGGCGGTTTTATATGCCGACTCGTAGGATTCGTAGCTCGATTGCGACAGGGCTTGGGAGGAGCCGAGCACTTGGGCCCGCTTCCAGTCCTGCTCCGCCCGGGTAAGGTCTGCTTTAGCCTTTTGCAAACCGGCCTTGTTGGAGAGAAGCTGGGCCTCGGCCTGGGCCACGTCCGCAGCGTAGAGCGAGTCATCGATCCGGGCCAGCACCGTGCCGGCCTCAACTACCGAGCCGTAATCCACGGTTTTTCCCTTGGCATCTTTGCCAAAGGAAACGATGCGTCCGGCCACCTGGGCCCCCACATCGATGACCTCTTCCGGTTCCACGGTGCCGGTGGCGCTGATGGTCACCAGCAGGTCGCCACGGGTGAGTTCGGCGGTCCGGTAACCGGCACCATCCTTTGCCTTGCTGCGGGTAAGCTGCCAGACGGCCAGGCTGCCGAGAAGGAGGAGGGCGATTAGTGCGATAAGGGCTTTTTTGGCCGGGTGTTTCATGAGCCAACCTCATTGTTGGATTGATGCGGATGGAGGGGGCGAAGCGCCCGGATTCCGGCTAGGCTGAAGCGGGTGACATGATCCGCCAGCTGCTCCACATCTTCGAGCAGGGGTTCAAGGCCGGAAGGGGGAAGGCCCTCGGCGGACTTGCGGCGGCGGGCATGTACCAACGGGCCAAAACATTGGGCACGGATACTCATGGAGCAGAGCTGCACTTCGTGGTCGGAGGGCTTTTTGTCCAGCAATTCGCCGATCAGGAGAGCGAGGCCCATGAAGATCGGCTCCACCGATTCCTGGATGGCTTTGGCCAGGAGGCCGGTGGGGCTTGCCATTTCTTTGTGGAAGATGTCAAATTCATGGCTTTGTGGGTCGATGATCCTCCGCATGAGCGCAAGGATTCGCCCGTGCAGCCGTTCTTCAGCTGAGGCTGTGGTCGGGATGCCTCCATCCAGAGGGTAGGTCTTTAGGGACTGGGTGAAGGAATAGCGCCAGCTTTCCACATACAGGGCTTCCTTGCTGCCAAAATGGTAGCTGATCGCGGCGGTGTTGGCTTCTGCTTGCCGACAGATTTCAGCGATGGTTGCCTCTCGGAAGCCTTTGCGGGCAAAGATTTCACCTGCTGCTGCCAGTAGGTTTTGGCGAGTTTCCTGACCATCGCATCGTTGTTTCCGCACGGACTGTTTCCTTTTTAAATAAGTTAAACGTATATTTGACTTATTTGTTTGGCCGCGTCAAGGGGTTTTTGGGGGGATTCTCTCCTTCTATATTTTGAAACAGAGGCGGAAATGTGTTACAGAGGGTGGATGAATATCCAACCAAAACAAGTGACGGAGGGCAGGGTGGAAACGGTCTCGGTTAAGGGCGGCCAGATCGATCTGCGCGATCTCACCCCAGCCCAGCTGAGCGACTATGTCGTAGGTTTGGGCCTGCCTGCCAAGCGGGCCAGGCAGATTTTTACCCGACTGTACCGGCCAGGGGTCTTCGATTTTGCCCAGCTTGGGATCAGCCGGGAGGTGACGGAGTTGCTGGCCAGCCACGCCACCATGAGCAGCCTTACCCCTGCTATGGTGGAAAAATCTGCGGATGGCACCGAAAAGTTCGCCTTTCGGCTCGCGGATGGCGCAATGATCGAGAGTGTGCTTATTCCCGAGGACGGCCGCCACACCCTCTGTATCTCCTCCCAGGTGGGCTGCGCCATGGGCTGTGGCTTCTGCCTTACCGGGGGCCAGGGCTTTACCCGCAACCTGCGGCCCGCTGAGATCGTGGGGCAGGTGCTGGCGGTGATGACCCACATGGTTGCTACCGGGATTAAGCGGGCCACGCCGCGAGAGCTGCTCAACAATCTGGTCTTCATGGGCATGGGCGAACCCCTGGCCAATTACGACAACCTGCTCACCGCGCTCAAGATCCTCATGGATGACCACGGCCTCGGCTTTTCCGAACGACGGATCACCGTCTCCACCTGCGGCATCGTCCCAAGAATGGACGATCTGGGCCGGGATATCCGGGTCAATCTGGCCGTGTCGCTGCACAGCGCCGATGACGCGGTCCGCAGCAGTCTGATGCCGGTGAACAAAACCTACGGACTGGAAGCGCTGCTTGCCGCCTGCCGCAGGTATCCCCTGGGCAAAAAGAAGGTGATTTTGTTTGAGTATATCATGCTCAAGGGGATCAACGATTCACTGGCCGATGCGCACCTGTTGGCGGAAAAGCTGCAGTCCATCCCCAGCCGGATCAACCTGCTGCCCTACAACGGTTCCGGGGAGACGGGGTATGCCTGTCCGGATGAATCGCAGACCCTGGCTTTTCAGAAGGTGCTGCGCGAGGCGGGCTTCAACACTTTTATCCGTCAGAGCCGGGGCGCGGATATCTCCGCCGCCTGCGGCCAGCTGGCAGGCAAGGGTTAAAATGATTGTCGGAAGGTGCACCGTCGGCAGAGGGGTTCTGTGAGCCGACGCTGGGTAAAGCCGGTGCGGATGGCGGTGGCGCGCGGGCTGTTGCAGATATCGGCCAGGGATTGGCTGTGGATGTTGCCCAGGGGGATATCTGCCTCACCATCAAGGCAGCAGGGTACCACGGTGCCGTCCACCAGGATGGCGACATGATCCCGCAGCCCCCGGCAGGTGCCTTTGTCACCCAGATTCGGGGCTGGAGCATGGGGCCAGGTGAACCGGGCGTTCTGGCTCAGGAAAACCTTGGGTCCCAGGGTGAGGCCGTGGCCGGGGGTGAGTCTGCCGGTGAGCGGCTCGGCTAGGGCGAAAAAATCGGTGATTCGGTTGAGGGTGTGTTGATTGTGGCCGTTGTCTTCTGCCGCAGAAAGATTCCAGAGCCGTAGGCTGATGAAGAGCGGGGTGCGCATGGCCTCTTGGATAAAGGCAAAGACCCCGGCCAGTGCGGTTTCCTGATCCGGGCCATCGGGCAGCTCGGCAAGCCCGTGCAGGGAGATGTTGACCTGGCGCAGGGCAGGGCTGGCCAGTAAAAGTCCCTGGCTTTGGGGTAGCAGGGTGCCGTTGGTGGTCAGGTTGACCTTGAGACCGTGCTCCTGGCAGAGGGCGAGGAGTTCTTCAAGCTCCGGGTGCAGCAGGGGTTCGCCCAGAACATGCAGGGCAAGATGGTCGGTATGACCCTCGATCTTGCCAAGGATGGAGCGAAAATCCTCCGAGCCCATGAAGGCTTTGGTCCGGCCACTCCGGTGGCAGAAGCTGCAGGAAAGATTGCAGCGGTTGGTGATCTCGAGGTATATTTTCTTGAATTTTTTCAATGATTGCAAGATCAATCAAATATTTCGATGTCGCCATGTTTGCATTCGGAGCAGCGGAGCATGGGGTCGATTTTTTCAAAGGCTACCCGCCAGCTCTGTTCGGCGATGGTCTCGGCGAAGTCCTCTTCGCATTCGGAGCAGAGCCAACGGTCGCCCTTGGGTGTAACAAATAGTTTCATTCTTCTTACCTGCATGCGAGGGGTCATGAGAGCATCGCCATTTGCGGCTTTGTGGCGATGGTGTATTCTTGCTTCGGCAACATAGTTGAAATTGGGGAATGCGGCAAGAGGGAGCGTGGAATTTGGACGCTGCATGGTGACGAAATAGTCGGGTGTTGGGTTTTGGTGATCAGTAAAAAAAGGATGATTTATATATGGCAGCAAAGAAATTTTACGCAATCCTGGCCGGGCGAGAGCCTGGCATCTACGATAACTGGCCCAAGGCCCAGGCCCAGGTCATCGGCTTTCAGGGTGCCAGATTCAAGGGTTTTGCCACCCGGGCTGAGGCCGAATCCTGGCTGAAGAATCCCACCTCGGGCCAGGGCGGACCGGGCAGCTCTAAAAATACCATTAAATCTGGGCCTGCGGCAGGATCGGATACTTTCCCCAAGGAGGGTGTGGTTTCCATCTACACCGATGGCGGCGCCCGCTACAATCCGGGCCCTGGCGGCTACGGCGTCGTCCAAGTTTACAATGGCCAGCGCAAGGAGCTGACCGGCGGCTACCGCCTGACCACCAATAACCGGATGGAGCTGATGGGCTGCATCGTGGCTCTGCGCGAGTTGGAGCACCGGGACCGCCCGGTGGCCCTTTATTCCGATTCAAGCTATGTGGTGAACGGGATCAGCAAGGGGTGGGCCAAGGGGTGGCGGAAAAGGGGCTGGATCAAAGCGGACCGGCAGCCGGCCATCAATCCCGATCTCTGGGGGCAGCTGCTGGATCTTATTGAGGGGTTGGATATTACCTTCAACTGGGTCAAGGGCCACAATGGCAATCCCTTTAACGAGCGGTGCGATGAACTGGCTGTGGCCTCGTCCCGGCTGGATGATCTGCCGGTGGATGCCGGTTACAAAGGCTGAAAGGACGCGGGGAGTGCAGGTGAGCGAAAAAGAGAGCCGACTTGTGGAGGGTTGGCGTAGACAGTTGGCTCAGGAATACCGGCATCTCTGCTGGTTGTACCGGGTACGGCTTACGATTCCGCTCTTTGAGATCTGTGAGGGCCAGAGCAAGGCTGGGAGTTGGTCTTCGGGGCAGGATACCCTCAGTCTGGCATCCTGGCTGATCCGGGATCATTCCTGGGATGTGGTGCTGGAGGTTTTAAAGCA
>CALMMG010000201.1 GCA_937868185.1 uncultured Pseudomonadota bacterium
TCGGCTTCCAGGCGCCCTCGATGCCGCTGCTGATCGTATCGCCGCCCTTGCCGCTACCGAAGCTGCTCTTCCAACCGAGCCCCTGTTGTTCAAGGGGAGCGCCTTCAGGTTCCGGGCCCACATGCGAGGCAGGGCCGGCGCCGTGACATTTGCCGAAGGTGTGGCCGCCAGCGACCAGGGCGACCGTTTCTTCGTCGTTCATCGCCATGCGGGCGAAGGTCTGGCGAACGTCACGGCCCGAGGCGACTGGGTCAGGTTTGCCGTTGGGCCCTTCCGGGTTCACGTAGATGAGGCCCATTTGCACGGCGGCAAGCGGGTTTTCGAGGTCCCGATCACCGGAGTAGCGCTTGTCGCCAAGCCAGGTGTCCTCGCTGCCCCAGTAGATATCCTCTTCCGGCTCCCAGATGTCCTCGCGACCACCGCCGAAGCCGAAGGTCTTAAAACCCATCGACTCCAGGGCGCAATTGCCGGTGAGAATCATCAGATCTGCCCAGGAGATCTTGTTGCCGTATTTTTGCTTGATCGGCCACAGTAAGCGACGCGCCTTGTCGAGGTTCACATTGTCCGGCCAGCTGTTGAGGGGAGCAAGGCGCTGATTGCCGGAGCCCGCGCCGCCGCGGCCGTCGCCCATGCGGTAGGTGCCCGCGCTGTGCCATGCCATCCGGATGAAGAGCCCACCGTAATGTCCCCAATCGGCCGGCCACCACTCCTGCGAGTCGGTCATCAGTGCGTACAAATCCTTCTTCAAGGCCTTCAGGTTGAGCTTCTTGAATTCCTTTGCGTAGGTAAATTCCTCGCCCAGCGGATTGGCTTTGGCGGAATGCTGGTGCAGAATATGAAGGTTCAACTGGTTCGGCCACCAGTCCCGGTTCGAGGTGCCACTACCGGCAGTCGGTTTGGCAGATTTACCTGTTACAGGGCACTTGCTGTTTTCAGTCATAAAATTTCCCCCTTGTGTTGTGTGACCTTACTCACTGTGCTTTTTACTTTACCACTTCTCGTAGGCCAGCTTTTCAATCAGTTGCTAGACTTGGAGCGACAAATGGTTCCGAGGCCAGCCAACAGGGAATTCTGATTGTCGGCCATGGGATAGCCGCACTGGTGATCATGATGATTTTCCGTTTCGCCATGGTGTCCCACCCTCATGTTGATTTTTAAAATTATATCATAGCAGATTTTGCAGTGACGTTTGAATTGGAACTGCCTGTACAGGTTCAAAATACACTGTAGTAATTTTGACTACCTCAGAATTATTCTTATCAAAATGGCAAAAAAAATCACTCACTTCCCGCCGCCAAGGTTGGCACATTTCCCGCAAATACCGTGCACCGTGATATTTTTCTTGTCTATCCTCCCCCACCCACTAATCGTCTCGGGCATCTCGGCCTCATCAAAAGAGTGCCAGACAAAATCGATTATAACCCCGCATTGCCGGCAAATGGCATGGTGGTGTTTATCGAGTTCCACCTCAAACCGGGCCTGGCTTTCCACTGTCTCAACCTTGTTTATGAGTCGGTACTTCTCAAAAGTAGCCAGAGTTCGATACACAGTGTCAAGGGACAGGGTGGGAAGTCTCTTCTGCAATCGTAGGTGAAGGGTTTCCGCAGACGGATGGTCTTCGGCGGTAGCCAGTTCCCGGAATATCTCCAAACGTTGATGGGTGAGCTTAAGTCCAGCGGCACGGCATGCCTGCTCAAAGTCGCGTAATTTGTTTTCGATATTCAGGTGCTGGATTTTTTTTGGCATAAACAACAATATCCTATTTAGGAATAATTCCTTTTTATTATATATTCTTATTTAATTGAGCTGTCAATCCCTTATGATTTCTGCTCCTTTTTGTCCCTGCTGTTGCATGATAATTGTTGCCCACGACGTGGCTGGCAAGTAGATTTCAGGGTGTGCGCCCCGATTTTTCCCACCTTACTCTTGAGGATACGATTATGAATCTTCGTTCGCTGCTTCTATTGTTTGCTCTCCTTATTGCTCTTCCCGGCGTCACCCATGCCAAGGAGGTGCGGCTGAAAAAAGGAGAGGTTTACCGCGATCGGAATCTTGCCGTGGTCTGCGAAGGGGGACAATCCGGGTCTCAAGGCCAGACTCTGTCGCTGCGGGAATGCCAGTACTGGGATGATTTTGACAAAAAATGCCTCTTCGAAAAAACCAACTATACTTATAACGACCTGGAATGTATCGATGAATGTCAGCATTGGGATTCGTTCAACAACACCTGCGACTACCAAAGCAAATGCACCTTTTATCCCCGACAGGAAGCCTTTGTCCTAAAAACCTGCGCAGAGTTCGATGACTACAGCCACAAGTGTCTCAAGGTTCGGGAGGAGAAAATCGGCGCAGGCAAATAGTTCCCCTGAAGGTGACACCCTGCCTCCCGCCAGAGCAAGGAGCCGGTTCGGGACGCACGTTATTATGAGCAAAATCTGTAAAATACCGTACAGTTAAAAAAACTCCTGCCGAATGAGCCCATGTTGCCATCGGCACGGCAAGCCCACGAAAATCTCTGAAGAGGTATCGCCCAATGAATGCAAGTAAGAGAACAGAATATTTCTTTACCTGTCTGGTGTTCGCCTCCTCACTGCTCCTGTGGAACCCTCTTCAGTCCTGCGCTGGAGCTGGAATGAGTGGAACTGGCGACCAATCGATGCAGGGGGTATCCGGCAAGGTGGTCGAAACCATGAACAGCGGCGGTTACACCTATGCCCTGGTGGAGAAATCCGGCGTCAAGACCTGGGTGGCCCTCCCGCAAAGCACGATCACGGTGGGCAGTGAAATCGCCTGCCAGCCAGGCATGGAGATGACCAATTTCAAAAGCACCTCGTTGAATCGATCATTTAAGAGCATCGTTTTCTCAGGGGGACTTGCCTCTCCTGGTGATGCCGCCTCAACCCCAGTTGCTGCCTCAACCCCGGCCGAGGCAATCACGGTAGGCAAGAGCGAGGCCCCAAATGCCTATACCATCGGCGAGATTTTTGAAAAGAAAGATTCCCTGACGAATAAGCCGGTGGCGATCCAAGGCAAGGTGGTCAAAGTCAGCCGCGGCATCCTGGGCAAAAACTGGCTGCATCTGCAGGACGGCACCGGTAATCAGGCCACCGGGACCCACGATCTGGTGGTCACCACCGATTCGCTGCCCGAGGTTGGAGATCTGGTCACCATCAAGGGAAATCTTTCCCGGGACCGCGACTTCGGCGCGGGATACCGTTACGGTGTGATTATCGAAAGCGCCGAGGTGACCTACAACAAATGAGGCCCTGGTTGCCAGGAAGAGAAGGGGTAACGCCTATAATCGACTCTTCCTGGCAGCCTTGCACACATCAAACCGGGTGAGAAGGGATGATCCGCTTCCTGCTTCTTTATCTGTCAGTCTATCCCCTTGTTCACTACTATGCCTTCCGTAAGTTCAGGGCATCCTTTCTCCCCGGCAGGAAAGCCAAACTCGGCATAATCCTGTTCATGGCGGTCATGATCGCGGCGCCGATCATGGTTCGGCTGGCCGAAACGGCTGGGATAGCAACAGGCGCCCGGTTCTGGGCCTATGCCAGCTTCAGTTGGATGGGCTTGCTTTTCCTTTTTGTGAGCCTTGCCGCTGCGGTTGATGCGGGCCGTTACGCCATCCTGGCTGCGGAAAAAAGCCAAAACCGAAAAATTTCCCTCCCAGAGGTATCGCCGCGGCACCTGTTTGCAACACAGGTAATGCTGGTGCTTGCCCTGTACGGCTACGGTCTTTTCGAGGCAGCGGATATCCGCCTTGAACACATCGAAATCACCAGCCCCAAGATTACGACCAGCACCGGCAGGATACGCATTGCCCAGATCTCGGACGTGCATCTTGGACTCCTTGTCCGGGAAGGCAGGCTCAAGCACATCATTGCCAGAATAGAGAAGGCCAAGCCCGATATTCTGGTGTCCACCGGCGATCTGGTTGACGGCCAGCTCAACCACCTCAACACAGAAGCGGGACTGCTGGCGGCGATCAATCCACCTCTGGGCAAATTCGCCATCACTGGCAACCATGAATTCTACGCCGGCCTGCCGGAGGCCTTGGCTTTTACAAAAGCATCCGGATTCACCCTGCTTCGCCAGCAAGGGGTGGTGCTCGCTGGCCTCAATGTTGTCGGGGTGGACGACCCGACCGTCAGATCATTGGGCAAAAACCAGGTGGAGTCGGAGCACGATCTTCTTGCTGCCCAGTCCAAGGAAAATTTCACCCTCCTACTCAAACACCGACCCAATATTGATCCGAACAGTCTGGGGCTTTTCGATCTCCAGCTTTCCGGCCACACCCACAAAGGGCAGATCTTTCCTTTCAACCTGCTCACCTGGTTTTTTTATCCCCAGCGGGCTGGCCAACTCACCACCCTGACCAGCGGCCTTCTCTATCTGAGCCGGGGCACCGGCACTTGGGGGCCGCCCATCCGCTTTCTGGCCCCACCGGAGGTGACTATCATCGATCTGGCACCTGCGAAATAAACGACCGCTCCTCTCTTCTGCGGAATTTCCAGAAAGAGATCACTAAGGGTGTTAACCACTTCGCCCCAGAGGCGACGTTTCTTTTGCAAAAGAGATGACTCTATTTATCCCATTAAATGTATGCTACATATACTGGATGTGTTCGAAGGCGCTGGCCTGAAAAAATTATCCCCCCACAAATCTCTACCACATGTCATCGAGATGAAACACGCCACCCCCGTCAAACTATTTTTATCCCTGACGCTTGTTATCGGCACAACAGAGTACGCCATCATGTCACTGCTGGACCGACTCACCTTTTCTCCTCTTGCCGCTGGCCTGCTGGACTCTTTCTTGTTAACCCTGATTCTCTTCCCCTTCCTCTACCTGCTCGTTTACAGACCGTTTCAAAAAAACATCCTCCGTCTAAAAGAAACAAATGAAAGAATAGAATTCAGCCACAATCGCCTACTTTCCGTCTTAAACGGCATTGACGCTATTGTCTATGTTGCCGACATGCAGACCTATGAAGTTCTCTTTATCAACGACTACATGAAGAAAATCTTTGGCGATAT
>CALMMG010000202.1 GCA_937868185.1 uncultured Pseudomonadota bacterium
CTATTACTGGTCGGGATGAGAGGATTCGAACCTCCGACCCCGTGCTCCCGAAGCATTACCCTGGATATCCGTCCCTTGTTGCCGTAAGGCTACTTGTCTTTTTCGTTGACCACGTGGGCAACGGTGTTGTTGATTACCCTTCTCATTGCCAGCATCTGCTCCACCCCGCTCTTCATCCTTCCCTGCCGGATGTGGGTATAGATCTGGGTGGTGGAGATGTCGGAATGCCCGAGCAGTTCCTGGACCAGGCGCAGGTCGCCGGTTGACTCCAGCACGTCGGTGGCAAAGCTGTGCCGCAATTTGTGCGGGCTCAAGCCATTCAGGCCAGCGCGTCGGCAGGCGCCCTTGAACATGGTTTTGAACGTGGTGTATGGCCCGCCGGTGCTTGGGCTCACGAACACCAACTCCGCTGGCCTGCCCTTCCGTTCGGCCAGGATCTGCTTGGCCATGGGCGGAAGGACAACCAGCCGCTCTTTTTTCCCCTTTCCCAGCAGCATGATGGTATTGGATTCCAGAAAAATCTGATTCCATTTGAGCTTCACCACCTCATCGAACCTGGCCCCGGCCTCATACATTATGATGCAGGCGGCAAGTTTCATGGGTTCGTTGATCTCGGCGAAGAATAGCTCCACCTCGCCAGGGGTAAAGGTTTTCGGTTTTGGCCGCCGGTATTTGGCGATCTTGATCTTAAACCCCAGCCCTTCCCGGTCGCAGCAGTCATTGTCAATCATCCATCGGATGATCCGCCGCAGGTGGACCATCTCCTTTTCAATGGCGCGCCGTTTCCCTTCCCGCAGGATCTGGTATTGGGTGATCTGGGCCGGGGTGATCGAGCGCACCGATAGCCTGCCAAATACCTTGACCAGGTATTTCTCGATCCAGAGGAAATCCTTATAGGTGCTGACTGCAAAGTTGACCTGCAGCCACTCTTTGAATTCTGGCAGGATCTCATTGAGGGATGGGTTTATTCGTGACCCGGTAGAATAGTGTTTTTTTCTCCGGACCAGTCCCTCGAAGGCGCGGGCCGATGCCTCGTTGCCTTCAAAGACGATCCGCTCCCGGGGCCCTTTCCTCCCATGGGGCCGATAGTCGATGTGCCAGAATCCCGGACCCATTGTTGGGTGTGGACGGACTGCCATTATTTCCCCTGGGAGAGAATCTTGATCACGTTGCCATCAAGATCTGTTTTTGCTATCACCTGGCTGGTGACAACCCCACCGAAACTATTTGTTCCCCGATATTGGGTTGCAACGGTCAGCTCGTTTCCATCTTCAATATAGGTTGTTTTTACATGCTTGTATGAGTCTGGATTGTGCATCGATTGCTTGATGATCTTTTCCAGGCCAATGTGTGATCCATCCCAGGAGCTAAATCCCGATCGGATTTTTTCTTCCCGTAATTCAACCGCTGTTCTTGGAATGGGGGCGCTCGAAGGAGATGGCTGCGGTGGTGAGGAAAAAAGAGCCTTCGCCAGCAGAAAAAAAACAAGTATTGCTATCGCAACAAAGGCAACAGCAGATATTGGCTGCATTGGTTGCGGATCTTTTATTCCGCACCCGGGGCAAGTCTTTGCCGAGCTGCTCACCTCACGTCCGCACTCTCTGCATTTTATTAGCGCCATCTATGCATCCATAACTTGCGAAGGTTCAATAATAGTCACCAGCTTTTTCTTCTGCCGATTTGCCGAGGCAAGGCGCCTCTTTGCCTTTCCTGCGTCATCACCTTCCAGCACATCGCGCTTGAGTACCAGATTTTGAAGTGTTGAAAGGATCTGTTCTTCGGTAATTTTTACACCCTTGCCAACGCCCATTAACTGACGACGAATTGCAGCCACCACAGGCTCAGTCATAAGGACTGCTGCCACCATGTGCTTACTGGTAAGCTGGCATTCCTCATGAAATGTAGCTATGGCAGACTTGCTCACCCCCTCTTTGCTGATCAGGAAAAAAAATTCAGTCAGCATGGGCAGTTTGGCCGTGTCGGAAAAACTGAAATCAAAAGCCACTTCAGTTTTTATCGGTTTTCCGAAGATCACCCGATGGGCTTGCCAGTGGTCTCCATTGGTAAGCAAGACCCACTCAATACCCTCACTGGCGGCGTAGCCGAGGGCTTGCCGCATGTGTCCCTCTTTGAGCGGAATATTGATAGCCTTCACCTCGATAAGGAAGGTTGGCTTATCATCTCCTCCCTTGATGGCCAGATCGCAGTATGTGCCCCGGATCACATATTCACTGGTAATCTCCGTATATTTATCATAGCCGCAGATGGTGGAGAGCATATCCACCACGATGGTCACGGTATCAGACTCGTTTACGTCTCGCGCCTTGGCCCCTTCGATTACCTTAGCGAAGGCCTTTACCCCAGTCTTGATCCTGTCATCAACTCTTTTTGGTATATTTGCCAACTCCCTCCCCCCCGATCACACTTAAAAGTCGATCATCCCAGGCCCACCCACTTGGCCACGAAAAATTACTTGATACAGACATCTCTGTATTTTGCAATTTCCGTATTTTTTCCGTATTAAGTTTTGCCCCATACCGTACCGATGAGGCCATAGGCACCACCAGCCTAAGAGTTGGCTGCCGTGTCTCTTTTTTGAGGTATCGCCCCACCCAAAGCTCGGATCATCTCTTTCAACTCTTCCATTTCCGTCCTGTGTTCCGCCCGCATCTGTTGCACTTCCTCCTTAACTCCTTGCATCTCCCCCTCCATTTTCACTGCTTGATGAAATGCCCGGACGTTTGACGCCAGGGCAGACCTATAAACTGTTTTTGATTCCAGCACCTCGATGGTCATGGTGACCATTTCCGACATGCTGAATGATTCGTCGATAAAATCTTCCATGGGTACAGCATCATTCTGGCCATGCGGTGGATGGACTGGTCTCCGCGAAAACATTTGGCCTCCAGGGGAAACTTTCCGGCCTGGTTCGATGGTGGCTGCAATTTCACCTTTTTTTATCTCGGTAGCGATGTGGGTATGTTCAGCGGCAGCCTCTTTCCCATTTATAAGCCAATCAAGCGACACCCCTGCCAGCATAGCAATGCGCGACAAAGTATCTGCCCTGGGTGGCCTATCTCCTGATTCATACCCAGAGATAGTGCTGATGGCTAATCCGCCAAGCTTTTCCCCAAGATCTGATTGGTTAAGCCCAAGCCGCAGCCTAATCGCCTTAATCCTTTCCCCGACATTTGATGTTTTTTCATTTTCCATGCCCCTATTGTATGCGTATTTTCACAATATTCAAACTTTTTCACGAAAAACATAGCATGTTGATATTGTTGTTGAATTATAGAAAATATACCCTAAATTTTCTTCTGTTTTTATTGCTTATTGAAAATAATCGTTGATTGTTTCACGAAATGCGTGATATATATTTCACACAGAGTGAAAACAAGGAGAGCAAAATGAAAATAGGCGAAAAAATAAAAGCAGCCCGCAAGAAGCGCGGCTGGACTCTTGAGCAGCTCGGCAACGCAACCGGAATGGGAATCAGCACGTTGTCCGGTTATGAAAACGACAACACCAAGGGCGGGCCAGACCCAGACACGCTCTGCAAGATCGCAGATGCCCTCAATGATCTGTCGGTATTGGTTCACCACTGCCAGGCATGCCCTGTTCGCAACCACGTTTTCATCAAGCAGTTTCCTGACCTCAACAACATCCGCCGTGATCCTGCCATTATCGCATCCAGGCTTCGCAAAGAAATGACCGAGGCTGCCGAGGCCCTGGATCGTCTTTCTGAGCGTTTTTCTGACGCAGACTTCAAGAGCAGCCCCGATTATATGGAAATCTTTGAGGCCGGAATGGAGCAGGTTATCGATGCCAAGCGCTGCATTGAGGTGCTTGAGTTTGAGCTAGTACTTTCTGGCACTCACTCCAGCGCGGATCTCAAGAAAATCTATGACCGCCAACAGGCCAAGTGCATTGCCCATGGTCACCACAAGCCAGAGGAGCAGGCAGCGTGACCAGTGAAGCCTCCATCCTCGCCCTCCTCACGGTAATCGAGCAGCAGAACCAGCAGGTGCTGGCGCTGTTGTCCAGGTTGGCCAGTGATTCCTCGGGCCATAGTGATCAGGGCGCAGTGAATCATGAAGAGATCGAGGCCCTGGCGCGCAAGGTGCAGAAATACGGGCCAGCAGCGGTTCGGGAATACAACGCCAAGAAGCTCTCCCGCGCCGGAAACCATGTGGCTGCCAACAAAGAGCTGCAGGCGGCCAGCAAGATCCGCAGCCGCCAGGAAGCGCGATGATTGCCCCAACCTCACCACCTCCCCCCTGGGCCGCCGGTTTGCCAGGGGATAAGAACCACCGGCAGTTCTCCCCTTTGTCCAAGGCCAGCATCAACCGAGCCCTGGACGGTATCTCTGCCAACGATCTGGAGCGGGAAGTTGCCCAGCTGGTTGGCAGGGTGCATGGGGTGCAAAGCGCCTTCCGGGTGGTGGCTGGATTCAGAGACCTAAACCCAGATCAACTCAAGCTATGGTGAGGAAATGAGCGGATGCACACTGAAAGAGAAGGCGCAATGTATCGCAATCGGGATAGGCATAACGGTGGTGCTTATGACGTTGTGCTGGGGAGCCACGATGCTCACCTGGGCAACCAGCAGCAGCGCCCTGAATTATGCCTCAAGTCATTCCGGCCAACGCATGGTGGAGCGGTCTGCGCTCCTTGCCGCAGACGATGCCAGCACTCGGCGCTAAACAGAACCTGATGCGGTCCATGGACCATGATCGGCGGATTCAATACCTGGCCAACCTGCTTGCCATCTGGAAATGGCGCAAGGAAAATTCTTGAGGACAAAGGACACCAGCATGCCACCAGCAAAAAAACCAGAAGATAACCGCAGGGCCATCGAGAATGCCCTGCGCTCCATTGGCGCTGCCAGTGATGTCCGGGAACTAATCCTCGACAACTTCAACTGTGCATGCAAGACAGCGCGGGATGAAGGGTATGGCGACTGTGCCAGCCAGGTGCTCATGATGGCTCAATCTCTACCAGGGTATGGTCAGGCATGATCAAGGGTGAAAGTGATGGAACAGGTAGAAATTAAATTCGGCGGAAAACCGACACTGGTAAAAATCGCTCCTTCCTCGAAATGGCCGGATGTGCCGCATAAGGTGCTGACGGTAGCTGATGCGGAGAGCGGACAGCTTTACATGCCGGGCCCGGAAATGCTGATGATTGAGGGATTTTACCAGGGAAAACTGGACCACCAGCTCTACCTGAAACGAAAAACGTCTGCTGGAGGTAGGGCGGCAGACCAACAAGGAGGGATGGTTGCATGATAACCATCAAGATCGAAGGCCTCCAAGATGTGCAAGCGCTGCTCAAGCAGTATCCGGTGCAGGCAAGCAGGGCACTGGAGAATGCCATTGACAAGACGGCCAGGGAGATCAAGGACGCCATCAAGCAGGCGATGCCGCAGGTGTTCTCATCCCCTAACCCATACACCATGAACAGCATACAGGTTACCCCAACCAAGGGACACAACATGCAGGCCTCTGTGTGGTTCAAAGAGCCAGACCGCATGGGACAGCATTACCTGGTGCCAGAGGTATCGGGTGGGCCGCGAAAACTCAAGGGGTTTGAACGCGCCTTGGGTGGCAATACATTCATCCCGAGCCAGATGGCTAAGTTGGACAGGTACGGTAACCTACCATACGGGACTATTGTGCAGATTCTCTCTGTCTTGGGCCGTGCCGAGCATGTCGCAGGGTTTTCCTCAAACATCACAGCCAGAAGCAAGAAGACGAACAGAAAGCCAAGGGACTACGTCTATCTTCCCACTGGCTCGGGTAAGTTGCCGCCTGGAGTATACCAGAGGGTACAGACAGGTGTGGGGTTCGGTGCCAAGACCAAGAAGTCTCTGCCCTTTGGCGAGTATCAGAAGGGGCGCACCAAGGGAAGATTCGCGTCTGCTATTCATGCCCGTGGACTGGTGCCCGTTCTGATCCAGGGCAAGAAGAACACCCTGTATCGCAAGCGGCTGCCGTTCTATGAGATTGGGCAGAAGGTGTCCGATGCGCTGCTTGAGAAGTTGTTCACCCTTGAGTTGTCCAAGCGGCTGCCACGATGATCCCCCGCGCCCCCTCCTGCAAGGTCGAGCAGGCCAAGATCACATCATCCAGGCCGCTGAAGTTTCTGGAGGCTTTAGTGGTATGGGTGGCCAGAAAAACATGGGTCCTCCTGGGGTCGATGGTTATGCGGGCATTTCGCGCCCCGATGTATGAGTCCATTTGTATTTTTGGTTTGTAGTGAAATAATGAAATCTTTTGTTATTCCAGTTTGTTGCGGTTGTTTTGTGGCATAATTTTGACGCATGTGGAGGGGCGGTGGGCGATCCAGGTAATGACAAGATAGTTTCCATGCGGCAACAGATCGAGGCCGCACGCCAGGCCGAGGAAGAAATGCTCGGCGGTGAGCCATCCACCGGCGGTGGTGGCGACAATATCGACAGCCGGTTCGTGCGCTCTTGCCTCTACAACAACGAGCGCGGCGATGGCATTCTCTTCGCGGCCATCCACCGCGACCGTTTCCTGCAGGTCAAGACCACCAGCCAGTGGTTGGCCTGGGGCCAGCATCATTGGATCACCGACAAGGCAGACCTCTGCCACGATGCCGTGGAGCAGGTGGCAGCCAAATACTACGAGCAGGCCCACGATCTCAAGACCCAGGCCGAAGCCGCCTATGAGGCTGGCAAGGTAGATGAGGGCAAGCGGTGCGAGGCCGAGCGCAAGCTCTACCTGCGCAGGGTTGACCGGCTGCGCTCCAGCGCCGGGGCCAAGAATTGCCTTGAATGGGCGCACAAGATCGGCGCCCGCTCCCTGGCCATCATCGGTGAAGAGATCGACCAGCGCCCCATGCTCCTGGCCTGCAAAAACGGGGTGATCGATCTCAAGACCGGCAAGCGCCTCGATGGCCGCCCATCCGATTACCTGGTCAAGGCCATTCCTGTTGAGTGGCAGGGCCTCGATGCACCCCGACCAGAGTGGGAGCGTTTCCTCTCCGAGATCCACCTGGGCGATGGTGACCTGGTCGCCTTTGTCCGCCGCCTCTTCGGCTATGCGGTCACCGGCCTGATCAGCGAGCATCACCTGGCCTGCTTTGTCGGCGAAGGCCGCAACGGCAAGGGCACCATGTTCGAGACCCTCAAGGCGATCATGGGCGAGCTGGCCTGGGCCGTGCAGCCAGAGCTGATCCTGGATCAAAAGAACACCCGCTCATCCGCCGGACCATCTCCTGATCTGGTCTCCCTCCAGGGCCGCCGGCTGGTCATCGCCTCAGAAACAGACGAAGGCCGCCGGATCTCCGGCTCCAAGGTCAAGTCCCTCACCGGCGCAGACACCATCAACGCCCGCGCCCCGCACGACCGCTTCGAGACCAACTTCACCCCCACCCACAAATTGTTCCTCTACACCAACCACATCCCAAAGGGGCTCACCCGCGACTATGCCCTCTACAAGAGGCTGCTGTTCATTAACTACCCGCTCAAGTTCGTGGACAACCCAACCGGCGAAACCGAGCGCCAGCGCGATCCATCCCTGCCTGCCAAGCTCATGGCCGAGGCCCCCGGCATTCTGGCCTGGCTGGTCCAGGGCTGCCTCGAATGGCAGGAGCACGGCCTGGCGCCACCAGACAAACTGCGGGCCGATGTGGATGCGCTGCGGGCCTCCGAGGATACCTTCCAGCAGTTCTTCACCGACCGAATGCTGGACGACAAGGATTCCCACTGCCTGTTCAAGGACATCTACACCAAGTTCCAGGCCTGGTACACCGAGGAGATAGACGAAAACACCCGCTATATCCCGAGCAAGATCAAGATCTCAGGCTGGCTCGAAAAGCGCGGCTACGAGAAGGCCAAGCCAGGCGGCCACGCCACCTTCTACGGTGTGGGGTTGCGCCCATGATGACCCTTTTGCTTCTGGTCCGGCCAGGGAGGGGGCCGGGGTATGACGATTGTCATGGTGCTAAATCGTCATGCAATCATCATCATCTTAGAGCCATGCGGAACTATGACGATATGACGATACTCCCGTGTGCGCGCGTAAAGGCTTATGGCTTTTGTTTATTACTTCTAATCTATTTTACAATACTATTGTCATATCGTCATAAACCGTTGCTACCACTGGATGATGATAATTTTATGCCGATTTTTTTCCCTTTCAATCGTCATAGGTCCGCAATATGAACCTCCTGGATCTTCTCCATGGTCAGTTAAAGCGGGTATCCGCCTCCAAGGGCGGCGAGTACCACGGCCCCTGCCCACTCTGCGGAGGAAACGACCGCTTCCATGTCTGGCCGGAACAGGGCGAGCATGGCTCCTGGTGGTGCCGTGGCTGCGCCAAGGGTGGCGATGCCATCCAGTACCTGCGCGATGTCGAGGGAATGGGCTACAAGGCAGCCTGTGCGCGTCTGGGGGTGGAGCCTATGGCAGCCCCTGCTGCCAACCAGATCCCAGCCCAACGCCAAGCGCAAACCTTCACCCCCACCCAGGTGGCCGCGCCCGAGGATATATGGTCCACCAAGGCAGAGGCCTTTGTCCAATACTGCCACGACCAGCTGCTCAACAATCCGGACCAGCTCGCCTGGCTGGCCGCCCGTGGCATCGATGCGGTACAGGTGGTCAAGTTCCGGTTGGGCTTCAATCCTGCCAATGCCTGGCGGGAGCGCACCGCCTGGGGGCTGCCCGTGGAGATCAAACCGGAAACCGGAAAGCCCAAGAAGCTCTGGCTCCCTCTTGGTCTGGTAATCCCGGTCCTGGCCGATGGGTTGGTGGTGCATCTGCGCATCCGCAGGCCCGAGGGCGATCTGCGCTACTTCGTGGTGCCAGGCTCCAACCGCGCCCCCCTGGTCACCCGGCGCGATGCGGAGGCCTTTGTCGTGGTGGAGTCCGGCCTCGATGCCATCCTGATCGATGGTCTGGCCGGGGATCTGGTCGGCGTAGTGGCCATGGGCAACGATTCGGCCAAGCCATCGGCGGATCTCTACCCGCTGCTCACCCAGGCCGCCCACCTCTCCATCTGCCTGGATTCAGACGAACCAAGAAAAAACAAGTCCACCGGCCGCCTGGAATCCCCCGGCGCCAAGGCCAGCCTCTGGTGGCTCTCCCAATTCCGCCAGGCAGAGCGCATCCCGGTGATCGGCGGCAAAGATCCCGGCGAGGCGTTCAAGGCCGGGGTGGATCTCCGGGCCTGGGTCCTGGCCGGGTTGCCGCCCCGCTTCCATGTAAAAGCAGAAACCAAAAAGGAGCACCATGATCCTCTTCAACCTGGTCGAGATCACAATTGTCCCGAAATGGCGCCGGGAAATGCTCCGGATAATCCGGAAGAAAGGCAAGGCGCTGCGAAAGAAACTGGCACAGGAAAGGCAAGCGGCTGCCACATCGTCACCCTCACCGATGGCCGCGAGATCCATGTGGTCAGCGATGAGCAATCCTGGAAGGAATTGGCAGGCCAAGGGTTCCTGGTTTTCTCGGAAAACGAAATGAAACGGCTGCAGGTGGCCATGGCAGGCTGCAGCGAGGATGCGCGGCAAGGCATGATCAATGCGGTGCTGGATGTCAAGGCGGTGTTCTCCGGCGCCTATATTCGCCGGGGCGGTGAGCCGGTAACAGTGGGGGTGTTTGCATGATCACCAAGATTTTCCCCACCATCATGATCCTGCTCTCCATCGGTGCGGCTGCAACCTACCTTGCCTCCGGCTGGGATGCAAACTGGCGCCAGGTCCTCTACTGGTCCGCCGCCTCGGTGATCACCACGGTGGTGACCTGGTGAAGGGCGGCTTTTTGGTTTCCTGGACCTCTGGCCACATTCCGCCCCGGTGGATCTATCTCCGGGAGCATGCCGAGGGATGGGGTGCCACGGAAGATCGCTCCGCTGCTGCGGTGTTCAGCTCGATAGAGCAGGCCCAGGATGCCTGGCTGAAAAAACACCGTTTCCCGGAAGATTACCGCCACTGTCTTGCCAGCGGCCAGGTGCGGGCCGAGGCTGTCAACCAGCCCAGGCTTCCGCTCCATGGAGAAATACGATGACCACCGACCTCTTCCCCCGCCTGCTCAATGCAGCCACCGATCAGGACAAGCTGGAGCTGGAGCTGGTCCGTGATGGTCGGGATGGTGCCATGCTCGCTTACCAGAAATTGGCCACCAAGGAGACCAAGGCGAATTGGGATGCCGCCCGCGCTGCCTATGATGAGACCCTGGCCCGCTTCACCGGACGCTATTTCCCCGAGGAGGCCCCGGCGCCGGAGGGGGAGCGGTTTGCCAATCGCAAGCAGGCCCTCAACTGGCTGCAGGCCCAAGGGTACAAGATCAGCCAGGGCAAGTTTTATCAGGACTGCGGGGCAGGGTTTCCCTCCCTGCACCGGGATGGCTCGGTCAGCCGCTTCCAGGTGATGCAGTACGGCCAGCAGCTCGATGTGGAGAGCCGGGGCGCGGCTGGGGTGCCAACCGGCCAGGATGATTATGAGTCGCGCAAGGCCAAGGCCGATGCCGAGATCAAGGAGATGCAGGCCGCCAAGATGCGCAAGGAAGAGGACGCCGACTGGCTCCATGCCGATGCAGCCTGGATGGCCATCGCCGGTCTGCTCGGGGTGCTCAAGGATTCGCTGCGCCACCACTTCCACGCCGGGCAGGGCGAGCTGATCCACCTGGCTGGCGGAGATCAGGGCCGTGGCCCGGAGGTGTACGAGGGATGCGAGGAAATCATGGCCCGGGCCTTCAATGAGGTTTCCGGGATGGGTAAGATTGAGGGGGTTTTTGCCAAGGAGGGTGGAGAGTGACAGTTGACATCTTGACCGGCGACTGCCGAGACATCCTGCCAACGCTGCCAGATAAAAGCGTCCATTGCTGCGTTACCTCTCCGCCGTATTGGGGCCTGCGTGATTATGGGGTTGATGGGCAGATCGGGCTGGAGGCCTCCCCGGAGGAATTCATTGCCGAGATGGTGCAGGTGTTCCGCGAGGTCCGCCGGGTGCTGCGCGATGATGGGACGCTCTGGCTGAATCTTGGTGATTCATATTCAGGAAATCGCCGTGATTCCTACGACACTGACAAAAAAAATAAACACCGTGCGCCAAAGAGCATGGTCGTGAGCCGCCGCCGTGATGATCAGCTTATCCCGAGATCTGACATAGCGGTCGCCGGGCTTAATCCGAAAAACCTTGTTGGTATTCCCTGGCGTGTTGCTCTCGCCCTGCAGGCTGACGGCTGGTATCTGCGCTGCGACATCATCTGGCATAAACCGAACCCTATGCCGGAGAGCGTGACAGACAGGCCGACCAAGGCCCATGAGTATGTCTTCCTGCTCTCGAAGTCGGAGAAATATTACTACGACCATGAAGCTATAAAAGAGCCGGTCACAGGAACAGCTCACGCTCGGAGAGGATATAAAACCCCGGACGGTTGGGACACATCAACAGGTAGCGGCGGCCATGGTGCATTCCACAAAGATGGCCGGGAAAAAGGAAAAACTCCTGGTGTCGGGCCAAAGGCTGAATCTGCTGGTTTTGGAGTGAAGAGCAACAAGCAATACTCTGCCGCCATTGTTGATCTCGTTAATAGCCGCAACAAACGCTCGGTCTGGACCGTTCCGACCCAGCCATATTCGGCTGCCCATTTCGCCACCTTCCCGGAAAAACTCATTGAGCCGTGCATCAAAGCTGGCTGCCCGGAAGGTGGCACAGTCCTGGACATCTTTGGCGGGAGCGGGACCACCGGCAGGGTGGCCACCAGGCACAGACGAAACTCTATTTTAATCGAATTGAACCCGACCTATGTGGAGCTGCAGCACGAGCGGATTTCCATGGTTCAACTCTGCGCGTTTTAAGGGAAGCCATGGCCAATCAACAACTCAACCTCCTCAGCCTCGGGGTGGGCGCCCTCCAGCTGGAGGCTGACCAAGCAGATCCCCGTGATTGGTGCTGGCTGTTCAGCAACAGCGAAATGTGCGCCAGGTGTATGCAAGAGAAAAGCAATTATTATGAGCGGGTATGCTTTGAGCCGCTCAAGGACATAGCCAAATATCCAAAGATGGCCGCTGCTATTTGGCAGTGGGGTTTGAAAAAATCAGCGGTTCAGACAGGGTGAGGATGGATCTTATGCCCGGGGGGAAAAAGATGGATATGGCATGGTTCGGTTTTTGGATTTTCTTGGCTGTTTTTATGGTTTGCGATCACTGGATTTTCTCTCGCGGGTATGACTCATTTTTTCAGTGCCATAAGACACCAGCAGAAAAAGAACTGCAACAGCTGACCATTGAATTGCACAAGCTGAGCATCGAAGAAAAACAGTTAGAAATTGAAATATTGAAAAGGGGAAGGTGAGCGAATGGTCTCTGAAATTGCAACTAACGGACTGGATATGTCCGCGATTCATCCCAGCAATGGGGCGAAGTACAGCCCAAACCTGTACAAGTGGCTGAACATGCGCAGCCGGAAGCACCACGCCACCATGAGTCGGGTTTATTCTGACAAATCGGGACGGTTATGGATCGGCATGATCGACAACGGCGATCTGTTCGGTGCCAAGCTGATGAATGTGCTTTGCTGCGGGTCAAAGGCAGATAGCGCATGTTGGGTTGGATTGGGCGAACTTGTGGAGGTAGTAGATTTTTGGCAGCACTATACAAAAATAGGCCGCTGTGCCATCGATCCAACCCACACTGTATTCTTCGTCGGTTCCAACACGCGCTGGCGGACCAACGGAGACACCCGAGAATGTCTCTGGTGCTGTAACCACTCGCAAAAACTTAGGCGATGGGTTGAGAAGGTCGATAAAAGCGCCTGGGAGCCGGTGGTGATCGCCGCATGATCCTCATCCCCCACACCATCCCATACCCTGCCGAGCTGCCGCCCCTCCGCCGTGATCTCCTGGCCGGGCAGCCCGTATCCTTCCCCATCCATCGGGCGGTCAAGCTGCGGCTGCGCAGCCCGGAGAAGATCCGGGTCTCGGAGTGGGCCGCCAAGTATCGGGTGGTGGCGGATGGCGCCCATGTCGGCCCCTGGCGGCATGAGTATGCCCCGCACACGGTCAAGATCATGGACACCTTTTCCAAGCCCCATGTGCGGGAGGTGTGGTTCTGCGGGGTGGAGCAGTCCGGCAAAACCAACACCATGCTTAACTGCCTGGGCTGGTGCATCGATTGCGATCCGGGCAACATATTTTACCTGATGCCCACCGAGGACACCGCCGCCAAGATCACCGGCACCAAGCTGCGGCCCACCCTGCAGCAGTCGCCCCGGCTGGCCCGCTACCTCACGGCCCGGCAGGACGATCTCTCCCTGGCCAAGATGAGCCTGCGCCACGGGATGACCATCTTCCCCTCCTGGGCCAACTCGGCATCCTCCATGGCCACCTTTACGGCCAAGCATTGTTTCGGCGATGAGGTGGACAAGTACCCGGAGCTGGCCGGCAAAGAGGCGGACCCGATCACCCTGATCAAGAAACGAAACCGGACCTACAAGGGCCGCTACAAGCGGTTTTTCGCCTCCACCCCTGCGGGCCGCTTTATCTACGAGGGCATGCGCAAGTGCAGCCAGGTCTGGGAGTTCCGGGTCTGCTGCCCGGAGTGCTCCGCGCTGATCCGGATGGATGGCGAGCACATGGTCCTGCCCGAGGGCACCACTGCGGAGAACATCGAGCAGGCCGATCTCGGCTATGCCTGCAACGAGTGCGGCGCCATATGGACCGACCAGCACCGCGACCAGGCCATCCGCGCCGGGAGCTGGGTCTGCGTGCAGGGGGCTGAGATCCCCCGGCCATCCAAGGTTGGGTTCCACCACCGCGCCTGGGAGTGTCTGGACATTCCCCTGGCCGAGATCGCTGCGGCGTGGCTCAAGGCGAAATCAGGCCCCCTGGCCGACAAGATCGGCTGGGCCAACGGCTATGAGGCGATCAACTACGAGGCCGAACACCAGGACCGCAAGGAGGACCACATCCTCCGGCTGGTCGATCCGGCCATGCCCCGTGGGGTGGTGCCCCGCGATCCCTGCTGCCTGGTGGTCCTGGTGGACACCCAGCGGGTGGGCTTTTATTATCAGGTGTGGGCCTACGGCTGGGGCCGCGACATGGAGACCTGGCGCGTCGACCACGGCTTTGTCGAGCACTTCGACCACCTCACCGACATCGCGGCAAAGACCTGGCTGGATGCCGATGGCAAGGAGTACCGGGCCTCCGCCGGGTTCATCGACTCGGGCGGCGGCACCGATCCGCACCAGCCCAAGCACTCCCGCACCGCCGAGGTGTACGAGTTCTGCCGGATGCACCCATTTTTCCGGCCCCTCAAGGGGCGGCGGGACATGGCCCAGCCCTGGAACACCACCCGGCTCGATTACTACCCCAGCCGACAGGGCAAGAAAATCCCCATCCCCGGCGGCCTGACCCTCTACACCATCAACGTCTCCATGTTTAAAAACGAACTGGCCGCCAAGCTGCAGATCGAGCCGGGCGATCCCGGCGCATTCCACCTCCACGCCGAGGTGGGCAGCGACTACGCCCAGCAGATGTGCGCCGAGTACCAGGATGAGCGGGGCTGGTGGATCTGCCCCAGGGGCAAGCCAAACCACCATTGGGATATCTCGGTGTACGGCCTGGCCGGCGCGGAGATTTTGCGGATCAGGGACCGGCGGCCGGAGTCGGCCCCGCAGCCGGTGGCGCCACGGAAAAAAGGCTTTGTAAAAGGGTGGAAAATATGAAAACGACAGGGGGTTTTGTGATGAAATTCGAGGAAAAGAAGTTTTGCCGCGTCACCACCCTGGCCGAGCGTTGGGATTGTTCAACCCGTAGGATCTACTATCTGGTGGAAAGAAACGTGCTATCCCCCTGGCACCCGGAACGGCAGGTGGGGAAAAAGGGGATGATGTTGGATGTCGCCAGGGTTCTGGAAGTGGAGCGGGATGGGGTGATTGTAGATTACATTGGAGAGAAGTTGGACGGACAATAAAATAACCGGAGGACAAGAAATGAAATATTTTCGGTGGGTATTTATTATCCCTTTTGGCTTGTTCGAGACTGCCCTTATGCTGCTATTCTTTTTCTTGGCTCTGGTTGGTAAATGGCACAACCCAGCGAATAAACTGGCCTGGGAGATTATCGTCTATGCAAAAACACTACCTGGAATTGAGTGGTATTGTGGAGGTAAGCCATGAGTGAAGAACTGACAAGAACGCATATTTTATGCTCTGGATGGATATAAAGCTGGAACAGCCCCTCCCTCATAAGTTGGTTGCCATCCGGAGCAGTTTTCAAGCAGCATAACCCACCATATCTTGTGGTGGGTTTTTTATTCACCCCTGCATTTTGTGTGCAAATGCCCCCCTTTGCCCCCTTTTGCTGTATGTAAATTCTTGCCAGGTCGCCATAGAATGGCAACATGGATACCACCCCCACCACAGAGCCCACCCAAGCCACCGCAGGCGATACTGTTTCCTGGTTGATCGCCTTACCGGATTATCCGGCCTCGGCTGGGTGGGCTCTTTCCTATGCCCTGCTTGTTCCCTCCGGGGTGGTGGCCATTTCCTCAGTGGCCTCTGGTGACGATCATCTGGTAGAGGTCGCCGCTGCCACCTCCGCTGCCTGGCCTGCCGGTTCATTCTCCTGGCAGGGGTATGTCACCCATGCCACCTATGGCCGCAAAACCGTCCGCAGCGGCCTGCTCACCATCCTGCCCAACTTCGCCACCGCCACCGATGGCAAGACCACGGCCCGCAAGCTGCTCACCGCCATTGAGGCGGTGCTCCAGGGATCGGCCGATCTTTCCCAGAAAACCATCGAGATCAACGGCAAGCGCATCGACCGCCATTCCATCACCGAGCTGTTTACCGTCCGCTCCCGCTTGCAGCAGGAAGTGCAGCAGGAAGAGGCGGCCGCCCGGATTGCCGCAGGCCTTGGCTCCGGTAACCGAATTCTGACGAGGTTCTTATGAAAAAGACCCTCTCCCGGATTGCCTCATTTTTGGGTTTTGCTCCTGCTCCAGTGCAGCGGCGCGACTATGCCGGGGCGCGGATCGACCGGCTCACCAACTCCTGGAAGTCATCCAACCAATCAGCCGATGGGGTGCTGCGCTATTCCCTGCCCATCCTGCGTGCCCGCTCCCGCGATCTGGCCGAGAATAACGATTATGTCTCCGGCTATCTGGAGCTGCTCTCCAATAAGGTCATCGGCCCCAATGGGGTGCGGCTGCAGTCCAAGGTGCGCGGCGGCGATGGAAAGCTCGATAAAGATGCCAACACCGCCATTGAAAAGGCCTTTGCTGCCTGGGGCAAGAAAGGCGTCTGCGATGTCACCGGCAAGCTCTCCTGGGTGGAGTGCCAGCGCTTGGCTCTGATCTCCATGGCCCGTGATGGCGAGGTGTTCGTCCGGATCATCCGGCAGCGCGGGATCAACCGCTGCAACCTGGCCCTGCAGTTTATCGAGGCCGACATGGTGGATGTCAACAAGAACGACACCCTGGAAAACGGCAACACCATCCGCATGGGCGTGGAGCTGACCCCCTTCGACCGGCCGGTGGCCTACCATGTATTCAAGCGCCACCCCGGCAATAGCGCTTTCGGCACCACCGCAGGCGACACCATCCGCATCCCGGCCGAGGATATGCTCCACATCTACCGCCAGCTTCGCCCGGGCCAGACCAGGGGCATCCCCTGGACCGCCTCGATCATGACCAGACTCCACCATCTGGGGGCCTACGAAGAGGCGGCGATCATCAACGCCCGCACCGGCGCCTCGAAAATGGGCTTTTTCACCCGTGGCCTGGATGCCAGCTCCGGGCTTGATTACGGAAAGGACACCACCGGCAATCTGATCAGCGAGGTGGAGCCAGGCTCCATGGAGACCTTGCCGGTCGGTTATGATTTTAAGTCCTTCGACCCGGCCTACCCCTCCAACGAATACGATGGCTTTGTCAAGCGCCAGATCAAGGGCGCCTCCTGCGGGTTGCCTGGGGCCACCTATGCCGACCTGTCAAATGATCTAGAAAGTGTCAATTTCAGCTCCATCCGCTCCGGCACCATCAACGCCCGCGACTCGTATCGGGTTTTGCAGACCCTGCTCAAGGAGCAGCTGCTGCTGCCGGTTTTTGAGCTGTGGCTCGACATGGCCCTCACCTTTGGCCAGATCACCGTGGTCAACGGAAAGCGCGGCCCCAACACCACCCTGTCCGTGGCGAACTACGACAAATACAACGCCCCGCTCTTTGTCGGGCGCGGCTGGGATTGGGTGGACCCGCTCAAGGATCAGAAGGCCAACAGCGAGGCCCTTGGAAACAGAGTGACCACCCGCACCCGGATCGCCGCCGAGATGGGCGACGACTTCGAGGACATCCTGGCCGAGCAGGCCAGAGAGAAAGAGCTGGCTGCCGAATATGGCATCGATCTTGAACCACTGCCGCAACCGGCGGCCGCTGCACCAGCCCCACCGCCAGAGGAGGATTAAGCATGGGAAAAACCATCAAAACAGGAACCCTGACCCGGATTCTCAGCCTCAACCGGGAACAGATCAACCAGGACACCCGCACCGTGGCGCTCTCTTTTTCATCGGAGGCCCCGGTGGAGCGCTGGTTCGGCATTGAAATACTCGACCACTCCAAGGGCTCCATGCGGGCGGATCGGATCACGGCGGGCGGCCCCCTGCTGATGGATCACGACCGCACGGACCAGATCGGAGTGGTGGAAGATGTTGCCATCACCACGGATAGAAAAGGCCAGGCCAGCGTGCGTTTCGGCAAATCCGCCCGCGCCGAGGAGATCTATCAGGATGTGCTGGATGGCATCCGCACCAATGTGAGTGTCGGCTACCAGATCCACAAGATGGAAGTCGATGATCCGGAATCCAACTGCCCCACCTGCCGCGCCACCGATTGGGAGCCGCTGGAGATCAGCATCGTTTCCATCCCTGCCGACACCTCGGTCGGGGTTGGCAGATCGCAGGAAGAGGCAGACCACGAAACAGAAATTTTTTCCCGAACCATACAAGAGGAGCACACCATGCCCGATAAAACCGAAACCACCGTTGATGTTGTCGCCATCCGTAACGAAGCCCGCAAGGATGAGCAGGCCAGAGTCCGGGATATTATGTCCATCGGCGAGCGCCAGAAGCTGCCCGACCTGGCCCGCCAGTTTGTGGACAACGGCAAGTCCGTTGATGAGTTCCGCGCCGTGGTGCTCGATGAGATGGAGAAGCGCGGCGCCATCACCCCGGTAAAAACCACCGCCGAGATCGGCTTGACCAAGGAAGAGACCCGCGAATTCAGCATGGTCCGGGCCATCAATGCCCTGGCCAATCCCAACGACCGCAACGCCTTTGAGGCTGCCAAGTTCGAGTTCGAGGTTTCCCGAGCCGTGGCCGCCAAGCTGAAACGCTCCCCCCAGGGGTTCTTCATCCCCATGGAGGTCCAGAAACGTGACCTGCTCAAGGGCACCGCTTCTGCCGGCGGCAACACCGTGGCCACCAACATGCTCTCCGGCTCATTCATCGATATGCTGCGCAATCGGATGATGGTCAACCGCATGGGCGCCACCGTTTTGGGCGGCCTGGTTGGCGATGTTGCCATCCCCTCGCAGTCAGGCGGGGCAACCGCTTACTGGGTGGCTGAGAACACCGCAGTCACCGAAAGCGAGCAGACCTTCGGCCAGGTGACCCTTGCCCCCAAGACCGTGGGTGGCTTCACCGATATAAGCCGCAAGCTGTTGATGCAATCCTCCATGGATGTGGAGTCCCTGGTCACCAGCGACCTCTCCAAGATCCTCGCCCTGGAGATCGACCGCGCTGCCCTGCATGGCTCCAACTCCAACGGCCAGCCCAAGGGTATCGCCGCTACGGCCGGAATCGGTTCGGTGGCAGGTGGTGCAACCGGCGCCGCTCCCACCTATGCCAACATGATCTCCCTCTGGTCTGAGGTTGCCATCGACAATGCCGACATCGGCTCCCTGGGCTTTTTGACCAACTCCAAGGTGATCGGCAAGCTGATGACCACCCAGAAGGTTGCCACCTACGGCAACGACTTCGTGGTCAACGCCTTCCCGAACCAGGAAGGATTCACCGATGCGGCTGGCATGCGCCTCGGGGTTTCCAACCAGGTCTCCTCCGCCCTGACCAAGTCCACCTCCGTGGGCATCTGCTCGGCCATCTTCTTCGGCAACTGGGCGGATCTGATCATCGGCCAGTGGGGCGGGTTGGATGTCCTGGTGGACCCATACACCGGCGGCGCTGCCGGCACCGTGCGGGTGCGGGTGCTCCAGGATGTGGACATCGCCGTGCGGCATGCGGAGTCCTTCGCCGCCATGCTCGATGCCCTGACCGCATAAGCCAAACCATAACCGGGGCGGGTAACACCGCCCCGATGTGAGGACCCCATCATGAAACTGAAAGCATTGAGAAACATCCTGGTGAAAGGCGAGCACGTTGGCGAGGGTGAGCTGTTCGATACCGACACCGACACCGCCAACGCCCTGCTGGCCACGAGAAAGGTGCGGATTGCCACCGATCTCAAGAAAGAAGAGGCCGCTGCCAAGAAGGCTGCGAAAGAAGCAGAGAAAAAAGCCAAGGAAGAAGCTGAGGCAAAAGCCAAGGAAGAAGCTGAGGCCGAGGAAAAAGCCAAGGAAGAAGCAGAAGCCGAGGCCAAAGCCAAGGAAGAAGCAGAAGCCGCCGCGGCTGCCAAGGACGGGCAGGAGTAAATGAAATTCTCCGCCGCCGACATGCAGGCCATGCTTTCCGCCATTGGTGGGCCTGTTCTCATTGGGGCGGTTCCGGCCACCGGGGTTTTTACCGGCCCCGGCCAGCCGGTGGTCCGCGATGGCGTCACGATGATCACCGATGCCCCCACCCTGTTGCTCTCGGAAACGGATGCGGCCACAGTGGTAAAGGATTCCACCGTCATCACCATCGACGGCACACAATATCAGGCCTACGAAAAGACGCCGGATGGCGCCGGGTTCGTGGAGCTTGATCTTACGAGGGATTTCTGATGGCAGCCAAGCGCCCGGTTATTCTGGAAGCACTCAAGACCCTACTCAAGGCTGGGGTTTCGGCGGTGGCAAACCGGGTCTATCTGCCCTGGGACGCCATGCCGGATCTGGACAATGCCCCCATGCTCCAGATCGCCATTGATGATTCCAGCACCGATGCGGGTGCGATCATCGGGATGTGGGAGCATGTGGTGCCGGTAAACATCGGCGCCATCAAGACTGGCAAGTTTGATTACCAGGCGGTGTGCGACCTTCTCAACACCGCAGCCGGCGCGATATTTGCCGATTATACCCTGGGAGGACAGGTGGAGAGCATTGAAATTACAGGGCAGGCTGATCATCTGACCCAGGGCGGCGACAGAATCCTCTGGCCGCACCTCACCGCCCGGATCGTTTACCGAACCCAGCGCGGCGCGCTGTAAAGAAAAATAGCAAGGAGACACCACCATGCCCCAGGCAAAAGGATCAAACGCATATCTGGCATTGCAGCAGGAGGGTGCGGCGTATGCTGTTGACCCCACCACCCCTGCCACCACCAAGATCTATTTCGAGTCGGAATCCCTCTCCAAGTCGCTGGGGTTGAACGATTCCTCCATCATGCGCGGCAACCGCAACGCCGCCGCCCCTACCCGGGGCAACATCGATGTGGCCGGCGGCTTCTCCACCGAGCTGATGGCCGGGCTGGGAGCGATCATGTACGGCACCCTGGGCAGCGTGGCCACCACCGCCAACTCCGGCACCGGCGAGGCGTTGGGCTCGGCTCTCACCACGCCTGCGGCAGTAATCGACACCCCCAACCAGACCATGACTGTCACCTCCACCGCCCACGGCATTGCCCTGGGAGATGTGGTGCAGATCGCCGGGCTCACCGCCCCCACCTCGCTGAATAGCCTGTACTGCAAGTGCATCGCAGTCACCTCGGCCAACATCTTTATCCTGCGCATCCCGGTGGGAACCACCTCCACCTTTACCCTGGGCACTGGCACCTTGAAAAAGGTAACCACCCCGGCCACCACCTACCTCCACACTCTCAAGGTCGGCTCCTGCCTGCCTTCATTCCTGGTGGAGAAGGGGTTTTCCGACATCGGCCAGTATTTCAAATACAACGGCTGCAAGTTCGGCAAGATGGGGTTGGAGATCAGCTCATCCGGACCCCAGAAGATGTCCTTTGATCTCATGGGCGCCAAGGAGACCGTTTCCACATCTCCTTTTGCCGCCACCCCCACCGACCTGGGCAAGGCTTCCTTTGATGGCTTGGCCATTGGCACCATCGAGGAGGGCGGAGTCGCCATTGCCATTGTTTCTGCCATCTCCGGCCTCTCTTTCGAGAACGACCTGGACGGCGACACCTTCCTGGTCGGCGGTGGCGGCATGCGCGGCGCGGTAAACGAAGGGATCGTCAAGGTATCCGGCACCCTCAAGGCTCTGTTCCAGGATGTGGTCCTCTATAACAAGGCGCTGAACAACACGGAGTCCTCCCTGCGGGTGGTCTATAACCGGGGCACCGGTGCCGGCACCGCCACCAACGAGTCCATCGAGTTCAAGCTGCCCGAGCTGGTGTTCAGCGTCAAGACCCCGGCTGCGGACAAGCCCGGCGGGTTGTGGGTGGAGCTGGGTTTCTCCGCCTACTACGACAACGCAGCCGAGGCCAGCACTATGCAGGTCATTCTTAAAAACACCCAGTCGGCAGTCTAGGAGCCCCATGAAAAAAAGCTATACCATCAACGGAAAAAAATACCACCAGCAGCCCCTGGTCATCGGACAACTGGCCCGATTGCTCGGCGAGCTCAAGGGGGTCAAGCTGGTGGATCTCTCCCCCATGGGGCTGATCTCCGCCTTTGGCGAAAAGCTTCCCCGCCTCCTGGCCTGCGTGCTGATCCCCGAGGACCAGAAGGTGCAGGAGATTGACCTGGATGGGTTGGCAGCGGAGCTCTGGGAGGTGGACATCGACACGGCTCTGGAGGTGGCTGCTGATTTTTTGTCCATGGCAAGCCTGGCCTCACTTTTGGAGAAGATCGAGAAGATGATGGCGGAGGCAAAAGCACAGCAGAGTGGTCAGAGACCGTCTGTGCCGCCCTCTCCGGCGGCTGCCCATTAAAGGGCAGGGAGATCCGCTGGTCGGTCACCCTGGAGGAGGCCACCCCCTATCTCAAGTATAGGCAGCGGGAGATTCTCTTCCGGGAGGGAGTCCTGGCCTTCATCGGCATCAAGGATCAGGAGGCTGCGGCAGACCGGGATGTGGAGGAATACCAGGCAGCACTAAAGATGCAGGCGAGGCTGGCCCATGGCAACGAATAACGAAATCAAGATAGTAATCGGAGGCAATGCAGACCGGCTCAATTCCGAGCTGCAGAAGGCCTCCGCCGGTCTGGCCAAGTTTTCCAAAAGCGGCGAGGATATGGCCTCCAGGATGAAAGTGGCCTGGTCCTCCATGGCTGCGGCTGTTGGCGCCGCTGGCTTGGGCGTGGTGGTCAAGGATATGGCCATGGCCTCCGCCCGCTACGAGACCCTGGGTGTTGCCATGGGAGTGGTGGGTAACAACGCCGGGTACACCCGCGCCCAGATGGATGGTTTTGCCGAGTCGCTCCAGAAAAACGGCATTGCCATGACCGAATCGCGGGAAGTTCTTACCCGCATGGCTTCGGCCCACATCGATCTTTCCAAGGCCTCCGAGCTGGCCCGCATTGCCCAAGATGCTGCAGTAATCGGCAACATAAATTCCTCGGAAGCATTCGAGAAAATGATCCATGGGGTGCAGTCCGGCCAGACCGATGTCCTGCGCACCATCGGGATCAATGTCAACTTCGAGAACTCCTACAAGCAGCTCGCCGCCCAGCTGGGCAAGACCACGGAAAACCTGACTGAAAACGAAAAGATGCAGGCCCGGGTAAACGTGGTCATGAAGGCCGGGGAAGGTATTGCCGGGACTTATGAGGCGGCCATGGGCACGGCCGGAAAGCAGATCCTCTCCATGCAGAGGTATTTTGATGATATCAAGGTCAAGGCCGGGGAAGTGTTCAACCCTGCCCTTACCTTGATGGTGGAGCAGCTCACCCAGGCGTTCAAAGACGCCAACCACACCCTCGACAATAAGGATGTGATCACCGATTGGGGCATCACCCTCCGCTCCACCGTCATCGCCATCGAGGCGGAGGTGATCCGTCTGGCCATGCTCCTGGATAAGGTGGGCGGCACCATGACCAGCGGCGGCATGCTGCTCACCGGCGTTGGTTCTGCGCTTGGCATCGATAGTTCAAAAAATCGGTTTGAGGCCTTTGCCAAGGCCAATATGGAGTACGAAGAGCGCTACAAGAAAGGAGACCAGGCGCTGCAAGCGTTGGCCGACAAAGAGGTGGCACTGCAAAACCAGGTGAAAACCACCGGGGCGGAGACAGAGGCGGCCCGGATGAAATCCGGAGCTGCGGCAAGAGACCAGGCTGAGAAAGAGGAAAAGGCTGCCCAAGCCTTGAAGCTCCAGCAGGATGCCGCCAAAAAGGCTGCGGCCCATGCCAAGTCTCTGGCCGAGGAGTGGGCCAGGGTCAATGTGGAACTCTCCGATGAGACCACCGCCGTTGCCCTCACCGGCTTGGACCACGCCCTGGCCGAGATCGACAAGAAGGCGGACAAGTTGCGACAGAAGTTCGGCAACAAGCCGGAGATCGATGCCTGGCAAGCGGCCGCCGAAAACGCCAAGATCCTGGCAGACTCTCAAGAGCAGATCAACAAGCAGCTCGCGGCCCAGGCACAATCCATGGAGGAGGTCATCTCCTGGACCGAGGAGCTGGAAACCGCCACCCTCTCCAAGGACGAAAAGGCGATCCAGGGCATCAAAAAAGAATACGAAATGCTTCTAAACAAGTCCCATCTCCTGACCCTGATGGGCAAGCAGACTGAGGAGGAAGAGGCCAGGATCAAGGCGGCCATCGGCGGCAGGATGCAGGAAGATTTGGAGGAACTCAAGAACAAGGGCACCGACACGGCAAAGGATCTGGAGCAGGCGTTCTCCGGCTGGGCCTCCAACATGGCCAAGGATCTGAACGATGTGGTCTGGGGTGCGGATCTCAGTTTTTCCACTATCGGCGAATCCTTTGCCAAGATGATCACCCAGATGATCATCCAGATGCAGGTGGTCAAGCCGCTGATGGAGTCACTCTTCCCCACGGATGACAAAGGCAAGTCCATCTCGGGCGGAGGCTTGTCCGGATTCATCACCACCGCTGGCTCCTGGCTGGGCAGCTTTTTCCACGAAGGGGGGACGGTGGGGTCATCCGCACCCACCCATTCGTTCAGCCCCTCCCTGTTCGCCAATGCCCCCCGCTTCCACTCTGGCCTGGCCCCGGATGAATTCCCGGCCATCCTGCAGACCGGCGAGCAGGTGCTGTCCCGCAGGCAGGTGGCCCAGGGCGGCGGCAACGTCCAGGTCATCGTCAACAACAACGCAACCGGCACCCAGGCCCAGGCCAGGGAGCGCACCGATTCTGGGGGCAACCGGGTCATCGAGGTGTTCATCGAGCAGATCAAAGGCGCCATTGCCGGGGATATTTCCCGGGGTGATGGCGCTATCCCCTCGGCCATGACCAGAACCTATGGCCTCAACCGCGTGGCAGGGGCAATGTAATGGCGATCTATCCCGCGACCTTACCGCCCCCGCTCGTTTCCGGGTATCAGCTTTCCCCGGCGGACCAAACCGTGCGCTCCGATATGGAGGTGGGCATGGCTCGGGTGCGGCGGCGGACCTCTGCCCGCGATGACCAGGTGGGGATCTCGCTTAAACTCAGCGATGCGCAGATGGCCATCTTCCGCGCCTGGTTCGAGGGCACTGGCACCGATGATGCCAATGGCGGCACCGCCTGGATCAGCCAGCTTCCCCTGGCCCTGGGCACTGGCGGGCTCACCACCCCGGATTGCCGCTTTGTTGGCCCCTATACCGCCACCCCCATCTCCGGCACCCTGAATTGGGCGGTGACCGCCAAGCTGGAGGTACGCTGATGGACAGTACCCTCTCCCTGGCGATCAAGGAAGCGTATGCCTCCGCCCCGGCTGCGATCATCTACCACACCCTGGAGATCTACCACCCATCCTTCACCGTGCCGATCCGGGTGGTGCGCGATACCGTGAACCTCACCGCCCGGCTGGAATCTGCCGCGCCCCGTGATGCTGCCGCCCTGGTGGAGTTCATCGGATACAAATTCGACATTACCCCGCCGGAGATCAGCACAAGCGGGGTGCCGCAATGCACAATCGAGATCGACAACGTGAGCCGGGAGATATTGGCCCAGATCGAAGCGGCGGTGAACGGCGGCAGCCAGGAGCTGATCACCATCTGCTACCGCAACTTTTTGCAGGGGAATTTGAATGTAGGGCCGGAGAATAATCCACCCCTGACCCTGAATGTTTCGGATATCACCGCCAATGTTTTTCGCATCTCGGCCACCGCCGGATTCTCGAATATGGCCAACAAGAAATTTCCAAACCTGGACTACACCAGCGAATTATTTCCGGGGTTGATAGCCTTATGAGCCATTGGGCAGAGAAATACATCGGCGAGCCGTGGATCGCCGGAGAAAACGACTGCTGGTCCTTTGCCCGCAAGGTGTGGCGCGAGCAATTCGGGATTGATGTTCCTATGGTGGATGTGGACGCTTGCAACCGCTTGGCCTGTTCCCGCGCCTTTTCCGGTCACGATGAGCGGGGAAGTTGGCTCCAGGTCGAGCAGCCCCAGGAAGGGGATGCCGCGCTTATCGGGCAATCAGAAAGGCCTTCCCATGTGGGAATCTTCGTTGATGGCGGGATTCTCCACTGCGTACAGGGTGCCGGGGTTGTCTTTACTTCCCTCCCTGCCCTGGTTAATTCCGGCTGGCGGGTGCTGGCCTGGTATCGGAGGGCTGTTTGATGCTGGCCCACGCTGTCATAGTCCGCGACCCTTTCAACCCTGCTATTTCCCGTGAATTTCTGGAAATGACCGAACCAACCCGGATTTCTGCCCTGGCTATTCCGGGGGATTCACCATTTATCATCCTGCGCAACGGAGCAGCGGTTCTTCGTGCTGATTGGGAACAGGAGATAATGTCCGGGGATGTTTTCTCCGTGGTAGTTCTTCCGCAGGGTGGTGGTGGCGGCGGTTCAAACCCTCTGAAAACAATCCTGATGTTGGCCGTGGTGATAATGGCCCCACAGTTTGGGGCGATGGTCGGGGAATGGGCCGTTGGGTCTGGGTTAGCTGAAACTGTTGGCGGTTGGCAAATGGCTACTGCGCTCGGAACAGGCGCGGCTATGATGGGCGGATCTATGCTGGTAAACGCCCTCATACCGCCCCCCAAGCCACCATCAACCATGCAAGCCGCACAGATGGCAGCGGCAAGCCCCACCTACAACCTACAGGCCCAAGGCAACTCGGCCAGGATCGACGCGGCTATCCCTGAGCATTTCGGCAGGCTACGGGTATTCCCCGACTTCGCCGCCCTGCCCTATGTGGAATATGCCGGAAACGAGCAATATCTATATTCCCTGCTTTGCATTGGCCGAGGCTCCTATTCGGTTGAAGCGGTGCAGATCGAGGACAGCCCGGTTTCATCTTTCGCGGAAATCACCTACGAGATCATCGCCCCAGGTGGAAGTCTGACTATGTTCCCGGCCAACGTCGCCACCTCCGGCGAGGTTTCCGGTCAAGAATTATTGCTTGGCTCCTACATTGGCCCATTCGCCGCCAACGCAGCAGGCACCCAGGCAAATTACCTTGGCTTCGATGTGGTGCTTCCCCGTGGCCTCTACCATGTGAACCAGACCACCGGTGCGCTGGAAACCATGAGCTTGACGGTGCAGTGCGAGTGCCGGCCCATTGACGATAACGGGGTGCCAACCGGGGCAGGAACATGGACGAACCTTGGCACCACCACCTATTCCTACGCCACCACCACCCCGCAGCGGGCCTCTATCCGCTATGCGGTTGGGGCGGCCCGCTACCAATGCCGCATGACCAGGACGGACACCAAGCAGACCGACACCACCTACGGCCATGAGGTTGTCTGGGCAGGGCTGCGCGCCTATTTGCCGGAAACCCGCAACTTTGGCGATGTGACCCTGCTGGCCATGCGGATGCGGGCCAGTAACAACCTCTCCCAGCAGTCGAGCCGAAAGGTCAACGTCATTGCCACCCGCAAGCTGCCCATCTGGAATGGCTCAACGTGGAGCGCACCCACCGCCACCTCCAGCATTGCCTGGGCCTTTGCCTATGTCTGCAAGGTGGCGGTGGTGGATTCCCGCATCGACCTGGCCGGGCTGCTGGACCTGGACTCGGTATGGGCTGCGCGGGGCGACACCTTTGATGGACGGTTTGACAACGCCCTCTCCCTCTGGGAGGCATTGACCAAAATTGCCGGTTCTGGCCGGGCCAAGCCCTACATGCAGGGAGGGATCGTGCGGCTGGCCCGTGATGCTTCGCAATCCATCCCCGTTGCCCTCTTCTCCATGCGGAATATCCTGCGCGGCTCGTTCTCCGTCCACTACCTGATGCCCACGGAAGAGACTGCGGATGCTGTGGAAACATCCTATTTTGACCGGAACTATTGGGCCAGCCGCCGGGTGCTGTCAAAACTTGCGGGGAGCGCCGCTGCCAAGCCGGTCAAGGTTGACCTGTTCGGAGTGACCGACCGCAACCAGGCTTTCCGAGAAGGGGTGTACCAGGCCGCCTGCAATCGCTACCGCCGCAAGATCATCAAGTTCCAGACCGAGATGGAAGGGTTTATCCCCTCTTTCGGGGATCTTATCGCTATCAGCCACGACATGCCGCAATGGGGGCAGTTTGCCGAGGTGCTGGCCTACGATTCGCAGACCCTGACCCTTACTGTGTCGGAACCACTTGTTTTCACCACCGGGACGCATTATGTCGGGTTGCGGAAGCGGGACGGCTCCATATCCGGGCCTTACGCTGTCACCGCTGGCCCAAGCGACCATCAAGTTTATCTCAGCACCACCCTTGATTTTACGCCCTATACCGGGATGGACGAAGAGCGGACCCATATCGTCTTTGGCCCCGGCGAGACCTGGCGGCAACCCGCCAAGGTGGTATCGGTCAAGCCTCGCGGGTTGTATTCGGTGGAGATCGAATGCGTGAACGAAGATGTGTCTGTCCATACCGCAGAGAATGGTTTGACCGCGCCGCCAATAAATTATAGCCAGCTGCCCACCAACTATACAGCCCCGGTCATTTCCTCGCTGAACCTGAAAAGTTCCACCTCCGATGTGTCCAAGGTTTTAGCAACATGGACCCCAGCTCCTGGCGCAGACACCTATCAGATCGAAATGGCCTCTGGCACCGACCCAAATGCCGCGAATCTCATGTGGACACGGGTTGGGGAAACCTCGGCGAATAATTGGGCCGTGACCGCCCTGTATGGAGCGCAGACCCTAATCCGCGTCCGTGGTGTCGGCCTGGTAGCTGGCCCCTGGTCTACCCTGTTTTATGGTTCGGTGTCCGATTATATGTGGGTGAACGATGCCGCTAATATGTGGAACGCAAACAGTGCAACCTTAATGTGGAAGTGACGATATGACAGCAATACCAGCAGCCTCAGAATTTACCGGCTCGACTATCACCGAAGCGCAATTCAAAACCGCGCAGACAAACTTGCTCAGTTTCCTTTCCGGGTTGCTTGGGTCGGACGGTACGTTTGCCACCGCTCTTTCCACACTTGGGGCTTTGGGCGGGAAAGCATCGACCAAGACCGGGGCTTACACATTACTATCCGTAGATCGGGGTACGGTTTTTCTCTGCTCTGGCACATGGACCTTGACCTTGACCGCCGCAGCGACACTGGCGAACGGTTTCACATTCTCTGTAGTCAACACCGGCAGCGGGGCAATAACCATTGACCCCAACGCAAGCGAGCTGATTGACGGGGCAGCAACCAAGATTTTATCAGCCGGGCAATCCTGCGATGTGGTTTGTAATGGGTCTGGTTTTTATACGATTTCTGGGGCTGGTGCTGGCTTCCCCTCTGGAACACTGATGTTGTTTGCCCAGACCTCTGCTCCTACCGGGTGGACAAAATCATCCACGCATAACGACAAGACCTTGCGGGTTGTATCAGGAACTGCCGGGAGCGGTGGTTCAGTAGCATTTTCCACGGTTTTTGGCCGCACAGCCGTTGACGGCCATGTTTTGACGGTGGCTGAAATGCCAAGTCATTCGCATGTTTATAACTCAGTTATCAGTCCTACTAACAACAGCCCCCAAATGGCAGCAAACCCAGACAGGGATCTTGTGACCACATCCACAACTGCTGTTGGTGGGAACAGTAGTCATAACCATACCGCAGACCTACGGGTTCAATATGTGGACGTAATCATAGCCAGCAAGGATTGATGATGAAAATTGAATCGAAAAATATCTGCCCTCTCTACCGTGAACCCTGCAAACAGCTTGATTGTGCCTGGTTCGTCCAGTTGCGGGGAACCAACCCAAATACGGGGGCAGAGATTGATGAATGGGGGTGTTCCGTGGCGTGGATGCCTGTGCTGATGATCGAAACCGCGAAAGAAACACGGCAGGCGGGAGCAGCAATTGAAAGTTTCAGAAACGAGATGGTGAAGGCCAACAACGCAACGACCGCCGCGCTGGTAATGGCACAAACATCCGCTGCCATGCTTGAGGGGTAGCCGTGGAATCAAGAACCGAAAGACGGACACGGGAAGAAAAGGCCGCAAAGAAAGCAGAGATCGAGCAACGGCGGGACGCGGCTTGCTTTTCCAACGTGTCCTCCCTTGGCCGTGCTTGGCAGGCAGACACACGGAGCCAGGACTTGCTTAACAAGGCAATCTCTCTGGCCGGGCTTGGCCTCCCCCTGCCCTCTGTGTGGAGAGATGCCGCTAACAACGATATGGACGTGAACTCGATCACCGATCTTTTGCAGATAGCCGGGGCCATGGCCTACCAGACGCAGAAGGCCTACGGGATTTCTTGGACACTGAAAGCACAGGTGGACGCAGCCACCACCACCGAAGAGATTGAGGCGATTACATGGCCCACCTGAGCCGCATCCTGATCGCCCTGGATCAGCTTGTTAATACCATCATCGGCGGTTGGCCGGATGAATCTATTTTCCTCCCGCTGCTGGCGACGAAGGGGTGACACGGTCTGGGGCCGGGTACAACGGCTTGTTGATCTGCTTTTCTTCTGGCAGCCTGGACACTGCCAGAGTGCCTATGAATCGGAGCGGTTACGGCTACAAGAACCACCTGAGATGAGGGGATAAACCAATGAATTTTGACGTCTCAACCAATACCATCTTGATCGGGTTTATCACGATGCTGCTGCTGATAACAGCCTATTTCCTCAAGCAGACTGGGGCAAAGATCAGCGAGCTGGACAAGGACACCCGCAACCTTTCCGGGCGCATGGCCAGGCTGGAGGGCAAGTGTGAGGTAAACCACAAATGATAAAACTTGTGATTGACCAGAAACGGTGTGTGACCTGCGGCAACTGCGATGCGTGGCTTCCCGGCCTGACGGAATGCGTCAAGCATGGCGGGCTGATGATCTCAGAGAACAACCCCAACGTGAACGCTGAGGCAATCCAGAAGGCCATCGACTGCTGCCCGCTGGATGCTTTGAGCTTGGAGGTGATGCAATGACCAAACTGACCGAACATTTCACACGGGAAGAGCTGTCCTGCAAGTGCTGCGGCCGCATGGAGTTCCCCGTCTATTTTCTTGAGGCTCTGGAAACCTTGCGCCGGGCCTTTGGCGCCCCCATGGCCATCACCTCCGGCTACCGCTGCCCAGCCCACAACCAGGCAGTATCCACCACCGGCGAGGCCGGCCCCCATACCCTCGGCGCCGTGGATGTGGCAGTGCAGGGGCCAGATGGTCATAAGCTGGTATTGCTGGCCATGAACCTGGGGTGGACCGGGATTGGCGTCAGCCAGCGGCAAGGCCAGGCCCGCTTTATCCACCTGGACCGGCTCGCAGTCAATACCTATCCCCGGCCCAGGATCTGGAGCTATTAACCAAACAAGGAGCAGAACCATGGAAACGATGATCCAAAACCTCGCAGCGCAGTACCCATTGATCCTCACCATCATCGCCGGCTTGGGGTTGGTGGTGCCGTTGGCCTCCTTTATCGCCAACCTGACACCCAACCAGACCGATGACAAGATCGTCGCCGGGTTCGCCAAGGCAGTGGACTGGCTGGCCCTGAATTTCAAGGTGCGGGGATGATGGAGGAGCTGGCTGTATACCTCCTGCTCGGCGCAGCCATCGGCGGTATCGCGGTGCTGTCCGTCCTGTATGGGGAAAGTTTGGAAAAACGCAAGGAGGCGGAACGCAATGCCAATATCCTCAGTACGCAGGCAGCTATTGATCGCCAGCCTGATGTTGACAACCCTTTTGCCCGGCTGCGCAAGGACAACTAGCGTCTGCCCGGAGTTCCCGGTCCCTTCTGCCCAGGTGGCCGAGCGGCTGGGCGAGATCTCCTCCCGCGATGCCGAGGTGGCCAGGTGGGGGAATGAACTGCTGCGCTTGCAGCAAAAACTTAAAGAGTGCAGATAGATGGCAACAGCATATACACTCGCCGCGAACGCTACCCTCAGAGACATCGGCAACGCCTCTATCTGGGGTGTGGCTACAGCTCGCACTGGCTCTGACACCATCAATACTAATGGGTTTAACTTTACCCAAGACCAGGACAGCCGGTACGGTCTTGGCGGAAACACCTCTGCTACCTGGGGTTCGCTCACCATCCTGGCAACCAAGGGCGGCAAGACCACATGGTTCGTCGAGGTGGATGTCCAGCGGGGCAACATCGCATGATGTGGGGGCATCCCTGCGGAGATGAGGAAGGAACCGACGATGACTGATGACGCCGAACGTGCTGCCGAATACGAAGCGCTGGAGCGATCCAGCGCAATCACCCAATCAACCCGAAGCATGCGCAAGCGGTCCCTGGTTTCCCTCACCCATTGCCTGGAGTGCGGGGAAAAGATCCCGGAAAAACGTCGGCAGGCAGAGCCGGGGTGTGAGCTGTGCGTCAAGTGCAAGTCCTGGGAGGAAAAAGGCGGCAGTTTCTGGCCGTGAAAAGATGTGGTCAATTGTGGTCAATTGTGGACAAAAAAAGGGGCTGCGGAAAACCCGCAACCCCTTGCTATTACTGGTCGGGATGAGAGGATTCGAACCTCCGA
>CALMMG010000203.1 GCA_937868185.1 uncultured Pseudomonadota bacterium
AGTTCTCCACCGGAACGATGCCGTATTGGGTTCTGCCCCGTTCAACCTCGTCAAAAATATCTTCAATGGTTTCCAGGGGGAGATATTTGGCGGAGTGGCCGAAGTATTTCACCCCGGCCAGATGGGAAAAAGTCGCCTCCGGGCCGAGATAGGCGACCTCCACATTTTTTTGCGAGAGGCGGCAGGTGGTGATGATTTCGTGGAAGATGCTCAGGAGGGGTTCCTCGGGGAATGCACCGCCATTTTCCGCAAGCAACCGTTCAAAGATTTGCCGCTCCCGCAATGGGTCCCATTTGGCCTTGTTGTGCTGGTCTTTGAGTTCGCCGATTTTTTTTGCGCAGAGCAACCGTTTTTTGAGAAGCTCCAAAAACTGGCTGTCGATGGCGTCGATCTGCTGGCGAACATCGGCAAGGGTGAGGTCTTTTTTGTTTTTCATCATGAGTTTGCTGGGTTGAGAGGGCTATATTTTGGTGGCGTGTGTGGTGTCTGTCGCCATTTTTTGGCAAAGTTTTTGTGATTTCAGGCAAAATCCCTTGGCACAGTGACTTTCTTAATCGTATCCTGGAAAAAATAAAAGGGAAAAATTTGACCTGTCCGCCAGCGGCGGTGCCTCAGGGAAAGTCGCCAGGTGAGGGGATTAACTGTTTGCTTCTCCGGGTGGATAATGTATAAACGGATAAAGGCATTCGTGGCCTTGCTGTAGCGGCACAGCCGCATTGTGCCGTGCAGAAAGAGATAGCAACCACCATCGTTTCCCAGGCCGGATCATGAAAGTAAAAAACTGCATGCAGAAAGACCTGATCATTATCGGCAAGGAGGCCTTGCTGCAAGAAGCAGGGGCGTTGATGAAAAAACATTCCATTCGCCATTTGCCGGTGGTGGAGGACGATCAACTGGTCGGTTTTATAACGGAAAGTGATTTGCGGCAGTTTTCGTTTCCGGCCCAGGAAAAAGATATCCGGGTACATGAGGTGATGGTGCTCAACCCCATTACCGTCAATATCAACGCCAGCATTGAAAAGGCTGCCCGCCTTATTCACGATTACAAGATCGGCGGTTTGCCGGTTCTTGACAAGAAAAAACTGGTGGGGATTATCACCGCCATTGATTTGCTCTCGGCTTTTATCAATATGATGGGGTTGTTGCGGGATTCTTCGCGGTTGGATGTTTTGGTCGGCAAGGCCGGCGGGGTCGAGGATGTCACCCGGATCATCAAGGCGCATGGCTGCGAGATAATCAGCGTGGCCACGGAAAGCCATTCCTCCCGGCGAAAACTGTATTGCTTCAGATTGGAAAAAGGGGAGTTGGACAAAGCGATCGACGCCCTTGAAGATGCCGGGCACAAGGTTGTCTCGGTGGTGGATTAACTTCCGGCAGTGATACTGTTGTCGGGAAGGAGCGTTTTTACATGAGCGAGTTCAAGGTTCAAAAAACATACGAAGAGATCAATGCCAAGATCAAGGCGGGGCAGGCTGTGGTTGTCACCGCCGAAGAGATGGTCGGCATTGTGAAAAAGCATGGTCCGGTTGAAGCGGCCCGCAAGGTGGACGTGGTTACCACCGGGACCTTTTCGCCCATGTGTTCCTCCGGCGCGTTTATCAATTTCGGTCATTCCAACCCTACCACCAAGGCGCTCAAGGTGTGGATGAATAATGTCCCTGCCTATGCCGGGCTTGCGGCGGTTGATGTCTATCTTGGCGCGACGGAGCCGACCGAGGATGATCCTTTGAACAAGGTGTTTCCCGGCGAATTTCTTTATGGCGGTGGGCATGTGCTTGAAGATCTGGTGGCAGGCAAAAAAGTGCTGCTCAAGGCGGTGGGCTACGGGACTGACTGTTATCCCAATAAAACCGTGGAAAAAGAGGTGACCCTTGCCGAGCTGCCCTATGCGCTCCTGGTGAATCCCCGCAACTGCTACCAGAATTACAATTGCGCCATCAACCTTTCCGACCGCACCGTTTATTGTTATATGGGCACCCTGAAACCCCAGGTGCGAAATGCGACCTATTGCAGTGCCGGTGAGTTGAGTCCCCTGCTGAATGATCCATTTTATAAAACCATTGGTCTGGGCACGCGGATATTTCTTGGTGGTGGAGTCGGGTATGTGACCTGGCATGGCAGTCAGCATAATCCGAAGGCCCTGCGTTCGGAAAACGGCACCACCAGAAGAGCGGCTGGTACCCTGATGGTGCAGGGAGATATGAAGCAGATGTCTGCCCGTTGGCTCAAGGGCGTGAGCATGCAGGGCTACGGGAGTTCCCTGGCTGTGGGGATCGGGGTGCCGATTCCTATTCTTAATGAGGAGATGGCTGCCTATACCGGGGTTTCCGATGAGGAGATCTTTACCCAGATCGTGGATTATTCCTATGACTACTCCCATGGTGTTGCCCGAAACTATGGGGAGGTCAGCTATGCGCAGCTTAAGAGCGGTCAGATCGAGGTGAATGGCAAGATGGTGCCCACCGCGCCCCTTTCCAGTGTGGTCCGGGCGCGGGAGATTGCCGAGACCCTCAAGGGCTGGATAACCTCCGGAAAGTTTCTTTTGGAGAAGCCCATCCAGACCTTGCCCTCAGAGTAAATGGAATCAGGTGGATCTTCCATTAGCCAAGAAGTATCGGGACCTACAAAAAATATTTTCACAGCATAAGAAGGTCGCGATCGCCTTTTCCGGCGGAGTGGACAGTTCTTTTCTTCTGTATGCAGCCTGTGCGGCTTTAGGCCCATCGGTGGTTCACGCCTTTCATGCCAATTCTGAACTTCTGCCGCCTTTGGAGACCGAACGGGTCGAAGAATTCATCCGGGAGCGGGGTTGTTTTTTTCATCCTGTCGAGATCAAACCGCTTGGTTGGCCGGAGTTTGTGGCCAATGACGCTGATCGTTGTTACCTCTGCAAAAAGAAAATCTATCAAACATTTTTAGCTGATCCTTTATTTACCAGGGGGGCAGTGCTGTTCGACGGCACAAATCGTGACGATCTCGGGCAAGACCGTCCAGGGTTGCGGGCCATTGCTGAATTGGGCGTGCAAACGCCCCTGGTCGAGGTCGGCTTTGCTAAAAAAGAGATTCGAGAGCTCAGCAAGGAATTCGCCCTTTCAACCTGGGATGCCCATGCCTCCTCATGCCTCGCCACCAGGATTGCGCCACGGGAACCCATCACTAGAGAAAAAATTTTATTGGTGTCCCGGTGTGAGGCAGTGCTTAGGAAAAAAGGTTTCATGGGGGTGCGGGTGCGTCTTTCCGGAGAGGTTGCCACTATTGCAGTTTTGCAAAAAGATTTAAGAAAGATACAAGATAATCACGTATTTTCAATGATTAAAGATGAGTTTTTAATTTTGGGGTTGCACAAAATTGCAGTCGATTTTAAGGGGAGGCCAGGCGGGGCGGGGTGATTCTCGTTATGAGAAATGTTGAAAAAAATGCATTCATATGTCATTTTTTTCTTATTTCATCACATTTTTTGTTTGACAGACGCTTTTTTTTGTTTGACAATCACATCACATAAGTTTAAATCGCCCCTAAGGCAACTGTATTACGGTGCTTGTAGAAGGCAGAGAATCTCTAAATTCACGAGGAGGAAGGAGAGGAATGAACAAAAGTGAATTAGTCGAGAACATGGCAAAGGCTGGCGGTATCAGCAAGGCTGCAGCTGAAAAGACCCTTGGTGGCATGCTGGCCGCAGTTACCACCGCTTTGAAAAAGGGTGACAAGGTAACTTTGGTTGGGTTTGGCACATTTTCTGTGACCAAGAGGGCGGCCCGTCAGGGGCGCAATCCTCAGACCGGGAAGGCCATCACCATTAAGGCCCGCAAAGTTGCTCGCTTTAAGCCCGGTAGCAAGCTTGCAGAAGCAGTAAAGTAACTGATTTCATCAGTCGCTGTATCTGTTCAACAGACAAGGCAGGTTCTCCTTGAGAAGGGGGCTCCTGCCTTCTTTTTTGTTGACGCCTCAAAAAACTCTGGGTACATATGCTCCACAATTCTTACGCCCGGATCAATAGTGAGAATTGTGGCTTTCACATAATGATTATGTCGGGATGTGGCTCAGCCTGGTAGAGCACGTGCTTCGGGAGCACGGGGTCGGAGGTTCGAATCCTCTCATCCCGACCAGTAATAGCAAGGGGTTGCGGGTTTTTCGCA
>CALMMG010000204.1 GCA_937868185.1 uncultured Pseudomonadota bacterium
GCACTCTGCACTCTGCACTCTATGAAAAAATGCAGAGACTCACCCGACAATAAAAAAAGCCGAAAAAAGGAAACTCCTCTTTTCGGCTTTCAACACGCGCTATTGAAACAAGCTATCCCAGATGTTTACTCTGCCGCGGCGGAGATAGAAACGCAAACAGCATCAGGGGCAGTCACAAGAGTTACGCCGGAGGAGAGACCAAGTTCCTTGCAGGTCAGGGCTACACCCCGATCAAGGGGGGTAACATCGACCTCAATAAGATCGGGGATATCCAGAAGCTTGCCGGAGACAGTGATCTTATTCTTGAGGATGGTCATGTCGCCGCCGAGGTCAACGCCCTTGGCTTTGCCAACATATTTGAGGGGCACCTTGAACTCCATGGGCTTATCCATGGAAACTTCATAGAAATCGGCATGCAAAACGTTGTCCTGGATCGGATCCGTCTGGATCTCCCGGGTAATAACGTGCCGGAGCGTTTTCTTGCCATCTTCATCAATCTCCAGATTGATGAAAGCATTCTTTCTATGAATGGAGAGCAATCCCTGGGTGAGATCCTTGGTGTTGCATTCCAGGGAAATAGGCGCTCCCTGCGGACCATAAATAACAGCAGGAGTATTCCCTGCCCTGCGCATTGTCCTTGCCGCACCTTTACCAACAGTTTTACGGACTCGCGCCGTCATCTCGATTTGTAACATTGAACTGACCTCCTCATGTACCGATTCTCATAACAAAAAACCAGCAACGGCCACAATAATAGTGGCCTCCGGTTGTATAGATATCTCTGTCTTACTCACTACACAAATAATGAACTGACAGAATCCTCACTATGAATTCGCTTTACCGCCTCACCCAACAGTTTGCAAACGGAAAGCACTTTAATTTTCTTGCAGTTCCGTGCTGCCTCGCTGAGTGGAACACTGTCGGTAATGACCAGAGTTGTAATCTTAGATTTTTCCAGCCGTTCAATGGCCGGTCCGGAAAGAACCCCATGGGAACAGCAGGCATATACTTCCTTGGCACCTGCCTCCATGAGTGCGTCAGCCCCCGCACACAAGGTCCCGGCGGTATCAACCATATCGTCAAGCAGGATCGCGGTTTTCCCTGCGACATCGCCGATGACGTTCATTGCCTTGCATTCGTTGGCCCGGTCTCGCCGTTTGTCGACAATGGCCAGGCTGGCATTCAATCGTTTGGCAAATGCGCGGGTCCGCTCTACTCCGCCAGCATCCGGAGAAACCATCACCACGTCATTTTGCAATTTTTGCGAGATGAAATCTAGCAGGACCGGAGCGGCAAACAGGTTATCCACCGGGATGTTGAAAAAGCCCTGGATCTGGCCGGCATGGAGGTCCATGGTCAGAACCCGCCGCACCCCGACAACCATCATCATCTCAGCTACCACCTTGGCGGTAATGGGCACCCTAGGGGCAACCTTACGATCCTGCCTGGCATAGCCATAATAGGGAAGAACCGCCGTAATCCGCCGGGCAGAAGCGCGGCGCAAGGCGTCAACCATGATCACCAACTCCATGAGATGGTCATTCACGGGCGGGCAGGTCGGCTGAATAATAAAGACATCACGGCCACGAACGTTTTCGCCGATCTCGACAAAGATTTCCCCATCACTGAACCGACGAACTTCCGCCTTGGACAGGGGCACCCCTATATAGTTACAGATATCCTCAGCCAGAGCTGGGTTCGCATTACCGGCAAACACCTTCATGTCTTTCATTCTGTTGCCTGAAGTTCGAGTTATCTTGTTTCCGCCGCTTCGAATTGCCGCCGCAAGCCTTGCGCGCCAATGGAGATGAAATGGCTGGGGCGGCAGGATTCGAACCTGCGAATGTCAGCGTCAAAGGCTGATGTCTTACCGCTTGACGACGCCCCAATGCCTTAAAGCTTTGCCTATGTGCTCAGTGGTCGGGCAAGAAAGACATTCCGGGGGAACCGCTGGGCGAATCGAGCAACACTCTTTTGCGCCTGCGCCTCGTCCTCAAAAAGACCAAACACTGTGGGTCCGCTGCCGGACATCAATGCCCCGTGGGCACCATCAGCCAGAAGCTCATCTTTGATGCGGCCGAGCTCCGGATATTTCCCGATGGTCACGGCCTCTAACTCGTTATATAAAGGAAGATTCCCCGGCCCGGCACATGCATCATTACCATGCACGAAGTCGCGGCCTAAGATATATGGATTGCCACCCGTTGTCAACGTAAAATTCTCATACACCCACTTGGTGGACACGGGAAATCCAGGGTTTACCAAAACGATCCAACCTAAGGGAGAAATATCCTCGGCCTGAATTTCATCACCAATCCCTGTGGCCCAGGCGGCGGAGCACTCAGCAACAAAAAAAGGCACATCTGCGCCCAATGGTCGCGCCAAGTCACACAGCTGCCCGGAGGAGAAAGGGGAACCATGGATAGTGTTCAGCCCCCGCAATACCGCGGCAGCATCACTGCTCCCCCCTCCCAACCCTGCAGCGATCGGGATTTTTTTCTCAAGGACTACATGAACACCTCCCCCTGTACCCAGAGCTACCAAAAAACTTTTTGCGGCCCGATAGACAAGGTTACCCTCCCCAGTGGGCAGGTCGCTTTCCGGGCATTCCACCGTGATGCCAGAATCCCGCCTTGTAAGATGGAGACGATCGGCAAGGGTGATTTTAACCATCCTGGTTTCAAGATCGTGGTACCCATCCACCCGTTTGCCCTTGATGGCAAGATAGAGATTTATTTTGGCCGGCGCTTCGCAGATAAGTTCCATCGGGCTTCCATTTTCCATCTTCAGTAAATGCTCTGCATCCCGGTCATGTTGTTATAAAAAAAATCGCCTGATTTCAGCAAATTGAAAACCAGGCGATCATAATTATTAGAAAGCGCAAAAAAAGTCAGCCGCTGGCCTTCACATACCGCAACTTCAAGTCGGCAAGCACATGACCAAGAAGATCCTCTTCCTTGTCGGTCAAGTTCCCCTTGGTTTTGTCCTTCAACAACTGCAAGGTGCTAATGGTATGCTTGGCCAAGAGAAGGTCATTGCCGGTCTGACCGGTTTCCGGATCCTGCATCTCACCCAGATGAAAAAGAGCCGAGGTATTCAACGACATGATCAGAGTGGTAAAGGTCACCTCCGGCAGCACGCAGTTGCAACCTTGTCGGACATATCCCTCCGGACACTCTTTTTCATTTTTCTCTTTTTCGGTCATGGTCTATCCCAATGGGCAGAAGAAGAAAACATAACCGCTAGGCATTCACCAACTCCGGCAACTCAAGAACCATTGCCTCATTGATGTTCGGCAGAGAACGAACCTTCTCTAGCAGAGACTTGGGAACCAAGCCATCGGTGTTCAATAGGATCACATTGAGGTTCATATCCCCTTCCCGCTGCTTGCCAACGGTCATCCTGGAAATGTTCACCCCTTCGCTGCCAAGGGTGGTGCCAAGCAAGCCAATTACCCCGGGCACATCGTTGTTCTGAACAAAAAGCATTGGTCCGGCAGGCAGGGCTTCCATGCGGAATCCGTTGAGACGAACCAGACGAGGCTCGTTTTTACCGAACACTGTGCCGGCCAGAACATTTTCACCCTCGGTGGTTTTCACCCGGATGGTGACCAGGTTGAGAAAATCGTCACTCTTGCTGGTTTTTGCCTCAACCACCCGAATGCCCCGTTCCTGGGCAATGATCGGCGCGTTAACGTAATTGACGGCGTCCTTCAAAATCGGGGTAAACAGCCCTTTCAGGAAGGCAACGGTGATCGGACTGGTGATCATCTCGGAAAGATCGCCGCAGAATTCGATATTGACCTCTTCCACTCCGCCCTTGGCAATCTGCATGTGGAAGGAGCCAAGCATCTCGGCCAGGGTGATGTACGGGCCGACCTGGGACAGGACATCCGCGCTCACGGAAGGCACGTTGACCGCATTGGTAATGGTCCCGCGGAGCAGATAGTCCGCCATCTGTTCGGCGATGGCAACGGCGACATTTTCCTGGGCCTCAGCCGTGGAAGCGCCCAGATGCGGGGTGCAAACAAAATTATCCAGGCTCAGTAATTTGCAATTTTCCGTGGTGGTGGGCTCCACCTCGAAAACGTCCAAACCAGCGCCGCGAATTTCCCCATCCTTAAGAGCATTGTACAAAGCCTCTTCATCAACCACGCCACCGCGGGCACAATCAAGGAAGACACACTCTTTCTTCATCATCTTGAATTGTTCGGTGGAGAGCAGATGTTTGGTTTCCTTGGTCAGCGGCACATGCACGGAGATAAAATCAGCACGCTTGCACAACTCATCCAGGCTCACCAATTCCACGCCGATTTTCTCAACCAACTCTTTGGGCATATGGGGATCAAAGGCGATAACCTTCATCTTCAAGCCCTGGGCCCGATCGGCAAAAATACTGCCGATCCGACCGATCCCGACAATACCCACGGTCTTACCGGTTACTTCCCGGCCGGAGAACTTCTTCTTCTCCCACTTGCCTTCCTTCATGGAGGCCGTGGCCTGGGGGATGTTTCTGGTCAGCGACATCATCATGGCAATGGCATGTTCCGCAGCGGTGGTGGCGTTGCCGTCCGGGGCGTTCATGACGATGATCCCCTTCTTGCTTGCCGCGGGAATATTGACATTATCAAGGCCGATGCCAGCCCGCCCAACAACCTTCAGCTTCTCCGCCGCTTCGATGATCTCCTCGGTAACCTTGGAAGCACTACGAATTACCAGGCCATCGTATTCAGGGATTATGGCTTTAAGCTCATCTGGAGAAAGGCCTGTTTTCACATCAACCTCAAGCCCAGCCTCCTCGAGAATCTGAACACCAATGGGCGACAGGTTGTCACTGATCAGAACTTTCATTGTTTCTCCTTATGTATAAGAAAAGCGGCCAAAGCCATTTGCGAACCTTGGCAAATTGATAGAGCGCGGATGATACAGACCCAAAAAACCCGGATTCCCGGCAACCTAAAGTTGCGAATATTATGTGATCAGGGGAGTTTGTCAAGAATAAAACATGAACGGCAGCCCTGTCTTGATGCCCTGTTCCTAGTCTTTAAAGCAGGCGGAGAAATCTGCCGGCCCCACATCGTCGTTCCCATCACGGTCTTCATCCGGCAGACTCCGGTAATGCCTGGCCGTGGAGCAGGCCAACCTGATCTCTTCATATTTGCGAGCAAAGAGCTTTTCCGGAAATTCCGGCCTGTTCATATAAGTTACCATGTTGGTCAAAATATCAGCCACCATGAGTTCCACCAGCGAAGCCCGTTCGGTCTCGGCAATAAAGGTTCTCTCCTTGGTGGCCGAAAACTTTACCGAACCGGCCATAGCCTCACGAACCTCAGCCTGCAAGGCAAGATCCGTTTCAGGCATCCGAGAGAAAAACTCCTCGCCCACAGGAAGCTCTGCCTCGCAGATAATCTTGATCAACCACCGATCTCCAGCCATTTTTTTGGACTGGTCATACACGGTTAAGGTCATATTATTTGCAAGGCTGCGTTGCTCGATTATCTCCATGACCAAAACTCCTTGATAGCAGTAACGCTTGGGACAAAACCTGTTTTGATATTTGCATATGCACACAACAAGACTTGCTCTCTTTCCTGGAAACGGGTATATAACATATCTTTTTATAAAGGGGATAACTCCTTTATAATAATACACACTCAACATCGGCAAAAGTCTTGGATACGGCAGAGGCATGCGGACTTAAAGTAGTTGCTTATCAGCCTCTTTCCTGCCCTAAGCTTTCCTGGCACACATGTCAACTCGATGGAACAGACCATGAGTATCGAGATCTACAATACCAAAACCGGCCAAAAATCCCCCCTTGTCACCCTCGAAGAGGGCAAGGTCAAGCTCTATGTCTGCGGCATCACCGCCTACGACTACTGCCATATAGGTCATGCCAGGTCAGCTCTGGTTTTCGATATGATCGTCCGCTATCTCCGTTACCGGGGCTACAATGTCACCTTTATCCGCAACTTTACCGACATTGATGACAAAATCATCAAGCGAGCCCAGGAACAGAATACCACCTGCGAAGAGCTTTCCAACCGCTTCATCGCCATGTTCCACGAAGACATGGCCAGCCTTAACGTTCTCCCCCCCACCATCGAGCCAAAGGCCACCGAACATCTGCCGGAGATCATCGAGCTGGTCGAAGATCTCATCCGCAAGGGACTCGCCTACCAGGTTGACACCGATGTCTATTTCCGGGTGACCGGTTTCGGCGGCTATGGTTCCCTTTCCGGCCGCAACCTGGAAGATATGCAGGCAGGTGCCCGCGTCTCGGTCAACGAAAAAAAAGAACACCCCATGGATTTCGCCCTCTGGAAAGGGAGCAAACCGGGGGAGCCCACATGGGAAAGCCCTTGGGGCCCAGGCCGACCCGGCTGGCACATCGAATGTTCGGCCATGAGCCGTAAGTACCTAGGCAACTCTTTCGATATCCACGGCGGCGGCAAGGATCTGGTCTTCCCCCACCATGAAAACGAAATGGCCCAAAGCGAAGGCGCCACTGGGGAAGATTTCGTCAAGTACTGGGTGCACCACGGTTTTGTCACAATCAAAGACGAAAAGATGTCCAAGTCGTTGGGCAACTTTCTCACCATCCGGGAGGTTCTCGCCAAATTTCCCCCGGAAGCCTTGCGCCTTTTCATCTTTTCCACCCACTACCGCAACCCGCTGGACTATTCGGAAGCGGCCCTGCTCGATGCGGTGGCCGGGCTCAACCGGTTGTACACTTGCCTGGCCGAAATCGAACAACTACCCGCCACGGGCAACGACCAGGCAGCCAGCGCCATCTCCAAACCGGACCGAGAGAAGATAGAGACCCTGGCCGAGCGTTTCCTCAAGGCCATGGACAACGACTTCAATTCAGCCCAGGCCCTGGGGCATCTGTTCGAGGGGGTAAAGCTCCTCAACAAGATCCGCCAGCATCTGCCGGGCAAACCAGCAAGCCTCGATCTGCAACTGCTCAAACAAGGCGGCAAAACCACCAGGGAACTGGCCAACACCCTGGGGTTACTCAGCGAAGAGCCAGTACTGTATATGCAAAAAGAGCAGGAAAAAATCCTCAAAACCCTCTCCGTTACCCCAGCAGAGATCGAAAAAGGTATCGCGGAACGAGCCGCCGCCAGGGAAGCAAAGAATTGGGGGCGGGCCGATGAGATCCGCGACCAGCTTCTGGCCCAAGGCATCGAACTCAAAGATGGCCCCACCGGCACCGCCTGGCAGGTCAAATTTCCTTAAAGCAAGTTTTTCCTGCTTATCTCTTTGATTCTCTCCCGCTTTCTGGGCTATAATTGAGAAACACTTTTTTTTAGCCTGTTTTTCTCAGTTGCGCCTGGAGGTCTGCCATGAAGCGAGAACCTGCGGTTGCCCATCAGTTTTACCCCGGAGACCCTGCCACCCTCAGACACGCCCTTGACGGCCTCATCCCTGCGACCACCACCAAGCAAAAGGCCTTGGCCGTGGTCTCGCCCCATGCCGGATACATTTACTCCGGTGGCGTGGCCGGGGAAACCTTTGCCGCGGTGGAGATCCCACAGGATATTGTGGTGATGGGCCCCAACCACCATGGTTATGGGGCACCGGTAGCCCTTATGGATAAAGGGACCTGGAGCATGCCCCTGGGGGAGGTGTTGATCAACACGCTCCTTGCCCGCAGCCTCCTTGCCCAGACAGACCTCATCGAGGCAGATACCCTGGCCCACCGGTTTGAACATTCCTTGGAGGTCCAGGTGCCGTTCCTCCAGTATTTCCGCCCTGACATGACCCTGACCCCCATGGTGATCTCCCATCTTTCCTTCAAGTCCTGCCAGATTGTCGGGGAAGCGCTCGCCTCCGCCATCGAACAATACAACAAGCCCGTCCTCATCGTAGCCAGTTCGGACATGACCCATTACGAATCCCGAGAGTCCGCCAGGGCAAAGGATTCCCTGGCCATACAGCAGATCAAGGGTCTGGACCCCGAAGGGTTGTACAATACGGTGTTGAACAAGGGCATTACCATGTGCGGCATCATGCCCGCCACCATTGCCCTCGTCGCTGCCCTCCACTTGGGGGCAACCCAGGCCAGACTCATCCGCTATACCGACTCGGGCGAAGCCAGCGGCGACACTAACCAGGTGGTCGGGTATGCCGGCTTTGTGATTTCCTAAACAAACCAAGGGCCAGGCCACAATTCTCCTTGACATAATCGGCCTGTTCCTCTATTTTTCGACGGTTCTTTGTCCGGCACCTAATGGGGGATCGTCTAACGGTAGGACTGCAGACTCTGACTCTGCCTATCGGGGTTCGAATCCCTGTCCCCCAGCCAAGATATACCAAGGGTTTCCATGAATCATGGAAACCCTTTTTTTATTCTGGGGGCATATAGGAAGCGCCTTGGTGCGCAGTTACCGCCGGCCGTTATCTGCGGACCAGGGCGTCGGGCAGGGTGGCCTTGTGGACGAGCCAGTTCTTTTCCTGTTTTTGCAGGGAAAACCTCACCCGGTGGGTTTCGTCAAAGAAGTCCGGCTGGTTGTAGTTTGCGGTCACATGGGCCAGAGCGCTGACCTCACCCCTCCCCTTGCTCGGGATTTCGACCGAGATTCCCTCCAGAGCCACATGCAGGTTGGCCTGACGGGAGCGGTAGAGGATGAGGTAGTGGGTGACCAGCCCAGGCTCCAGAATCTCATGGTAGTTGCGCTCCGGCACCGTAACCTCGCAGGCCGGGGCAATGAAATCCTTCACCGGCCTCATCTTGAGGGCGATCATCACCGGGGTCTCCTCCCCATCCTTGGAAAGCGAGACCGCAATGGCGGTGAACTTGCGCTTGATCACCTGTTGGTCGCTGAAGTAGTGGAGGAGCCAAGCGGCGATGCCGACCAGCAGAACGATGACGGCTATGATGAACTTTTTGTTCATGATTCAGCTCTTGGGATTGGCAACTTTTAAAAAGTAGCCTGCCCCTTTTTTTCTTTGGCAGGAGAATAGGTTTGTCCCGGTTTTTACGGGCCAAACTCTCTTTTCAAGATCTGCTCTCGACAGTTCCTCAATATACTGAATCGTGATCGCCCACGTTTACCAGGATGAGCTCCTGTTCCTGAATCAAAAACTCAAGAGTGATTCGATAGGCAAGATTGATTGAAACTGAATGCAAACCAGAGAGTCGCCCGGACAACTGGTGCAACCGGAGTGAGGGATGAAACGGATTGGCCTCCAGCAATTGCAGGGTTTTCAGATACTGTTTTTCCAGATCGGGATGACATTTCAGAAATCGTAGGGCGCGTTTTTCATACTGCTCGGTAAAAACCAGCGCCCAACTCATCCTTGAGCAGCCTTCAAACGGGCCAGATGGTCTTCGGCGCTTTCCTTGACAAAACGCCCTTCGGCGATGTCTGCACGGGTCTGCGCAAGGGCGGCTTCCAGCTCGCACTCCCTCAGGTAATGGTAATGCTCCATATCCATCACCACGAATCGCTCCTTGCCCCGAACAGAAATGACTGCTTCCTGACGATGGGCAAGTACGGCCTCAATGGCGGAAACGCCTTTTATTTTCAGATCATTGGCAGATAAATTCGACATACCTTGCCTCATTGGTGCTCTTTACAGTACTTTCAATCACACTATTAACAGAAATATAGGTAATATTGTTTCTGCTGTAAAGCCATTTTTCTTGGAGCGTTCTGGCAAAACTCACTTTTCAAAACCTCGTATCTTGAAATATAAGTTTTTTCCCACCGATCCCTGGAACAAAACCGTGACAGATTTATTTTCCGCCACCCACCGAACCTTCGCCCTACCCCTGTTTCCGATTAATAAGCCCACCCACCGCCGCCATGATATCCGCCGGCAACACCATCATCTTGGTATTGGAAGATTCGGCCAGTTTGCGCATCCCTTCAATGTAGCGGTTGCCCAACAGGAACATGGCCGGCAGGTCGTTATCCCCCACCGCGTCGGCAATATCCTTGATAGCCTTGGCAGAGGCGTCGGCCAAAATGATTTGGGCCTCGGCCTCCATGCGGGCCGCCTCCAGGGTGCCTTCCGCCCGCTGGATCATCGCCTGCTTTTCCCCTTCCGCCGCCAGAATCGCCGCCGCCTTCAGCCGGGCCGCGCCCGCCTGCTTTTCCATCGCCTCCTGCATGGTGTCGGAGGGGCGAATGTCCTGGATCTCCACGGACTTGACCACCAACCCCCAATCCACCACATCGTCGCTGATCTGGCTCTTGAGCAATGCTTTGATTTTATCCCTGGAAGAGAGCGCCTCGTTCAGGGTCATGTTGCCGATGATGGCGCGCAGGTTGGTCATGACCAGGTTGCGGATGGCGTACTTGTAATCGGAGATGCCGTACATGGCCTTTTCCGGAGAAAGCACCTTGATGAAGGCAATGGCATTGCACCAGATCACCGCATTGTCGGCGGTGATCGCTTCCTGGCGCTCGATGTCCAGGGGCTCGTCCATGGTCATCACCCGGTAAGCGACCTGATCGATGTAGGGGAGGATGATGTTGAGCCCCGGCTTGAGGGTCTGGTGGTATTTCCCCAACCGCTGCACCACATATTCATGGCCCTGGGGAACCATCTTGACCCCGGCTACGATGGTGATGACGACCAGCGCCAACAGAACAAAAACAAAGACGGTGAATACTGGCATGATTTCTCCTTTTTCTGTTCAAAAAACGGCAAACAAACTACGCCTTGCGCACCTTCAGTTTCGACCCCAGCACATCCACGATCACGCAACGGTCGCCCACGGCGAGGATTTCATCGGCGGTGAACTCCCACTCATCGGAACCCAGCACCGCCACAGAAAACCGAACCGTGCCCGCAGGAAAATCCCCCGGCTTGACCACCGAGACGATACCACTCTCGCCGAGCACCGACTCCTTGCCCTGCCCCGCCTGGGAGCGCACTTTCGCGTTTTTTAAAAAGCCAAACCAGCCGATGGCAAAGGAGAGCGCGGAAAGGACAACGAAGATGGCGGTCTGCGCGGTAAGGTCGGTAACCCAGGAGGCGGCAATGCCGGTGAGCAGCGCGGCAATGCCGAACCAGATCACGACAAAGGAGGGGATCACTATTTCCAAAACGATCAAAACGACACCAATAATCAGCCAGTAACCAAAATACATCGCCGCACTCCTTACTTAATTCTGTAACAAAAAAGGTAAGTTCGCCTCAGCAGAGGGGTACTCGTGGGCATTTTTTCTGTGGCTTCCCAGTTCCTGACCACCTTATCACGTTTCAACCGTTGAAGTCTCTTTCCGATTATTCCTCTACAAAAAAAACCGAATCGATCATTAAATCCACAGAGTAGTTTCTCCGTCTCCTCTGTGGCAAAAAGAAACAAACCGGCGTATTATGAATCTGCATTCCTTGGGTCGTTGTAACATAAAGAAAAGACAAAGATAGAGGCCCTGCCTCTTCTGCCCTTCTGACCCAAGCGTAAGACGAACAAGCAAAGGACGCACCATGAGCACAACCCAGACAAGCAACCCGTTGCACGGCATCACCTTGGAGCAGATTCTCACCCGATTGGTGGAACACTACGGCTGGGAAAAGTTGGGGGAGAAGATCGCGATCAACTGCTTTACCAAGGACCCCAGCATCAAATCGAGCCTCAAATTCCTGCGCAAAACCCCGTGGGCCAGGGAAAAGTTGGAGTCCCTCTATCTGCACACCAGACTCCGCAAAGAAATTCTCTAGCTGCCCGATTTTTCCCCGACCTCCGCAATAACCACAAACGACAGGGCAGTGGAAATTCTTCTTTCCCGATCGCATGCCCCCTCTTTCCACATTGACATTTACATACTCAATGCTCATTATTTAATAACAAGGAGGTCATGCAAATGATATCCATTAATAACCTTGGCCTTTCCGGCCTCAAAACAATCCTCAATATCCAGCCTGCCTCTGAGACTCAGATCGGTTCCGCCCCCAAAGCGGAGGATATTATCCAGGCCAAGTTGGACTCGGTGCTCCTCTCCGCCGCTGCCAAAAGCATCACCAACAAAACAGCAGTGAGCGACCTCTTCACAAGCCAGAGCAGTTCCGCTCCCCAGCTGGCGGACATTATCCAAGCCAAGTCGGACTCGGTGCTCGTCTCCACTGCCTCCAAGGACATCGGCACAGCCTATCAGCGCCTCAAGGCCACCGGTAACGAAGCTGCAGTGCGCGGCTTTTCCAAGATCGCCCAGAGCTTTGGCCGCAATATCTCTGGAACGGCCATTGCCGATATCGCCACGGCCACCGGTACAATGGGCAGCGAGGATCTGCAGCGCTACGGCGCGATTGCCGGATCGATCAGTAGCCTGGGCAACTCCGCCATCTTTGCAAAATTCGCCTCCCAGGCCGCCACAGCCATTAACGCCAGCCAGGATCTGGGCCGCAGCTATCTGAATGCCACGGCCGCCATTGTCAATGCTGAATACAGCGGCAACCGCCAGGAAGTTGCCGACCAGCAGCTCACCAACCTGAGCGATTTCATGACCAAATTCGGCGAACTTGGCAAGCCTGCCGAGGCAAGCAAAACCAGTACCACCTCCTTTACCGAGTTTGCCAACTCCATCGGCACCATGACCAAGGGCTTGGAGATCTCCACTGCCATAGGCAACTACACCGTCCCTTCAGGGGATAGCTCCTCCGCATAATACGGACCACGTTGGCGCAGATGGTTGCCTAAGGTCCCTGAACAGTGAGGGAAAGAGGCAGTCCACAATAAGGGCAAGCCAGGGGCGATATCTCGGCCACCAATCAATTTCCCTGTACGATACCCCTCCACAGCGCACGAAACACAAGCCATTCCCATCGGCACCTCTTCTGCCTTACCCTTAAATAAGAGCTACCCAAAAACCCGAGATTGGAGGACAATACTAAGCAGATGACCAAGCGTCCTCCTCTTAGCAAGAGAGAGGGGCACCGATCAGAACCCACACACGACGCTTAGAAAATGCCCCCTTTCGAGATACTCCGCAACTACTGGCCCCACCTTGCTTCTCTTCTTTCCCTGGCGGTAACTATTCCCACCGTTTTTCATATCCTTTTAAAGAAGCGCGATACCAAAGCAGCGACCGGCTGGGTTGGCCTGGTGTGGTTTGCCCCGTTCCTCGGGGCCTGCCTCTACTGGCTGTTCGGGGTCAATCGGATAGAAAGACGGGCCAAGGCACGCTTTGCCCGAAAGGAAGCCTGGCCTCTGCCCACAACCGGCGCAACCGTTTCCCCCGAATATATTGCGCACCATTTTCCTGCCGAGGGCGAGGGGCTGGCAAATTTATGCCGCTTAACGGAAAAGGTCGCCCGGCAGCCACTTTTGTCCGGAAACACCATTGTTCCCCTAATCAATGGCGACCAAGCATTTCCGCTCATGCTTGCCCATCTGGAAAAGGCGAAAAAGTCTATCACCCTGACCTCGTATATTTTTAACAACGACAGCTGGGGAAAAAGGTTCCGGGTAGCCCTGTCGGAGGCACAAAAAAGAGGGGTCGAGATTCGGGTTATCATCGATGGGGTCGGCGCCAGGTATTCATTCCCGCCGATCACCTGGGCCTTACAAAAAGAGGGGATTAAGACGGCCTCCTTCATGCGGACCCTGCTGCCTTGGCGTTATCGCTATGTCAACCTCCGCAGCCACAGAAAGATCATGGTTGTTGACGGTACAATCGGCTTCACCGGCGGGCTGAATATTTGTGCGGAAAATGTGCTCGCCGAAAACCCTGCCCACCCCATCCAGGATATTCATTTTCTGATCACAGGGCCGGTGGTGGGAGGATTACAGTGCGCCTTTGCCGAGGACTGGGCTTTCACCACCGGGGAAAAGCTACAAGGAGAAAAATGGTTTCCGCCGCTCTCTCCGGATGGAGATGGGATTGCCCGAGGGATCATTGATGGGCCGGACGAAGATTTTGACATGCTGCGCCTGGTGATCTTGGGCGCCTTGACCGCAGCCCATTCTTCGATCTGGATCGCGACCCCTTATTTTTTACCGGACAATGAACTGCTGACCGCACTCCGGCTTGCCGCCCTGCGCGGCATCGACGTCCAGATCCTTATCCCGAAAAAATCCAACCTTCTTCTCGTCGATTGGGCCGCAGAGCCAAATCTTGAAGAGTTGCTCACCGCGGGCTGCCGCATCTTTCACACCCCTCCTCCCTTTGATCATTCCAAAATAATGATCGTCGACCAAGCCTGGGTTTTACTCGGCTCGGCAAACTGGGATACCAGGAGCCTCGCCCTGAACTTTGAGTTCAACCTGGAATGCTACGACAAAAAGTTAGCTGCGGAGATGCAAGAGATCCTGACCGTGAAAAAGGCGCAAGCACAAGAAATCACCGTACAGCAGCTACGGGCAAAGAGCCTACCCATCCGACTGAGGAATAATTTCTGCAGACTCTTTTCCCCCTATCTTTAACGGTTGCCCATTGCAGACAGGCTCGCAAGAGAAGGTCTGGCCGGGAGAAAACTTCTCCCCTTTGCCATCTCAAAAAGCCTGAACAATGGGCAGTTCGCGCCAGCTGGTGGTATAGGAGGGCGACTTCATCTCCTGTTTATGGTGCCATGGTTTGCTGAACCCGGCGGAGGCATACTGGAGCGTGTCCTTACCCCAGCGGTGATTGATCCGGTCAAGGGCTCGCAGGAGGTTGTCGCGATTTCGGCGGGGAGCGAGGAAGAGGTTCCTCTGATGGTGGATATGTTCTGAGATCAGATCGGTGAGGAGAACCCCCACCTTCTGATAGGCATAGCCCGGTCGGAACAACTCCTTAAGGCAGCGCATTGCCTGTACGATCAGTTCCGCAGTGTCCGCCGTGGGGCACGGCAGGGTCATGGTCCGACTATTGGCGTACTGGGGCTGGTCGGTGCGGAAGCGGTTGGTGGTGAGATAGAGGGTGAGACAGCCTGCCTTGAGCTGTTGCGCCCGGAGCTTCTCGGCAGCCCGAGAGAGATAGCAGACCGCGGCCTCGTGCATTTCCCTCAGCTCGGTTACCGGGACACCGAACGATCTGGAACAGGCGATGGAGTATTTGGGCGGCGGGGTCTCCTCCAGGGGGAAGCAGGAGAGGCCACGCAGCTCGTGCATAGTTCTAACCCCGGTGATGCTCAGATGCTTTTTGAGCCAAGTCTCGCTTGCCCGGCTCAGGTCGTAGGCGGTGCGGATGTTGTGGTCGGCCAGTTTCCGGGTGGAGCGGGTGCCGACACCCCACACCTCCCCTGCCCCAATGCCCTTGAGGATGGCACCTATATCGCTCTCCGGCAGGATGGCAAACACCCCGCCATGCTCCGGATGCTTCTTGGCCAGACGGTTGGCGAGCTTGGCCAGGGTCTTGGTGGGACCAAAGCCAATGGAGACCGGGATGCCGGTCTGCTGCCGGACGCTGTTCCGGATGTCCGTCCCGAGGATGCGCAGGCCCTCCTCGCCGGCCGCAGGCAGCCGGATAAAGGCCTCGTCGATGGAATAGACCTCCACCTCGGGCTCAAGACATCCCAGCACCTCCATGACCCGCTGGGACATATCGCCGTACAAGGCGTAATTGGAGGAAAAGACCCGGACCCGGTGGTGCTCAAGCAGGGGCTTGCACTTAAAGTAGGGCTCCCCCATCTTGAAACCCAGCGCCTTGGCCTCGTTGGAGCGGGCGATGATGCAGCCGTCGTTGTTGGAGAGCACCACCACCGGCTGCCCCTCAAGCTCGGGGTTGAAGAGCCGTTCGCAGGAAACATAAAAGTTATTGCAGTCGAGCAGACCAAAAAGAGGGGGCATGGGAACAGGCCTAGAGGGCATGGACCACATAGGCAACCACCCCCCAGATCTCGCAGGTGGTTCCTTCGGTCATATGGATATCGGGATAATCGGGGCTCTCCGCCTTAAGGTAGACGTGCTCGCCGTTCTTGATCAGCCGTTTCACGGTGAGCTCGCCGTTGACCACCGCGATCACCACCTTGCCGCTGATCGGCTCCAGAGAACGATCCACCACCAGAATGTCGTTGTGGTGGATGCCGGTCCCGAGCATGGAATCGCCTGCCACCCGCACGAAAAAGGTGGCAGCAGGGTTGACCACCATGAGTTCATTGAGATCGAGCCTGCCCTCGATGTAGTCGTCCGCCGGGCTGGGAAACCCAGCGGAGACGCTGCAGGCAAAGAGGGGCCGTTTCAATTCAGTCTTGCGATCAACGGTATAGACCACCGAGACGGTTGGGCTGGGGGAGGGATTCATGGCGGCACTATACAGGATAACTCCTTGCCTGTCATCGTGAGGAAGACAACAAACGGGCAGGGGACCTGGTGATGCTTTCCCCACCGGAGTGGATCAACTCAGAATAATCTGCCTGCACTCATTTATGCCCATATTTTCGCAAAAAGGCGTACAGGGAGGAGGTGAGGATCCAGATGAACCTCTTGTTGTTTACGGGATGCCCCGCACTGAGCCGGTTTTCCTCGAACAGGGCGAGATGCTGCTGTCCCAATGGTCCGCTGTGTAGATAGTTCTTGAGGCGCTGCGGGAAATTACTCATGGTGATGCTCGCCTTGAGGGCATGGCAGGAGGGCAGGTAGATCTGCCGCTCTTCAAGCTGCAACATGGCGGCTCCCTGGCAGGCCGAGACAACCTTTAATCCCTTCACCCTGGCCAGGAGGGCCAAAGCTTCCTGAAAATCGACCTCTTCGCCACGCCTGACCCGGGCCATCTCTGCCTGATATTCCTGCCTCCCTTCGATCAGGACCAAGTCGCGGCGAAGAAAATGGAACAGCTCCTGGCAGCTCTTTTCCAGAGGCTCCGGCCCGAGGGTGTGCTCCTCCTTCAGAATCCGGGCATTGGCCTCGTAAAGGCGGGCCACCCGGCACCAATGGGCCGTGCCATCAAGACAGATCGCGCGGTAATGCGCGTCGTGGGCGAATTCCTTGCAGAAGTTGTCGATATGCTCATGGGATTGCTCGTCAAAATAGAAGGTGCGAAGCAGGAGCAGAACGCCCTCCCCTTCAGGGGCCGCGGCAAAGACCGCTATTTCCACCTCCCCTCCCACCACCTCCCCGGCGGCATGCTGCACCGCAAAGTAGAAGACTCCCTCTTTACGGCGTTCGCTCAAACGCATAGATTATTCCCCGGAGATATACTGGCCTGTGGCCCCGTTTTCACCTCAGAATCCCCTTCACAATGACATCCACCGCTTCTTCAGGTGAGAGTCCGGCACCATGAGGGTTTCAAGCTGCCGCTTGTCCACGCTGCCGATGGCCGCCTCATGGGTTACCTTGGCCAGGGGGTTGGTCACCCGCACTACTGGGATGGCGCAGGCAACGGCATGGTCCTTGACAATCTCCAAACAATCCACATGCCCTCTGGCCCCAGCAGCATTGCCTTCCGTGATCCCGGTTATCTCCGCCGATGCTTCATCCTCAATCGCGACCCGTGTTTTTATCAGCCCCCTGGAGTTCTCCCCGGCCAGGACCACCTTTTCCTTGATCACTATCGTATCGCACCCATGGCCGAAGACCCTTGCCATCAACTCGACCACCCCATTTTCTTCCGCCTGGACCGCGTAATCTATAGCCAGCCTGCCGACCCGGCCGGTAATCAAAGAGAACTCACCAAGATATCTGCCATTTTTGCCGACGCTGACAACGGCTTGGGGGATAGCCTCAACCCCTCCATGCCTGCCATGGGAGTGGGTCTCGGCATAGCGCATTTCAGCCCCTTCCCCGATATCGATCACCGCATCCATGGTATGGATCACCTGCTCAGCCTCGGGGAAGATACAATGGGCGATAAACGAGGCTGCGGCATCCTTTTCAAGCTGCACCTCCATCTGGATGTGCTGGCTCCCCCTTTTATGGAGAACGCCGAAGCAGAGGTGGACCGGATGTGTGAGGCGAACCCCCTGCCGCACCTTGACCTTGGCGCTGATGCCCGAAGCAGTTGCCTGCGCCGCGACCTCGATCCCCTCAATCTCCCGACTGCTCAAGATCGTATGGCCGTCGGCAACCAGATGGGCGGTCTTGCTGTCTGCCAGCACCGCTCGGTCGTCACCGCCGGCATTGCCGAAAGCCTGCATTAATTGATCAAGGGCGGTCATCGGCACATACCTCGGTTTCGCAGGCCGAACATTGCCGCGATTTATAATATGCCGCCACCTTTGCCGGAGCCCCGAAGGAGACTATCCTGCCCCGACAGACCTGCGACGCCTGGTCGGCAATCAGAGCAATTTCCTCGCGGTGGGTAATGAGCAGCACTGCGGAGTCGCCTTCTTTACAGGCATTTATCACATTGATGATGTCGTAGATGGAGAGCATGTCAATGCCGGAGTCAGGCTCATCGAAAATGGCAAGCCTGGGACGCAAAGCCAGGATAGAGGCAAGTTCGATCCGTTTCCTTTCCCCGCCGCTCAGAGATCGGTCCACCATCCTCGTCAGATAACGGACGGGTTCAAGACCGACCATCTCAAGAAAAGGGGCCGGATCCAAATCCCTGTGCTTCAGGGCCAGGTACTGGGCCACGGAGATGCCTTCAAACCGGACCGGCTCCTGCCAGGCCATGGTGATGCCCAATTGCGCCCTTTCATGGATCTTAAAGGTATGGATGGCCCGGCCATCAAAGAGGATCGTGCCACCGGTGGGGTGGTATCCCTCGCAGCCGGCAATGAGATAGGCCAGGGTGCTTTTGCCCGTGCCGTTGGTTCCCAGCAGGGCATGGACCTCTGCCCCCTCGATGGACAGACAGAAATCATCCAGAATCTTTGCGGTGCCCACCTGAAAAGATAGATTTTTTATCTCAAGTAGCGACATTTTCGCTATCAACTCCTGAAGAAGCGATGCCTGGTGTCGTTGTTTCCAACAGAGGATGCAGCAACATCCATGCGGGAGTGGTCTTCTTCCCCATACCGTTTCAAGGCCGAGTGCCCGAGACAAATGTGAGCAACTACTCCCTAGTTCGAGCTTCGCGTGCCTGTTCGCGCGGAGCGACCTTAGCCAACGCGGCGAGCTCCTCGGCCAGGAGGTCCAGCATGTCGTCCACCGACATAATGCCGACCAACCCCCCATCTTGATTGATCACCGGGATCCGGCGGATGCCACTGGCCCGCATGAGCCGAATCGTTTCAAGCACCCCCTCGCTTTCCTGCACGCTGATGAGTTGCGGCCCCATGATCTCACCCACGGTGAAGTCGGTAACCGGCAAGGATTTGGCAATGATCTCGATCACGATATCCCGGTCCGTCACCATGCCCACCGGCACCCGCCTCCCCTCAATCTCGTCCACGACTACCAGATCGCCCACATGATACTGGCGCATGAGTTGCGCTGCTTCGCTAATGCTGCTTTTTCTTGTGGCAAACACTACTTCTCGGTTGCAAAACTCTCCAATAGACATAGTCATTCCTCCCGATAGGTTGATGCGCAGCGTCCCTCTTTTTAAAACTATTTACGTGGGGTACCGTGGCCTTGCAAACATTCATTGATCTTCTTCCCAAACAATCTGGCACTCTTCGGGCCATCGCCGGTAACAATATTGGTATCCACCGTAACCTCTGCCCCAGTGTATTTCGCGCCCTTTTCCTGTAACGCCTTGGCTTCACTGCCAAAAACCGTGGCGTTTTTCCCCTTGAGCAGACCAGCATTTGCCAGGATTACCGGAGCCACACAGATAGCAGCGACAACCTTGCCCTGCCCATACATCTCTTGGGCAATCCGCATGGCATCACGGTTAGTAAAATAAACCTTGGACCCGCCACCTCCCACAAAGACTACCGCCTCGTAGTGCTCCACCCTTATTTCCGCAAGGGTAAGAGTTGCACTGGCAGAACCGCCGCGCGAACCACGGCAAACGCCCTTTAGCAAACTGGCAATAACGATCTTGTGCCCAGCCTTTTCCAACTCCTCCTGAGTAAGGAACAACTCCTCATCCCTGAACCCTTCAGGGGCAATGATCATAAGCACTGTTGCCATGAATATACCTCCCTGGTCATCGGCTCGGGTTATTCGCCCAAGACCTTCTGCTCCGCTTCCCAATCCTATCCCCTTCGGCGAGACACCCGTCCTCCCCGGTAGGTATATCGGCTCACAACCAGCCTATCACATCTTAAGCCTTGTATCCCACGGAGAATTTTTCACCAGATTTCCCGAAACAACGGTGCACGATTGCCAAAAAAGCACACTAGCAGACGCCCCCAGAACGAAAAAAGGAGTTACGTCGATTGACGTAACTCCTTGATTTCTCACTTAGTGACCCCTGCGGGACTCAAACCAATTTTTCAGTAGTTACCCAAAGTGGCAACAAGAGATGGCTAGGTATTTAACTTTATAAAATAATGAGTTTTTCAAACCACCATATTCTTTTGCCAGATATCATTCATTTTCACTTTTCCTCATTGTTTCCCATCACAAATAGACACCAAAAAACAAGTGGCCAGAGAGCCCGATATTTTATTGGCACCGCCTCTTGTTCAATACATTATCAAAACAAGGCTCCATTCACCTTTTTCGCCCCCCTTCATCGCTCCCTACCCGACTCATGCCATGCCTGTTGCACCGGAGAGAGAAGATACTCCGCAACAGTTCGGACACCGAGCAGAATCTCGGCATTGGTTCGCATTCCGGTGGTCAACTGAAAATGTTCACCGCCCGTTTCCAACGACATGGACTTCAAGGTCACCAACGCCTTGTACACGTAGGGCATGGGTTTACCATTTCCGTCACTGGGTGGTGCGCTGTTGTTGGCGGAGGGGTCCGCCGCATCGGCACTGATGTGCTCGACGATCCCCTCGACCATTCCGTATTTCTGGAAGGGAAAGGCGGCAAACTTCAGCTTGACCGGCTGCCCTGGCCGCACAAAGCCGATATCGTCGTTGGAAACCCACACCTCGGCGCGCAAGGTTTCATTCATCGGCACCAAAGTGAGCAAAACCGTGCCGGGCTGCACCACGGTGCCGACGGTATGGGTGGCCAGATCCTTTACCACACCATCCTGCGAGGCCTTGAGATCAAGCAAATCCTTGCGGTGGGTCTGTTTGGCGATTTCCTGAGTAAGCCGATCCAGGGCGTTTGCCACCTCATTGCGTTCGGTATATAATTGCCGTCGATAGTCGGACTCAGTCTGCGCAATGGTTTTTTCAGATTGCAGAACCCCTGCCCGTGCAGAATTAACGACATACTCCTGGGTCTTCAGTTCCTGCTCCTTCTCGATACGTTCCCGCCGTTTATCGCTGGCTGCAATTTGGGCCACCGCACCCTGTGCAGCCAGTTTGTCAAACATCTTTTCAGTATCCATATAATGGGGCAAGGTGTTTTCAAGTTTGATGCGAACCTGCTCAGCCGCGGCGAGATCATGCTTGGCCTTGAGCAGACGGGATTGTTCTTCGGCCAGCGCAGCACCCATCGCCGCCCGATTGGCCTTGAACTGCGCCTCAACCTCTTTCGCCACAAGCCCGGGAGCACCAGGCTCGGCACGAAAATCTCCCCCTGAAAGCTCCGCGTCGATCCGTTGCAGCGTGAGACGTTTGCGCGCAAATTCCGCATGAATAGTGTTAGAATCCGCATCGGTGATGAGGGCGTCCATGCGCATCAGCGTCTGTCCAGCCTTTACCACCATCCCCTCCCCTACCAGAATCTCTTTGATAATGCCGGCCTCTGATGGCTGGACGATCTTCACGTAACTTTGCGGCACCAGCTTGCCTTCGGCCACTGCAATAATATCCAGTCTGCCAAAAATCGCCCAAATTAATAGACAACCCAGCAGAATCAAAGCCGCCTTGAGCACCCACCGCCCCAAGGGATTGGGAGCCACCTCCTGCAAACGCAGAAGTGGCGGGGCAAAGGCAAGTTGATCGGGCTCTGGTTCCGGCAGCAATCGTTGTAAGATGTCTTGTGAACTTCTTACAAAACTCCGGAAACGCCCTTCAACAGGCCCAGAGCAAACGAACGTCACATCGAGATCATTGCCCTTTTTCCGAGTCTGGTGAGCTTGTCGAATCTCAGACAAGAGTTTTGCAAAAACTTCTTTCATATTGACTTTCATGCTCTCCCCACTGCTGCACAGATGAGAAACCAGAATCAGATCGTGGATCAATCCCGGCTACACATTGATCTGATTATTACGCTACTTTTCGAATCCCATCACCTAGCCCCTTGAATCCCTTCAACTCCTGACCATGACCACCCTGCAGAGAGAAGAGGTCTGTGCCGAACGGTGTCGTGGAACCCAGGAATCCGGAGCTTGCCTTGCTCAGAGGTGCGACATCCGCACCCAACCGCTCGTCAAGCCAGGAGAGGGTCTTCTTTTCGGCCAAGGCCTTCGAGACCGCCAGGTCCATGGTCAACCAACGACCGAACAC
>CALMMG010000205.1 GCA_937868185.1 uncultured Pseudomonadota bacterium
GTCGGGATGGTGGTCGTAGAGGTGGATGTCCAGGCCGGGGTTGTTCAGGCATTGGGCAAAGTCGCCAATGCGCGAACCCTGGCGGGTGTCCACTAGGATAAGCCGCTGAATTTTTTCCTGGGGGATATTTTTCAGCCGTTGGAAGGTGTAGTGGTATTGCACCGACTGGGCGAGGAAGTCTCGCAGATTTCTTTCCTGGGAGCCGGAAAAGGCAAGCACCGCCTCGGGGTAGAGTTTGTGCGCGGCGATCATCGAGGCCAGTCCGTCAAAATCGGCGTTTACATGGGTGGTGATAACTTCCATAGCTCGTAAGGCCTCTATCTTTCGGAGCGTGTTTTTGTCCGGGATATTGGGGAGTTCAACGCTAAGCACGTGCAGGTCATGAAGCATGATGTGCCGGGGCAGCCCTTTCGCTGACTTCATGCTGAAAAAATTAGGGGGAGAACACGCGCCGGCAGGACCGTGCTTAGAATGATTATAGACGATCATCCCCGGTGAGCAAAGAGATTCAGCCCCGGGGGTGGAATTTCTGGTGGGCGGACTTGAGCCGGTTGCTGTCCACATGGGTGTAAATCTGGGTGGTGGCGATATCGGCATGGCCCAGCATCATCTGCACGGAGCGGAGATCCGCGCCATGTTCCAGCAGGTGGGTGGCAAAGGAGTGGCGGAGCACATGGGGGCTGATTTTTTTGGTGATTCCGTTCAGGCGGGCGGTCTGCTGGACGATCTGCCAGAAACGGAGACGGGTCATGGGTTTTCCGTGGCCGGTGACAAAGAGAAAATCGCTTGTTCTTTTTTTTAGGATCCGGGGGCGTGCGTCCTGGGTGTAGATCTTGAGGTATTCGCGGGCTGCTTCGCCAAAGGGGATGAGGCGTTCCTTGGATCCTTTGCCAAAAACCCGGACATAGCCGCCCATGAGATTGACTCCGGCCAGAGGCAGATTGACCAGCTCCGAAACCCGTATGCCGGTGGCATAGAGCAGGTGCAGCATGGCATGATTGCGCAGGGCCAGGGAATTGTCATTGGCCGGGGGGGACAGAAGCCGATTCACCTCGGGGATGGTGAGCACCTTGGGGAGCGGTCGGCCCGGCTTGGGCAGATCCAGGATGGCACAGGGGTCAATGCCGATGTATTTTTCTGCCAGGAGAAACTTGAAAAAAGTGCGCAATGAGGAGATCCTGCGGGCATTGCTTCGGTTGGAGATGCCCTGGCCATGACAATGGTCGAGATAGGCGCGGAGGTGGGTGGCGTCAATCTCGGTCAGTTGGCTGAGACGTTTGGGGCGAAGAAAATCAAGAAAGGAGGCGAGGTCAGCCTGGTAGGCCAGGATGGTGTTGGCCGCCAGGCGGCGTTCCAAGGTGAGGTATTGGAGGAACTGATCGAGGAAAGGCTCGGGAAAAAAAGACGCTCCGCCGGGTGGAGAGGAAGGAGACGGCGACTGTGGCCGTTCCCGGTCGGAGCGTGGGTAGTTTTCAGCAGGTTTTCCTCGTTTGTTGTTCATTTATTCAATGAGCCAACGAGGGAAAGAGCGGCAAGTTAGTCGCGCTCGGTGCGCATCATGAGCTTGCGGATTTTCCGTTTGGATTCTGCTTGCTTGCGACGGCGTTTGGCGCTGGGTTTTTCGTAGTACTCGCGGCGTTTGAGTTCTTTCTTCATCCCATCGAGCTGCATTTTTTTCTTGAGCAGCCGAATCGCCTGTTCGATATCCCCTCTTACCTCTATTTCAATCATGATTTCTCCAGTATGCGGGTTGCAACGTCACGGTTCAGAATTTTTAGCCAACGCCTGTTTCACAAGAAGCTGAAGTGGCGCAGATTTTTAAAAATAAACCGTTTATATAGCCGATCATTGCTCTGATTGTCAAATATTTTTTTCCGGCACGGTCTGGGGAGGAAAGATCTTGCCCGGATTGAGAATGTTGTGCGGGTCAAAGAGGTTCTTGATCTGGCGCATGAGCGCCAGGGTCTGTGGGTCAAGTTCTATGTCCAGATAGGCAGCCTTGGTCAGGCCAACGCCGTGCTCGCCGGACAGGGTGCCGCCCAAGCGCAACACCTCCTCAAAAAGAAGCTGTTTGGCGGCATTGGCCTGCTGGATCTCCTGCGGGATAGCCCTGTCCAGCATGATATTGACATGGATATTGCCGTCTCCGGCATGGCCGAAGGTGAAGATGACGATCCCGAGCTCCTGGCTTAATTTTTCTGTGCAGGAGACCAACTGCGGCAACCGGCTGCGGGGAACCACCACATCTTCGCTCATCTTGTGGGGCTTGAGGCTGAAGGCCGAAGGGGAGATGGCGCGGCGGGCGGCCCAGAGCTGATCGGCCTCTGCTTCGTTTGCGGCGGTGCGACTCTGGATGATGCCCGACTGGGTCTGCAAAAACTCTGTCAGCTGGCGGGTGGCAAGGGGCACGGTCTCCTTCTGGCCGTCAAGCTCGATCAGAAGCAGGGCTCCGGCCTCTTCGGGAAAGGGGAACGGCAGTTTGTCCCGGACAATGGCCAGGGCGGTCCGGTCCATGTATTCCAGGGTGCAGGGGGTATGGTGGGCGAGAATGGTCGCCACCAGGCTGGTCGCTTCGACCATGCCACGACAGAGGACCAGCAGGGTGGAGCGGGCCTCCGGGGCGGGGAGGAGCTTTACCGTGATTTTGGTGATGATGGCCAGGGTTCCTTCGGAGCCCACCAGCAACCGGGTAAGATCGTAGCCCACCACTCCCTTGGCGGTTCTGACGCCGGTATGGATGAGACTGCCATCGGGCAGCACCGCTTCCAGGCCCAGGACATAATCGCGGGTTACCCCATACTTTACTGCACTCGGGCCACCGGCACACTCTGCGACATTGCCGCCCATGGTGCAGAACTTCAGACTGGCTGGGTCCGGCGGGTAATAGAGGCCGTGCCGATCCGCCTCTTCGCGCAGATCTCCGGTGATGACCCCAGGTTCCACCACGGCAAGTTGATTGTCTCGGTCGATTTCCAGGATGCGGTTCAGGCGGCTCATGACCATGACCAGCCCGCCCGCCACGGGCAAGGCGCCGCCGGTCATGCCGGTCCCTGCCCCTCGGGGTACCACGGGAAACGGGGTGGACGAGGCCAACTGCATGATGCGGCAAATTTCCTCGGTGGAACCGGGAAAGACCACGGCATTGGGGGGATATTCCTGGCCGGTGCCGTCATAGGAGTAGCAGGCCAGCTCTTCCGCGACCGTGGTTACCTGGTCCTGGCCGACAATTTTCCGGAGCTTGTGGATGGTATCCTGGTTCATGTGCTGTTTTCCGTCTGGTCGGAGTTTTTCCGGTACCGTGTAAAAATCCCTACAAAATAGGTAGGGAACTTATTATAAGGATACGTGTCCGGCAGACACTTCACTGCTGCCCCGCGGTGGCCGCTGGTTCTTTTGCAAGCCGGGGTGATACATAATGTTGTTAATGTGATGGCCAAAACGGCATAAAGAGCGGGAACGAAAGGGCCAAGGCAGTCCAGGTTATTTCGTTGCCGTTAACTGCTACGCCTCCTAACTCAGTACGCAACTATTCGGGAAAAAGCTATGGAAAAGAAGATTCGTTTTGCCCTTATCGCCGGGGGCAAATCCGGCGAGCGTGAGGTTTCGCTGGCCGGAGCCAAAGAGGTGGAAAAAGCGCTCAACCGGGAAAAATACGAGGTTCGCCGCTACGACCCTGCCACGGATCTGGCCCAGCTGGCTGCGGATGGTGACAAGATTGATGTGGCCTTCATTTTGCTCCATGGCCCTCTGGGCGAGGACGGTACCATGCAGGGCTTTCTCGATCTGCTGGGCATCCCCTATCAGGGCGCAGGGGTGCTGGGTTCTGCCCTGGCCATGGACAAGAATTTGGCGAAGGTTCTTTACCAACAGGCCGGGCTCACCGTGGCGGCCTGGGAGATGGCGCAGCCGGAAGACCAAAAGGATCCCAGTCGCCTGCTGGAGCGGCTGTCCCTGCCGGTGGTTATCAAGCCTATCCGCCAGGGCTCCAGTCTGGGGATGAGTCTGGCCCGGAGCGAGGATGAGCTGGTTCAGGGGCTGGGGAAGGCGTTCAGTTTTGACAGCGAGGTTATGGTTGAACAGTATGTGCAGGGTCGGGAGATCACTGGCGGGGTGCTTGGCAACAAGGAGCTTACCGCCTTGCCTATCGTCGAGATTATCCCCGGTGAGGAGTTTGCTTTTTTTGATTATCAGGCCAAATACCAGCCGGGCGCTTCCCGTGAGGTCTGTCCGGCGGAGTTGCCGCCCGAGGTGACCGCCAGGGCGCAGGCGATCGCGCTGGCCGCGCACCGTGCCCTGCAGCTCAAAGGATACAGTCGGACAGACATGATTGTTGCCGGTGATTCCATCTATGTGCTTGAGACCAATACCATCCCTGGGATGACCCCGACCAGCCTGTTGCCTCAGGCGGCCGCTGCCCATGGTTTGCCCTTTCCGCTCCTGATCGACCGTTTGATCGAGCTGGCCTTGGCAGAGAAATGAGCCTGATTGCAGATTTTTTGTAACAAAGCTGGTAGGTTTGCTATACTCCCTGAAGAAGTATGAGAAAACCCTGGCGGGATACTACTGTCGGAGAATCTAGCGGAGGAGTTGTCTTGACAGAGATTACGCCTGGAAAAGCAGGGTTTACCGCCCTGATTGTCGAAGATGACCAAGCCGTGTGCGATCTTTTGCAAAGGATTGTGGAAAGCCAGGGCTATGCCGTTGTTGCCTGCACCACCGGGGCATCGGCCATGGCGGCCTTTGCTGCGGGTTCTCCGCATCTTATTCTCATGGACTGGGTGCTGCCAGACATGGATGGTCTGGAGCTCTCCAGGACATTCCTTGCCTCCGAACGGGGGAGATATCTCACTATACTGATGATTTCCGGGAAAGACAGTCCGGAGGATAGTGCCACGGCCATTGCCGCCGGGGTCAATTATTTCATGGTCAAGCCCGTTGAGAAGAAGGTGCTCGATATCTGGTTGTCTGCTGCCTCTCAGCATGTGCGGGCTTGCCTGCAACGGGAAGTGGATGATAAGGCCCTGGCAAAAATCCAGGAAGAGCTGGTAGACAACAACCTCCAATTGGAAGAGGCCATAAGTCGAGCCAATGCCATGGCCATGGAGGCGGAACAGGCCTACATCGAGATCAACCAGATATTCAAGACCGTTGCCGGCGGCATCCTTCTGGTAGATAAACACTACAACCTCTTGCGCTGCAACGATGCCTTTCTCGAGATGGCCGGGGTGACCAAGGAGGAGTCTCTGCACCGTAAATGCTACGAAATTTTTCATTCCTGCCTCTGTGAAACAAAGGATTGCCCGCTTCAGCTGGTTAAAAAAGGGGAAAAGCGAGTCGAGGCCGAGATAGAAAAGGGAGAGCCTGATGGGGGTATCGCATATTACAGTAGCATTTCTACGCCATTCATGGGGCCGGGCGGGGACCTCCTAGGGATTGTCGAGCATATCACCGACATTACCGAACGGGTCAAGGCTGAAAAGGCCCTGGCCGAAAGTGAGCGCCGCTACAAGGAACTCAGCCTGGTTGATGAACTGACCAAACTTTTTAACAAGCGTTACTTTAACACGCATTTACAGCTCGAGGTGGAGCGGGCTAACCGGCATGGCCAGCCGCTTTCTCTTCTGTTGCTGGATATCGATAATTTTAAGCACCACAATGATACGTACGGGCATGCAGATGGGGATCGGGTTTTGGCCCGGCTGGGCCAGGTGATCGCAGCGTCGTTGCGGGTTAATGATATTCCCTGCCGGTACGGCGGGGAGGAGTTCACCATCATCCTGCCGGTGACCAGCGGCGAAGAGGCGACCGTAGTGGCGGAGCGGATTCGAGCCAGTTTTGCCGGGGTGGCTTTTTACCCGACCCCCCAGGAAACGGTGCGAAAAACAGTGAGCATTGGTGTAACCCAATACCGCGCAGGCGAAAGTGGTCAGAGTTTGCTGGAACGGGCCGACCAGAACATGTACGAGGCCAAGCAGAGCGGTAAGAACCGGTATGTCTTGAAGTAGGAACAGTCTCCAGCTGGTTAAAAGCGGTGCAGGTTAATCCGTCCTCCCTTCTTCTTCCCCCTCAAAATCTATTTTCAAAATAGGGTGCAAGCACCTTTGGAATGGCGATACCGCCATCATCCTGCTGGTAGTTTTCAAAAATGGCGGCCAACGTCCGTCCGACGGCAAGACCGCTGCCGTTTAAGGTATGGACCAGAGCGCTTTTGTTCTGCCCCTTGGGACGATACCTGATCCCGCCCCGCCGAGCCTGAAATTCACCGAAATTACTGCATGAGGATATCTCCCGGTAGGTGTTTTGGGCGGGCATCCAGACCTCGATGTCGTAGGTCTTGTTGGCGGAAAAGCCAAGATCCCCACTGCAGAGCTGTACCACCCGGTAGGGAAGCTCCAGCAGTTGCAGCACCTCTTCCGCGTCGGCGAGCAGGCTTTCCAGCTCACGGCTGGAGGTTTCCGGGGTGGTGAATTTCACCAGTTCCACCTTGTCGAACTGGTGCTGGCGGATCAGCCCCTTGGTATCCCGGCCGTAGGAGCCGGCCTCGGAACGGAAGCAGGGGGTGTAGGCCGTGTACTTGATGGGCAGCTCGTGCTCGGCCAGGGTTTCGTCCCGGTGGAGGTTGGTCACCGGCACCTCGGCGGTGGGGATCAGCCAGAGATCCCAGTCCTTGATGCCAAAGAGATCCGCCGCGAATTTGGGCAACTGGCCGGTGGCGGTCATGGTCTGGGAGTTGACCAGAAACGGGGGGAGGATCTCGGTGTAGCCGTGCCGCTGGGTGTGGAGATCAAGCATGAAATTGATTAGCGCCCGCTCCAGGCGGGAGGCAAACCCTTTGAGCACGGCAAAGCGGGCCCCGGAGAGCTTGGCCGCCCGTTCAAAATCGATTGTCCCGGCCGCCTCGCCCAGTTCATGGTGTGGTTTGGCTACAAAGGCGAATTGCGGTATCGTGCCCCAGCGCTTGATTTCCAGATTGTCCGTGTCGGCCGTGCCACGGGGCACGGAATCGTCGCAGAGGTTGGGCAGGGTTAGGACGATGGACTGGAGATCTTCCTCCAGGCTGACCAGCTCGTTTTCGATCTCCTTGACCCGCTCTCCCACCTGACGCATCTCGGCCATGGGCCCTTCGGCATCGGCCCCTGCTTTTTTCAGCTCGCCAATTTCCTGGGAAGCGGTCTTGCGTTTGTTGCGGAGCGATTCCACTTCGGAGAGCAGGGTGCGGCGCTTCTGGTCGATGGCGGCAAAATCGTCAATGCGGGAATCGGTGATCCCCCGGAAGGCGAGTTTTTCTTTGACGAGATCCAGATTTTCTCTGATAAAACGCAATTCAAGCATGGATATCCCCTTTGGTCTGCATGGGTTCTAAAAGTTCTGTCAAAGCGGGTTGTATCATGGTGTAGGGCAGAAATCAAGAGGGCGGAGCGGGGGCACACACCCTCAGAAACGGTCCGGGGTGCAGAGGAGCAGGGAGACTTCTTCCCCAGCCAGCAGATGCTTCCGGTTTGACGGCAGATGGATGATGGCGTTGGCCGCTTCGTTTTTGCCGGCTGGCCGGGCAGTGAGGGTTTTGCCGTTCAGGCGGACCACCGCGCCTTTCAGGTTGAGCAACCCTGTTTTCTTTAAGAGTATTGGGGTGGTGAGGGTGGCGCGCACAAGGGGGGGCAAGGGTTGGCGTTGCCCCTGCATCTTGCGTAAGGCTGGCAGGACAAGCTCGTGAAACAGTAGGAAAACCGCAGGCGGTGGGCCTGGTAGGGCGAAGATCGGTTTGCCGTTGTAAAGGCCGAACATGGTTGAGCGACCAGGGCGGACTGCCAACGCCGTGTACACAGGGTGAATCCCGAGTTTGGCAAAGGCCTGGGGCAAGAGATCGTAGTTGCCCGGCCCCATGCCGCCGGTGGTGATTACCCCCTGGGCCGGACTGCGCAAGGCGTCTTTTAGAATGGCGACAATCCTGTCGCACTCATCGGCCACCAGACCAAGATCGCGGGGGATCGCCCCCGCATTCGTGATGAGGGCAGCGAGCAGGAAGCGGTTGCCGCCGATGATCTGCCCGGTTTCCGGAGTATCCAGGGTATCGAGTAATTCGCTGCCGGTGCAGATGATGGCCAATTCCGGGCGGCTAACGACGGACACTTTGGCCATACCGCTTTCGGCAAGGAGCGGGAGGTGTTGGACTTCGATCTTTGCCCCGGCTTGGACAATGGTTTGCCTGGCGGCGAGGTCCGTGCCTTTGGCACGAATGAAAGCGCCGGGACGGGGCGGGCTGTGCACCAGGACCAAGTTTTCGGCTCTCTGGCAATGTTCAAAGGGGACAATCTGATTCGCCCCGAGCGGCAAGGCGCCGCCGGTCATGATTGCGATGGCGGTTTTTCTGGAAAATTTTGGCAGATCGGTGGTGCCTGCAGCAATCTCACCGGTTACCGGCAAAGAGACCGCTTCTGCGCTGCTGGTCAGGTCATGGCTGTTGACAGCATACCCATCCATGGCGGAACGGGCAAAGTCCGGCACCGCTCGCGTTGCCTTGATGGCTTGGGCGGCAATGCGGCCGGCGGCGTCTGGAAGGGGAATAGTTTCCGGTCCCAGGGTAGAGCAATGGCCAACAATCAGTTGTTGTGCGTCCGTAAGCGAGAGGATCGGCATGCTCATTGTCCCATGGTGGCAAGACGGGCAAGGTCATGCTGGTGGTTGATGTTATGGAAGGTAGTCAAATCCGGAAGGATTTCCAGGATTTCCTCGGCGCTGACCTTGCGGATGCGCAGCTTTTCGTACAACATGCCGATCTTGCATTGTTTATTGGCGAGATTTTGCTCAATGATCGGCAGCCCATTTTTGCTGTAAACCGCGTACAGTGGTTCCGGACCTGCTGACAGCCAGGGCAGCACCACATCATGGTCGCCGGGCAGTTCGCAGAGGAAACGGATCAGAGTTGGATTGAGCAGCGGCATATCGCAGCCGCAGACAAAGGCGCGGGGTTGGGAGATTGCCCGCAAGGCGGCATGGATTCCGGCCAGGGGGCCGCAATTGTGGTAGTGATCTGCCGCCATGGGCCAACCAAGAAAGGTGTAGTCCTCGGGCGTATTGGTTATGAGCAGGGTTTCCGGGAAAAGATCAGCAAGTCTGTGGGTGATGCTCTGGACCAGAGCGGTCCCCTGATGGAGAGCCAGGGCCTTGTTGGACCCAAAACGCGAGCTCTTGCCGCCCGCCAGGATAACCCCGGCAACCTGATTGATCATTCCGAAGGAGCCTGGCGGATGGTGATGATAATCTCCTGGGGGTCCTGGCACCCTTTGAGGGAGCATGTCATGCCGGTGATGGCTTGACGAAGAAAGCTTTCCACAAAGGTATTGAGATAGACCGGCTGGCCGTTCACCAGCAGGCTGGTTTTTTGCCTGGGAAAGGGCTTGATAAAGCGCGCCTCCAGAAAATCTGCCAGCCCGATGACATCGTCCAGCCCAAAGCAGGGGAGATCGGTGAGACCTGTGGTGTCACTGACCATGGCGACCCAGGTTTCATCTCTGTCTGGCAACGGCTCATCATGCAAGGCACTGCGAAAGACTTCAACCTTGGGAAGGGGCAGTCGTTTATAGCCTTCGGTGATCACCAGATCGATATCGCCGTAGTAGCGGCCCACCAGTTCTTCAATACTCAGATCTTCGTCCACATCGCGGATAATGCCCAGGCCGGTGGGGGAAGAGAGGGCCACGGTGGAGGCGCCAGCCTGTTTGTGACGCCAGGTGTCTTTGCCGGGCTTGTCCATTTCAAAGGTGTGGACATGGTGCTTGATGGTGCCGATGCGATAGCCGCGTCGCCGTAATTCCGGAATCAGCTTTTCAAGAAGGGTGGTTTTGCCGGAGTCGGGCTTGCCGATGAATGCGATAACAGGGGGCATAGTCTGTGCTTGCTGGAGTGTTTTCGTTCAGCCCGGTGGCCAGGACATAGGGCGGCCACCGAGAACGTGGAGGTGCAGGTGGAAGACGGTCTGTCCTGCCTCAGCACCGTTATTCATGACCAGACGGCATTGCTCCGCGTCGTTTTCCCTGGCCAGTTGTGCGCCGATGCGGATAACCTTGCCAATGAGCGCTTCGTCTTCACTGGAAACCGCGCCCGGCCCACTGAGATGTTTTTTGGGGATGACCAGGAAGTGCGTAGGTGCCTGGGGAGAGATGTCCCAGAAAGCGAAGACCTCATCATCTTCGTACAGTTTTTTGGCAGGGATTTCGCCGGCGATGATCCTGCAGAAAAGACAGGGATTGCTCATCCATTTCTCCTTGTTTGTAAGGTAATGACCTGTCGCACGATACTGCCCGGGTTGGGTTCTGTCAAATGTAAAGCAGGGCGAAGGTGTATGGGGAGACCCCTCTCCCTTTTGGTGACAGTTTAGAGCGATTCTGGTAATGTACAAAGTGCTGTGTTGCATGGAATGAGTCAAAATCAGGGGACATAAACGAATTCACCGGAAAATCGGCAGAGGCATGGTATGCGTCAGTTTGTTGTTGATGAGTTGAGCAAAGAGGAACAGGATAACCTGGAGTCATATCTAAAGCGGACCTTGAAGGTAGGCCCCATGGAGGGAATATTCTGGTTGCCGGTCCCGGAGGATCTGCTGGCCGAAGCGCAGCAGGGGCACGAACAATGCGGCCCATTTTTTTTCGGGATCGAGTTGGGGCGGAGCCGGTTGATCGCTGAATTTCTCGTCCGGAGTCAGAGCAACCTGCATTGCTCGTGCATCAGCTATTCTACCCCGGCCCAGCGCCAGTTTCTGCTCGGTTTTCTTGACCGGATGCTTGCGGATGAACATATCAAGGCTTAGGTGCTGATCGTGCAGAGAGCCATTTTCCTCTGGCTGTGCCTGGGGCTGGTTTTCTGTCTCCAGGTTGATTTGTGTCGGGCTGGAGGCGGGGCGGATCTTACGGAAAAACAGTTTGTCTGTCCGTTTCCGGATATGGCAACCAATGTTTTGCCCATGACCTATGCCCAGATCAAGGAGGATTCTGTTCCCGTCTATGCCCAGCCGCAGGATGAGGCCTCCGGGCTTTCCCCTGTCCGCTTTACTCGCACTGGCTTTATGTGGGTCAGCCTCAGTGATCCTCGCCCGGTCATGGTGGGTGAGCAGGGCTGGTACAAGATCAATGAAAAAGAATATATGCGGGCCGACAAGCTTCGGCTCGCTAAACCATCTGGTTTTCAAGGGGTCATGGTGCCCCGTGATTTTTATAAGAAATTTGCCTGGATGATTTTCCATACCCGTGTTTCCCCTGGGCCAGGGGTGCCTCCGGTTGAAGAAGAGGATCCGGCTGTGGTGCCGGCGAGATCGTTGGTCATCGTTCACGAAATACGGGAAGTCGACCAGCGTAAGTGGTGCAGGATCGGCACCGGCGTCTGGGTTCCTTATGGTCGCCTCGCCATGGTAACCCCCAGCAGTCGTCCGGAGGGTGTGGGGGAGACGGAACGCTGGATCGAGGTGAATCTTACAGAACAGACCTTGTCGGCCTACGAGGGAGATCGGTTGATTTTTGCCACCCTGATTTCTTCCGGTGATGGGAGTTTTCCAACGATCAAGGGGTTGTTCCGCATCTGGGCCAAGGTCAGGCTCGGCAAAATGAGCGGCGGTGCAGATGATTCGGACCGTTATCTGGTGGAAGATGTGCCATGGAGTATGTACTTTTATAAGTCATACGGGATGCACGCCTCTTACTGGCACGATTTTTTCGGGCTGCCAAACTCTCACGGTTGCGTAAATCTGGCACCCAAGGATGCTCTCTGGCTGTTTGAATGGACCAGTCCGAAAGCCAACAGGGGGAATTGGCAAGAGGCGACTCAGGCCGATCCGGGAACCTGGGTCTGGGTGCATGAAACTCCGGTAGTGACGGCGAAGTGAATCGGCTTACCGCTGGATGACGACCTGGGTGCCAAGGGCGACGACTTTGAATAATTCCTCGATGTCCTTGTTGCACATGGCTACGCAGCCATACGTCCAGTCCCAGGTTTCCCCCCCGCCATGGATGAAGATCTCGCCGCCCAGGGGGGTGTCCCAAGGGGGGATGGATTTTTTGGAGATTCTTTCGATTATCCGGTCGTGGTCGTTCTTGGTGATGAGCTTCTGCTCAAGGCCCCGCTCGGCGTCCTCAATGCTCGGATAGCTTAAGCCCAGGGAGAGGTGGTATTTGCTGCGCGGGTTTTTCATGCAGATATAATAGCTTCCTTCAGGGGTACGCTTATCCCCCTGGCGGATCTTGTCACCAACCGGGTTGAAGCCAAGCTTGATCGGGTAGGTGCGGAGCAGCTTTTCCTCGGAATAGAGGAGGAGCTTTTTTTTGGCTTTTTTGATGACGATCTTCGGAGCCTTGAGGGGAGCGGTGACTGGTAGGCCGGGGTCAGTGTCTTCATCATATTGCGGGCCGCAGGCGGAATCAGCTCCCGGAAGTTGGGCGGTTTGTGAGGCGGGATTTGTGGCGCATCCGCTTTGCAGGAGGGTGAAAGAAAGAATAAGAAGCACGAAGAGAAAAGCAGGTGGGGTTGATGACCCCATAGCGGAGAGTCGTGATTTCCAGATCATAGTGCGAAGTCCATTGGCAGTTAATTCGTAGACGCGCTCTTGGTCCCTTCCCTTGCCAGAAATTCTAGGCAAAAACATAAAGAGGTTGCAGTACTGAGTGGCAACAAGCCTGAAAAATCATACGACATTCATGGATAAAATGCACAGAAAAACCAGCGCTTCGGTGCAAAAAAAATCCCCGACCAATAATGGCCAGGGATTTGCTTCAGTCCGAATCGGCTGAAAAAGACTTGCTTACCACCAGCAGATGGTCTGGTCGACGGCAAAAACCTTATCCAGCAATGCGCTGTAGTCCGGGCTCTCAACATTGAGATCAAAGGACTCAACCTCGCGACCCTCGGAGACGATCTCCACCAGCTTCTTGGTGTCGTCATTGGGCTCAGAACGGTATACATTCAAGAGTTTCATCGGAACACTCCTTGTTGTTTTGGGTCTATAAGTATCTTAGCTCTTGTCGGAGCGCAGAATGCCGTAAGGAATAATGATGTCGAGGTCGCGCAGCTGTTTGCCGATCTCCTCGAGGGTGATCTTGACCATGCCGTGTTTTTCGACATTGGCGTCGACGGTGGTGTAGACCTCGCCTTCCATGTCACGAACCCACTCTATGTTCTCCTTGTGGTAGTCGCTCAGGTCGGCAAGTTCGTTGTTCATGACATAGGCATACGAGTACATGTTCTCGACGGCCAGACCCAGTGTGGAGCGGATGCCGTCTAGGGTGTACTCCTTGTTTACCAATAGAAGACCTACTTTCTTGGACATAGTTCTCTCCTTATAAGGTCAGGTAGCATTCGTAGTCTTCAATGATTTCGCCATGCTGGGACTGGGTGGCCATCTTCTTGGCCTCAAGCCCTTTGGGAATATCGGCGGGATCATAGCCTGCGTTCTTGTAGCTGTCCACGCAGATGGACACGTCGTCCGCCAGTTCGCAGAGAGCCGGAAACTCCTTGCATTTGGTCAGATGAACACCGAACCAGCTGAAGAAAACTTTTACCTTGGAACCCTTGGCCTTGGCGGCCGCGGTGATCCCCATGACATGGCGCATGTGCTGGGGCGAGGTAACAAAAATACCTAAACTTTTAGCCATTTCCTGTCTCCTGATGCAAAATT